>JAYVYB010000026.1:0-14127 GCA_043784625.1 Methylovirgula sp.
CTCGCATCGATTGCGCAAGCGATTGCAGAGTTTGAGCCGGTCAATATGTTGGTGCGGCAGGCCGAATATGAAACGGCGGCTCGCAAGTGCGGCCCCAAGATCAAGCTGGTTGTTCAGGATATTGATGACCTTTGGATCCGCGATAACGGGCCGGTCTTTGTTAAATCCGGCGCGGGGATGGGTGGTGTCAATTTTAATTTTAACGGCTGGGGCAATAAGCAAACGCACGCAGCGGACGCAAAAGTGGCTGCAGGCGTCGCAGCGCGCGCGAACGCGCAACTGGTTACGTCTTCATTGGTTTTGGAAGGCGGCGGCATAGAGGTGGATGGCGAAGGCACGGCCATCATTACCGAAAGCTGCGTCCTCAATGCCAATCGCAATCCTAATGTGAGCAAACCGGCCTGCGAGGCGGAATTGCGGCGTGTTTTGGGAATCACCAAAGTGATATGGCTGCCGGGAATTACCGGGAAGGACATCACCGACGGTCATACTGATTTTTATGCCCGCTTTGCCGGACCTGCGCGTGTCGTCGCCGGGTTGGATGCAGACCCGCACTCTTTTGATCATGACGTAAACCTGCGGCATTTGGAGATTTTGCGCGGCGCAACCGATGCCAAAGGGCGAAAATTGAAAGTGGCAGTGTTGCCAGGCCCCGGCTTCGTGCGGCCAAAATATAAAAACAACGAATTTGCCGCCGGATATGTCAATTTCTATGTGTGCAACGGTGGCGTTATCGCGCCGCAATTTGGCGATGCGGCGGCAGATGAAAAAGCCGGCGCGATTCTGCGCGGCCTTTTTCCCCGTAGAAAAATTGTGCAGATCAATGTCGATGCCATTGCCGCAGGCGGTGGTGGAATTCATTGCGCCACCCAGCAACAACCGGTTTGAACCGCCGATGAGCGGGACGGCCATTTTCTTTAAAGGCTATCTGCGCCATTTATGAAATGTCGTAGCAATACCGTTAAGTAGAACCCTATAAATCGATTGTAAAAAAGCGTGGATCGGGTCAGTTTCACAGTCATCGTCCAAGCGTGGAACATGGCAGATTCGCTTAAATCCCGTTGTGTTTGATGTTGGAGACTTTGACAATGACCAAATTTAGCATTGTAGTGCTTGCCGCACTTTTAGCGCCAGTGAGTGCTTCTGCTGCGAACTTTAATGTGCCCGAAGACAAGCCTTTGGCATCTGTGATTGTGCCGGACAGCTGGAGCCCGAATTCTTACGACGGCGGCGTTGAAGGAACCTCCAAAGACGGCAGCACCTATGTTGCTTTTGAAGTTGTAGAGGCCAAAGACGTTGAAACCGCAACCAAAGAAGCTTTGGAGACCTTCATCAAGGGTGGCGTGGAAATTGATTTTAAATCCGCTGTCCAGAAAGACACCAAGCTCAATGGAATTGACGCCTTTGAAATTGCCTACACCGGAACCGAAAAGGGCAAAGCAACGAATGTCAGTGTAACGCTGGCGCTGGTAGACCCTAACCACTTTCTGTTCGTGTCCTATTGGGGAACTCCAGCCGGCGAAAAGGCCAATATGGACGACCTGATCAAGATCGAGGCCAGCATCAAAATAGTAAAATAGCAGCCGCCGCGTCATTTTGTGGCGACTAAGCGCAAAAGCTTGCCTTGATTTCGAGGTCTGATTGGCCCACGTGTGGCGTCTAATCGGGCCTTTGAAATTCGTGATGCAAGCTTTTGCCTCCCCATATGTTGTGTTGGAAGATGCGTCCGTCGGCGGCGCACTGCTGTTTGATCAGCCGGAGGCCATTATTGTTGCGCGCCATCCGGGCGAAGTTGATGCGGCGTTTGCCGCGATGGACAAAGCCCGGCAAGCGGGATTGCATTTGGTAGGCTATGCGGCGTTTGAGCTTGGTTATGTGTTAGAGCCGCATTTCGGCGCTCATTTTCATCAACCAAAAGTGCCATATCTGCTGTTCGGCGCCTTCAAAACTCCCAAAGCATTCGACTGGAGCCAGATAACACCGGCGGCGCAGGCGGTTGTCCTGGCGGCGGATTGGTCATATGCCCACTATCAGGCGCGCATTGGTCAGGTGCTGGACTATATCCGAGCAGGTGATGTCTATCAGATTAACCTGACGTTCCCGATGCGCGGGCGGTTTCAGGGCAATCCGCTGGCGTTATTTGCGGCCATGCGCAGGCGGCAACCGGTAACACTGGGCGGTGTGATTGCATTGGATGATCAAACCATTCTGTCGGCCTCGCCGGAATTGTTTTTTACAGTTCACGGGCGTGAGATTTCCGCCAAGCCGATGAAGGGCACGGCGCCGCGCAGTAAAAACCCAGCGGAAGACGCCAAAATTGCCGCTGCTTTGCAAGCCAGCATCAAAGACCGCGCCGAGAACGTGATGATCGTCGATCTATTGCGCAATGATCTGAGCAGGTTGTCCCGCGTCGGCTCCGTCAAAGTGCCGAAATTATTTGAAATAGAATCCTATCCCACTTTGCATCAGATGACCTCCACCGTGACGGCGGAGTTGCATCCGAATCTGTCCCTGCGCGATATTTTCGCCGGACTGTTTCCATGCGGATCGGTGACGGGAGCGCCAAAAATCCGCGCCATGGAGATCATTCACGAGCTGGAACCCGAAGCGCGCGGGGCTTACTGCGGCTCCATTGGCCACATCAGCCCCAATGGTGATATGAAATTCAATGTTGCCATCCGCACGGCAACCTTGCGTGGCGAAGATCTGGTTTTCAATGCCGGATCGGGGGTGGTGTATGATTCTGAGGCCAAATCGGAGTGGGACGAATGTCACCTCAAAGCCAGCTTCATGAGCAAGACTTCGGCCTGATCGAAACGCTGCTCTGGTCGAAACAGCAGGGGTTCATGTTGTTGGATTACCACGTTGCACGGCTGAGCACATCGGCGCGAACTTTGCACTTTGAGCTGAACCTCATCGAATTTGATGCGGCCTTGGCGCGCGCCGTACAAGATCTGCCATCCGGGCAACATTTTCGGGTGCGGGCAGTGTTGCAGCGCGGTGGCGCAATCAACGTAACTCACACACAAATTCAAGAGGTGACGCCCGATGCCGTCTGGCGGGTGGCGATGGCACAAACGCGGTTTGACTCGACCTGGCCGTTGCTGCGCCACAAAACCACGCTGCGGGCGCTTTACGAGGATGAATTTGCAGAAGCGGGCAAGCGCGGCGCAGACGAAGTGCTGTTTGTGAATGAGCGCGGTGAGCTCTGCGAGGGGGCACGCTGCAACATTTTCGTAAAACGGGGAGACGTATTGCTCACCCCGGCGCTTTCTTGCGGCCTTTTGCCCGGCACCTTGCGGGCCCGGCTGCTGCAAACAGGGCAGGTGCAAGAAGCTATCCTCGCGCCTGCAGATTTAACCGATGCAGAATGGTATATGGGCAATTCGGTGCGCGGCCTTGTGCGGGCGGAACTGATTTAAGGCGTGAACCTGATTGCGCCAAACACGCCGTCTTTTTCCTCACATGCCCAGGCGTTTCATTGTGCGCTCCGTCTCGGAACTCCAACCTTGCGGGGCAGGGCGGGTTTCGGCGTTGCCTGTGCCGGGCACAATATGCACGATTTTATAACTGCGCAGCTTCAACTCGCGCAAAAACGCGGGCAACATGGCAGCCGTTTGTGCTTTGGTGTCGTGAAACAGAATGATGCCGCGCTTTTGTGCTTCAAGGCGTTTCATCACCAGCGTGAGTTCGGCTCCGGGGCTCATAGCTGACCAGTCGGAAGCCCAGATATCGGTGCCAAATATGCCGACGCCGCGTGCTTTCAGCCATTCATTCAATGCCGGACTGTCACCAAACCCGGGGTACCGAAAAAACGGCACAAGCGGTTGTGCTGCCGCGCTGCCATAGGCGGCCATATCATCAGCGACAAAGCCGCGGGCAACATCCGCCTGCGCCGCCTCAATGCTCAAGCCGCGCAGCGTGACAGCCGGATGGCTATAAGAGTGGTGTCCAACAGTGTGCCCTTCGGCTAATTCGCGCTTTACCAACGTCGGCGCGGCGGCGGCATTGCGCCCGATCAGGAAAAATGTCGCTTGAACGCACTCTGCCGCCAGGGCATCGAGAATTTTTGGTGTCGTTGCCGGCCAAGGTCCATCGTCAAAGGTCAGCACCACCTCATGGTCTTCCAGCGCCAGACTTTGCGGGTAGGTCTTCAAGCCGACAGCAAAGCCGCCTTGCGTGCCAAAACTCAATACGCGTGCAGTACCGAGCGCATTTTGCGTACACGCTTGGGAAGGAAAGCAAAAACAGGCAAATAATACCGTAAAAAGGAGTGATGTGCCAGTATTCATAGTAAACCTTTTATTAATGCAATCGTTAAATTTAAAATATTAAATAAGTCAGGACTCGAATATTCAAAAATGGAAAGTCAGAAGTAAAAATAAGTAACCACAATAGCTATTCATTTAAATAAAGTCTTGAGGTGAACGATTTTCACAGGGGTCATTAACTAAATTTGCCTAGGTTAATGATCACGTGAACAACCAAGTTTCAGTTCAGGAAGCATAAGATGGCTACAACTCTAAAAGCGATCCCGCAGATATATATAGGCTATTTCTGGTCACGAATGACCCGTGATTTGCAATTTTCGCGGATATTTTTCGTCGATTTGGTTGCAGATTCCGCCTTTGTCTCCGCTGCCATGTTTTATGTGCTCAGCTATGATGTGCCTTGGAACCAACGTTGGGACGATTTTGCGGTGATCGCGCTGGCTGTACTCCTGCAAATTGGCAAAATCATAGCGGTGATTGATCTTGAAAAGCGCGGCGGCGATGCGCGGCAATTTTACGGGTCTGACGCGCTGGTGACCACAGGTCTGTACGGCATCAGCCGGAACCCGACCTATTTGCTGACCATGATGCAAAGCGGATTGTTAGCGCTCTTGCTCATTCTTTTGGCCTCAAACCCGCCTTTCATGCACTTTGGCCTGTTCTTTGGGCCACTGGTATTCATCGGCCACTATCTCGCAATTGACCGCCTGATTATCCCGAATGAAGAGGCAGCCTTGCGCCAAGCCCACCCTAAAGCTTTTGCGGACTATTCTTCGCAGGTGTGCCGCTGGTTTGGCCGCCATTGAGGCTTTAAACGCAAAATCCTGATAGGCCCATAAATCCAGCCCTCTGTGGCTGGATTTTGCGTTGGCTGCAGCAATCGCCCGCAAATTAACCATCATTGCCGGTGTATGTGGTCGAATATCAGCGTTTGCGCGCGCGTTAACGAATCGTTACAAAATTGTTTCTATTTTAAGCCCATGACAGACGTTGCATCCGCCTTCTCTTTTAAATCCGTCGCTGCCGGCGCGTTAGCTCTGCTTGCCTCGGCCTGTTCTACCTATGACCGCGACAATTATCCGCACGCGTCGGACTTTCCTATTCACGGCATCGACGTGTCCAAATATCAAGGCGACATTGACTGGAATGCGGTGAAGGCCAGCGGCGTCCGCTTTGTCTGGATCCGAGCCACCGAAGGTGGTGATAACGCCGACGAAAAATTCATGCAGAATTGGCAGGGCGCAAAGGCTGCCGGCATTCCGCATGGCGCTTACCATTTCGTTTACTGGTGCCGCAGTCCGCAAGAACAGATCAACTGGTTTAAAGCCCACGCGCCGGTGGAAGAAGACTCGCTGCCGCCCGTGCTTGATGTGGAACTGACGCCGGGTTCAAAATCTTGCCCGCGTGTGTTGAACATGGAGCAGGTCCACCGCGAAATGCGCGAAATGCTCAATGAGATGGAGCGCTACTACGGCAAACGCCCGGTGATCTATTCAACAGTGGATTTCCATCAGGGCATTCTGGACGGCGATTACTTCACCGAATACCCGATGTGGGTGCGCAGCACCAAATATTACCCCACCGTAAAATACAAACAGCGCCGCTGGACGTTTTGGCAATATCAGTCAGACGCGTATATCCCCGGTATCGTTGGCAAGGTTGATCGCAATGCCTTCTTCGGCACTGAGCAGCAGTGGCAGAGCTTTATGCAGGGCAACAAGTAGGAAAATGCCATGCATAATTTGCATGGCTGAGATTTGTTTTTTACACTTTTGTGCAGCGCACAATAGATTATATTGCAAATAGGTCAGGGATCAGGAAGCGTCTCCACCAATCAGCCTGAGAAACAGGCACATATCGGAGATGAGTTATGAATTTGACACATATATTCGCACAAATGAAGCGCAACCGCGTTTTGCGCGCCGAACGCACCCGCATCTGGGCAGAGCTGAATTCAATGGACAATCGCGATCTCGCGGATTTGAACATCAGCGCGGCCGACTTTGATACCATGGTTGCCCAGCACATGAGCAAGGTTGCTGCCGGGCTGTAAAACGTCATCCACCAAATCATGATACTTATTTGAGCATGGCAGGTTTCCCGCCGTGCTCAACTTGTTGTTTACAAGTCTAAACTTCCGGCATAGCTTTTTGTTGCTTTGAAAAACTCATCTCACCCGATGGAGTGTTCAAGATGTCAAATTTCTATACCGATGTCATTGTCAAAAGCGCAAAATTCACCAGCAAAAACCCGGTCAGCGATTTGGACATGCTGGAGCCGGTCACCCGCAATCTGGTGCAGTGCATTATCGCGGACGCTGCCGCAAATGGCCTGCAAATGATGGTTTTCGAAACCTATCGCAGCAAAGAGCGGCAGGAATTGCTTTATGCGCGGGGGGCGACCAAGCTTAAAAAGGTTGGCGTCCATCATTATGGCCTCGCCTGCGATATCGTGAAAAGCATAAACGGCAAACCCTCGTGGAAGGGTGACTTTTCATTGCTCGGACATCTCGCCCATCACCGTAAGCTGATTTGGGGCGGGGATTGGGGAACGCCGGGCAGCGTGCACAGCTTTCTCGACAATAACCACGTTCAGCGCTGCACCATGGGGCGGCAGGCAGATCTGTTTAACGGCGTTTGGTATCCAGACGACAACTATGACCCCTACGCGGATTTGTAGGGGGAGGCCAATTCGAACTTAAAGCTACTCACCCTCGAACCCTCTCGTTATTCGGGTCATACAGCGCCGCCAAACTCACCTTGGCCGCATGTCTCTGGCAGGCTATTTCAAGCTCGTAGTCTCCCGAAAGCACGAAGTCGCGGGTTATCCCGGCTTCTTGCCGCACATAGCCCAAGCCGATGTTGGTGTTGAGCGTATAGCCAAAACCGCCCGAAGTCAGATAGCCAACCTGTTCGCCGTTCCTGAATATGGTTTCGCGCCCCAGCAGCACGATGCTTGGGTCATCGACGCTGAAAGTCGCCAACATGCGCTTGAGCGGCGCGGCTTTAAGCGCAGCTTCGCCTTGAAAACCGCCCGATTTTCGCACCGCAAAGCGCAGGCCCGCCTCATAGGGCGTTGAGTCGGCGTTTATGTCCGCGCCCCAGGCGCGATAGCCTTTTTCCAGCCGCAACGATTCTATGGCGCGATAGCCGCAATTTTTGAGGCCGAATTCCGCGCCCGCTTGAATCAATCTGTCATAGGCTGCCGGTAAATCATTGATGGCAATGTGCAATTCATAGCCAAGCTCGCCGACATAAGTCACGCGCAGCGCCCGCACATCCGGCCCGCCGAGGTCGATGATTTTGCAAGCCATAAAGGGCAGGGCGGCGTCGCTGACATCGCTGCGCGACACTTTCGCCAATATGTCGCGGGCGCGCGGCCCCATCAGCGACAAAACGCCAAAGTGGCCGGTCATATCTTCAAATTGCACATCCAATCCGGACTGGACATTGCGCGCAATCCACGAAAAGTCGTGGGTTCGGAATCCGGTGCCGGTGACGATGTAAAATTTATCTTCCGCCAAACGCGCCACTGTAAGATCGGCCTCTATGCCACCGCGTTGATTCAACATTTGCGTATAGGTCAGACTGCCAACAGAGTCGGTAACATGGTTGGCGCAAAGCCAATCCAGCGCTTTGCTTGCGTCGCGCCCGCGCAGTTCAAACTTGGCAAAGCTGGTTTGGTCAAACAGCCCGGCGCGCTCGCGCACCGCTTTATGTTCCTCGCCCACCGCATCAAACCAGTTTTGTCGCCCGTAGGTGTAAATGTCGCGTGGTTCCAATCCTTGCGGCGCAAACCAGTTTGGCCGCTCCCACCCGAGTTTGGAGCCAAAACACGCCCCGGCTTGTTGAAGCCGGTCATATAGCGGTGAAACTTTCACCATCCGCGCGCTGGACATCTCCTCATGCGGCCAAGCCATAGTGTAGTGTTTGGAATAAGCCTCCAGAGTGCGGGTTTTGACAAATTCCTTGGCGCCATGCACATCGCGTGAGAAGCGGCGAATGTCCACCGGCCACAGGTCCATCGGCGGACGGCCATCAAGAATCCATTGCGCCAAGCCCCAGCCCGCGCCCCCCGCCGAGGCGATGCCAAAGGCATTGAAGCCGCAGCCGACGAAAAATCCGGCAACTTCGGGCGCTTCACCCAAAATGAAATTGCCGTCCGGCGTAAAGGCTTCCGGCCCGTTCAACAGCTGCCGCACCCCCGCCGTTTGCAAAATTGGTGTGCGGAACAACGCCTGTTCCATGGTGGGCTCAAAATGATCCCAACGCGAGGACAGCAAGGAAAAATGAAAATTTTTGGGAATACCGTCATCCGCCCAGGCAATCGGGTTTGGCTCATAACCGCCCATCACCAACCCGCCGACGTCCTCTTTGTAATAAATCAGCCGGTCCGGATCGCGCAAAGTGGGCAGATTGCGCGGCACGCCGCAAGGCTCGGTGATGAGATATTGATGCTCAACCGACTGCACCGGGATGGTGACGCCCGCCATCAAGCCAATCTCGCGCGACCATTGCCCGGCGCAGCAAACGATTGTCTCACAGGTGATCTCGCCCTGCGCTGTTTTAACGCCGGTGACGCGGCCGTTTTTAACGCAAATGCCTGTCACTTCCACGTCTTCAAAAATCTTGACGCCGCGCATCCGCGCGCCTTTCGCCAAGGAGAGCGTAATATCGGAAGGATTGGCCTGCCCGTCCGTTGGCAGGAACGCCGCGCCGATAACATCGGAATTGTCCATAATCGGGAACAGGTCCAGCGCCTCTTTCGGGGATAGCAGGTGCATTTCCAGCCCGAAACTATGCGCCGTGGTGGCTTGGCGTTTAATTTCGGTCAGGCGTTCGGCATTGCAGGCAAGGCGCAGGCCGCCGTTCATCTTCCAGCCCGTCGCTTGGCCGGTTTCAGCTTCCAGCCCTTGATAAAGCGCGACAGACTCCTTCAACAGCCGTGTCACATTTGCTGAGGAGCGCAATTGCCCCACCAGACCTGCCGCGTGAAACGTGGTGCCGGACGTGAGCTTTTTACGCTCGAGCAGGATAACATCTTTCGCGCCGAACTTTGCCAGATGATAGGCAGTGGAGCAGCCGATGATGCCGCCGCCAAGGACGATGATTTGCGCGTGGGTGGGAAGCGGGGACATGAGAGCTCCGTGCTGGCTTGCCTGCCATAATTAGGGTTACACGGCGCTGTGTCAAAGCGGGAAATTTTAGAACCGCCCCCGCCTTATCGGATATCGCTCGTCATGCGCGGGCTTGACCCGCGTATCCACGTTTTGCTTTATGCGGAAACAAACAATGGAACGTCAGACAAAGCGGTTATACCGTACCTTCAAGGGTCGAACCGCCACCCTGTTAACCCGTGGATACGCGGGTCAAGCCCGCGCATGACGGTGAATAACTCGCCTTAAAGATTGTTATGGGAAAGAATCAAACCTAGCCTTCCACCCGCGCCCAAGCCGCGTCAAACCTCCGCAAATACGCATCGGTATAGGTTTCATAATCAAACACGATAGTTGAGGTTATCTCAGACATCATGCTCCACAGCGCCTCCCGCAACAGCGACATGCAGCGCATGGCGTTAAATTGCCGCAAGAGGGGAGCATTAGGCGCGCGGCCAAAATATCGCGCCAGAATCGCCCGCTCCGCCACCTCGTCCAACTCGGAATTAGTGGCAAAGTTCGCCAGGTCGAACAAAGGCGAATTAAAGCCGGCGTAGTCCCAATCAATCAGCCAAAGCCTTTTGCCGTCGTCGATAAAATTGGCGGCGAGTAAGTCGTTATGGCAGTAGGTAAGCTCAATTTGGCCGACGATTGACCGCAGACGACCGATTTTTGGCCACAGTGCGCCGAAATTTGCGCATCTTTTGCTGTGCAGTTTTTGCAGTTCTGTAAGGTAATTGTGAACCACATGAAACGGCCAAAATGTCAGCAGCGGCCCCTGTAAATGTACCGCCATTTCGCGGTGCGCGGTGGCGATAAGGTCCAGCGCGGGCATGGGATTTGCGCGCACATCAGCCGCGCTCAACGTGCGCCCTTCAATGAAATCCAGCACGAGAACGCCGTGTTCGTGACAGACAACGCGCGGAGAAACTCCTGCTTTTTCAGCGGCTTGCGAGGCAGACAGCTCATTAAAGCGCATGATGCCGTGCGCTTGAATATCCGCGCCCAGCCTCACCACATAGGTGCCGCGCAAATCCGACACCGTGAAATTATGGTTGGTAATGCCGCCCTGCAAGGGCGCGATTTTTGGCGGGCCCAACCAGCACGGCAGGGCGGTGATTTTAGCAAGCTGGGCAGTGTCAGCCGCCATGTTTCTCCTGAGAGTTTGCCAACAAAACCGCCTGTTTATAGGCATATATCAATGAGTTAGCGTCGGCTTTTCCGGTGCCCGCGATATCAAAAGCCGTGCCGTGATCCACCGATGTCCGCACAAACGGCAGCCCGATGGTGACATTGACGCCATTCTCAATTCCCAGATATTTCACCGGAATCAGCCCCTGATCGTGGTATTGCGCCACAACAATATCGAATTCGCCCTTTTTTGCGCGCATGAACACCGTATCGCCCGGATAAGGCCCGCTGGCATCAAAGCCCATCGCGCGTGCGTCCGCAATTGCGGGCGCAATTTCGTCGGCGTCTTCGTCGCCAAACATGCGGTCTTCCCCGGCGTGCGGGTTCAACCCTGCAACTGCAATGCGTGGTTTTTCAATGCCATAGGCAGCGCAGGCAAGCGCTGCGAGCTCAATAGTTTTTAAAACCCGCGCCCGCGTCACCAGTTTCACCGCATTTTTCAATGAGACGTGAATGCTGACCAAAATCACCTTGATATGCTCGTTTGCCAGCATCATCGCAAAGTCAGAAGTCGCTGATTTATCCGCCAAAATCTCCGTATGACCAGGATATTTGAGACCTGCGGCCTTTAAAGACTCTTTGGCCAGCGGCGCGGTGACGATGCCGGAAATGTCGCCCGCTTTGGCCATATCAATCGCAGCAATCACATAATCATAAGCGGCCTTTCCGGCGCGCGCATCAACCTTACCAAATGCGAGGTCGCCGGGCAGGGCACTCGCCGCAATCAGGTTAATCCGATGAGGAGCAAATTGTGCCTGATCAGCCGATTTTATCGTGAAAAGATGGAGATCCAGCTTCAACAATGCGATGGCGCGCGATAAAATGGCTGCGTCACCCACGACAATCGCTGGCACGCCGGGGAGGGCGGCGAAGAATTTGGCGACGATTTCCGGCCCGATTCCGGCTGGGTCTCCCATGGTGATCGCAAGTGGCTTTATTTGCATTCATACTCCTGTGGAGGATGAAGCTACAGCGGCGCGTGCTATATTTGAAGCGTGAAAACAAAAAAGGTTTCGTGATTTGACGCAATTTAAGCCTGAAGCCACCCATGCCGCGCTGGGGCCGGATTTTTATGACGAAGTGAAAGCTGCCCGGTTCCCCGCGCAGATTCTACGGTTTCGCAATCAAAAATGGGCGGAAAAAGTTGGTCTTGCCGGACTAGGAAATGCAGAATGGCTGGAACATTTTGCATGCTTTAAGCCTTTTGTCGGCAGTTTCCCCAAGCCATTGGCGCTGCGCTATCATGGCCATCAATTCCGACAGTATAACCCGGATTTGGGCGACGGACGCGGCTTTTTGTTTGCGCAAATGCGCGATGACAGCGGGTGTCTGCTCGATTTTGGCACCAAAGGCTCCGGCGAAACACCATGGTCGCGCGCGGGCGATGGGCGCTTGACCCTCAAAGGCGGCGTTAGAGAGGTGGTGGCCACGCAAATGCTGGAGGCTTTAGGGGTGAACACATCAAAAAGCTTCAGCCTGATCGAAACAGGAGAAGCGTTGCAGCGGGGAGATGAACCCTCCCCAACGCGCAGCTCTGTTTTGGTGCGGTTAAACCACTCGCACATTCGCATCGGTACATTTCAGCGTCTGGCGGCGCTGCAACAACCGGAAAATATCGAAAAGCTGCTCGATCATACGATTAAATATTATATGCCGGAGGTTAGCGGTGGCGCTTTGCCCGAGCGCATTGGCGGTTTCTTGCGCCAGGTCGGCAAAAATCTGGCGCGGACGGTGGCGCAATGGATGGCGGCGGGCTTTGTTCACGGCGTGCTGAACAGCGACAATATCAACGTCACCGGCGAAAGCTTCGATTATGGTCCGTGGCGCTTTGTGCCCACCTATGACCCGAATTTCACCGCTGCCTATTTCGATCACAATGGCCTTTATGCGTTCGGGCGCCAGCCTAGCGCGGTGGGGTGGAATTTTACAAGGCTGGCCGAGTGTTTTGTCGATCTTGCTCCCATGGCTATTTTAAATGACGCGCTCGAAAGCTACTCCGAAAATCTTCAGCCTGAGCTTGCCCATGCAATCACCCGCCGCTTAGGGCTGAAATCAAACGGGTTTTTGAGCGATATCACGCTCACCAATGCTTGGTTTAAGGCGCTGTTTGAAACAAGTGCCCCGTTCGAGCAGGCATTTTTTGACTGGTTCGGCAACGACACGGGCAGGGTGGCTGGCAGCGTTTCGGCCTCCTTCTATGCCTTGGAAGCCTTTGCGCCTGTGCGCGCGGCGTTGAAAGACTATCAACCCGCCTCTGAACGGAGCTTAAACCACCCGTATTTTAACAATGCGTCGCCCTGCACCATGCTCATTGATGACGTTGAAACGCTGTGGAAGCGAATTGCGCAGAGTGACGACTGGAGCCAGTTTGAGTCGAAATTAGCGCATATTGAGCAAATGGCAGCGGCGTATCACCTGACCTGACACACGACGCTCACCAACATTTTGGCGGCAATTTGCGAGAGTTCGCCCGTCGAGCGAGGCGCACCGGACGGGCCAGCCGCTATGTGTTGCTTTTCTAAAACGGTCAGCAAGGCAGCTGCTGGCAGCACCTGCGAGCGCGATGCCAAGGCAACACCGGCAATTTGCGGCTTTGTCGCCGGATCATCCACCAGCAAGCCGCGCACATCACCATTGGCGCTCAAAATCACCCCGCCTTGCAATCCAGCCTGTAGCGCAGCCAGAAAAGCAGTACCTTTTGCCATAAGTTCGCCAGGAGCGGCCTGAAGCTTTTTGTCAGCGCCAAAGCCAAATGCGACTGCGCCTTCATTTTGCGTCGCGCTGGCAGCAGCAATGGCCGCTGGCGCTTCGATGCCTTCAACGCTCAAAAGGGCCACGCCGTCGCCAGCGTCCGAAATTTGAACAGGTTTGCCGCTAACGAGAACCGCTTTGCAGTCCTTTATGGCTGCAGCAGGTGTGGCAGCTAACCCTTTTGCCAACACAAGAGCGGTACCGAAGCGCTGTGCCGCAACGCTGGAACCAGGGGTGAGCGATGCGGCCGGAGCAAGCGCGGCGGTGGGCACATCTTTGGCAGCTGGCTCCACCTCACCGTTTTTGCCGGAAAAGATCGGTTCAAAGGTGTTTGCTGTCGCAATCACCAACTTTTCAATATCCGGACTGATGTTGGGATTGTAGGTCAGGGTATATCCGCGCAATCCGTCCGGGGTCGGAGCGAAGCGGGTGTAAAACTTTTGCGATGCCAATTCGCCGGTCACCACAAAGAAATCCGGCCTCAGCAGCTTGTATGTGACCTTGCGGCCTTCAACCACGGCGCTGACAAAGCGCTCGAATGTGGCCGCCATATCAGCTTTGTCCGGCTTGGTGCGAACTGTTTCTAAAATGATGTCGTTACCATAGGCCCACTTCGAGCCGGAGGCAGCCTTCTCCGGCTTGCCCATGTATTTGGTGGCAATGCCGATTCCGCTTCCGGTGTTGGGGTCTTGAACCACCTTAAAGCCGACGCTTGCGCGCGCCTTATTGGCAGCATCGCTCAGTTTTTGGCGTTGCGCC
>JAYVYB010000027.1:0-12364 GCA_043784625.1 Methylovirgula sp.
CGAGGACACCACCACAAACAATATCGGTGCATCGCCGGGGTTGACCTTGCGATAATTGGGAGCCTCGGTCACTTCGGGGGGAAGTTGCTTGCTTGCGGAAGAAATTGCCGACTGCACATCCAGCGCCGCGCCATCAATGCTACGGTCGAGGTCGAACTGCATGGTGATGTTGGTTGACCCGCGTGATGAAGTGGATGTCATCGAGGTCACGCCGGGGATGGTGGCAAACACCCGCTCGAGCGGCGCTGCAACGGAGGCGGCCAATGTCTCCGGGCTACCACCGGCCAGATCAGCCGACACCGAAATTGTCGGGAAATCCACGCGCGGCAAAGCCGAAACAGGCAGCTTCGTGTAGCCCAGAACCCCGAACAGCACGAAGGAAAACATCAGGAGGATGGTCATCACCGGACGGCGAATGCAGAGTTCAGGCAGAGACATAGGGGTAAATCCTTGGGAGTTAAATCCTCGCAGACATGGACTTAGTTGGTTTTAGCGGCCTCGGTTTTCGGCAATTCAGCCTTCGGCAAGCCGGGTGCCGCCGCTGGCTCCCGAACATTCACCGATGCGCCGTTGTTCAGCATCAAAGCGCCCTCTATTACGACAGCTTCCGTGCCCTCCAGACCGGAGCGGATGACAATTTCGTCATCGATGGTAACGCCAGCCTTGATGGGGACAAGCTTGGCTTTGCCTGCGTCAATGACATAGACAAAATTGCCGCTTTGCCCGCTTTGCACTGCCGCGCGCGGCACCGTTACCGCGTTCGGTTCATTGCGCAGGACAATTCGGAGGTTGCAAAGCTGGCCGGGCCAAAGCGTTTCGTCAACATTTTCGAACAGGGCCTTAACGCCGATCGTGCCGGTCGCCGCATCGACAGAGTTGTCGATGACGGAAATTTTGCCCCTGATTTTGGTCTTGGAACCCTGAGGGGTTGCCGTCACTTCGCCCTCGTTGCTTTTCATCGAGGCGCGCAGCTCATCCAGCAGGTCCTGCCGCACCGAAAAGCTGACATAAATCGGGTTTATCTGGTTGATGGTCGCCAACGCCGTCCCGGCCTCGCCTTGGCGGGCGATATTACCGGCTTTCATCGCGACTGTGCCAACGCGGCCATCAATCGGCGCAATTATAGTGTAATAGCTCAGCTGCACCTTGAGGTTATCGAGCGCGGCTTGATCCCCCAAAATGGCGGCCTGAATCCCGGCAACAGTTGTTTTCGCATTGTCGAGGTTTATCTGCGTTCCGGCCTGCTTGGCGACAAGATCGGCATACCGCGTCACATCGCGTTGGCCCTGCGCCAGTTGGGTCTGATCTTTCGCCAAAACCGCCTGCGCTTGCTGAATTTGCGCTGCAAGCTGGCGGGAGTCCAGTTTCACCAAAATATCACCGGCTTTGACATTCGCGCCGTCTGAGATGAGCACTTGATCGATCTGGCTATCAACCCGCGACCGCAGCACAACGCTGGCAACGGGCTGCACAGTGCCAATCACATCAATGCGAATTGGCACTGTTTTACGTTGCGCTTTGCTCACCGTTACGGTCACGGGCGGGCGGGCAGGCGGGGCAATTGCCGCAGCAGGAGAGGGCACAGTCGGCGCAGGCAAAAACGGCAAACTGGCGCGCAATTTTTTAGCTTGAACACCGGAACCGGGAAATATCTGGTCAGCTGTATCGGGATAGAAAGCCGCCGCCAGAGCTACAACGGAGCCTGCAACTGCCAAGCCTAAAATTTTCTTGCCGATACCCATAAAAATTGTCTCCGAGCGCACAACGCCGCGTTTATTACGTGAATACCCTGCATAGCGCATCGATCTGCGACACGCACATGAACTCTTAGTAATATCTGCTCCAAATCCACTATTCAGGGTTTGGGCAACGCCTGAAACGCTGCCAGAGCGCGGTCTCGCGCAAACCCGTGATCGACAATCGGATGCGGATAGGTTTTGCCGAGCACAACACCACTCGAACGCAGCTCAGCCGAGGAGAGTTCCCAAGGCTTGTGAATGTACTTTTCACCCAAGCCAGCAAGCTCAGGAACATACTTCCGGACGTAAGTGCCGTCTGGATCGAATTTTTCGCCTTGGATGATCGGATTGAAAATCCGGTAATAAGGTGCTGCATCAGCGCCAGACCCGGCCACCCACTGCCAACTCGCCGCGTTGCTACCCGGATCAGCATCGCACAGCGTGTCCCAAAACCACTCTTCACCAACACGCCAATCCATCATCAGATGCTTTATCAAAAAAGACGCGACGATCATCCGCACCCGGTTATGCATAAACCCCGTTTGCCAAAGCTCGCGTAATCCCGCGTCAACAATCGGATAGCCGGTATTGCCTTTTTGCCATGCGGTGAGGTGAGCCGGATTTGGCGCGCTCCAGCCAAAAGCATCAAAGCGGGCTTGGAAATTTTTAGTCGCCAGTTCGGGATTGTAATACAGCAGATGATAGGAAAATTCGCGCCATCCTATTTCCGCAAGGAATTTAGCAGCGTCGCGGGCGGGCGCTTTTCCGGAGTCTTGCGCCATTTGCACCGCATAAAAAATACTCCGGGGCGAGATTTCGCCAAAGCGCAAATGCGGTGACAAGCGGGACGTGGAAGGCATGTCCGGCCTGTCGCGCTCTTCGGCATAGCTTGGCAGCGCCTCGTCAATAAAATCGAACAAACGCTGTTGCGCCCCCGCCTCGCCAATGCTCCAATGGTCTTTAAAGCCAGCTGCCCAATCCGGATGCGTTGGCAAAAGCCCAAGCTCATCAATCGAGACTGACTGCGCGAGCGCACCGGCACCGTTGATCTGTTTTGGAGCGGGAAGCGGCTGCTCCGGAGCAGCGCTGACCATGCACGCACGCCAAAACGGCGTAAACACCTTGTACGGTTCCTGGGTTTTGTTTTGGATCTGCCAGGGCTCAAACAACAAACTGGCGTTGTGGCTGGCGACAAGCATGCCTTGAGATTTCAAGTTTGCTTTGATGCGCGCATCAACGTCGCGTTCCGCTCCACCATAGCGCCGCGACCAGTGAACTTCATCAGCACCGATTGCCTGCGCCAGTTCGGCTAGGATTTTTTCGCTGTCGCCAGCAAAGCACGCCAAACCGCCGCCGATTGCAGACAGTGACGCTTCAAGCGCTTTCAGGGAATGATGCAGCCACCAACGCGCCGCGCCGCCCAACGGGCGCAACGCCTCATTGGTTTCATCTATATAAATGCAGTAAATCGGTTTTCCGGATTTGACCGCAGCATCAAGTGCGGAGTTGTCTGACAGACGCAGGTCGTGGCGAAACCACACGATGCTGGATTTGACGTTTTTGGCGATGGAATCGGACGCAATTTTATTCATGCCTTACCTACGCCCCGCCAAGCGATTCAGATTTTGTTATCCGGAGATTACAAAAAGAAAAGACCCGATATCTTTACGATATCAGGTCTTTAAAACTGGCTCCTCGAGCAGGGCTCGAACCTGCGACAATTCGATTAACAGTCGAATGCTCTACCAGCTGAGCTATCGAGGAATAAGGCCTTTAAGCGTCATCGCCAATGCGGCGAGCCCTCAAACGTCTCTTGTCCGGTGCCTATACCAAGTTGAAGCCTACTTGCCAAGCAACAATGTCATGTTTTTGTGAAATTCACACCTTGGCATTCTTGCTGGTCGCGTCTGAGGGCAAACGCGACAGCAGCGAAATCAACGCGCGATCATGCAAAACCACCATCCGCTCTTTCGGTTGAAGCCATTTCATCGCTTCTTCCAGTGTGTTTGCGTCGGTCAGCTTGGCTTCTGCCAACGCGCGCTCGGCGGAAACCTGCCCGCGCTGGCGCTTTTTGGCGTTTGGAAGGAACACCTCGTGCGCAGCTTTCAATGCAGGAAACGCGTGAATTGCCTCAAGCCCGTCCGCTTCATCAAACCCGAGGCGGGCCATTTCGTCTGACAGTTGATTCGCGCGCGTGGCAATTTCCGGCACCGCTGCCTCTTCGGGTGTTTTCAGCAAGCCGAGACGCTTCAGCCAGAGCCCGATTGAGAGCTGCCCGCTAGCCCAGGACAGCGCGACCGCGAGAATCAAGCCTGCGATGGTCGGCGACATCCAAGCCACCAGACTGGGTGAAATCATCATGCCGCCCATCAAACAAAACAAGCCGAGCAGAACGTGGCTGCGATGGCGGCGGATAATATCCTTGAGCGGAATTGACCCGTCATCCCGCCGCTGCGGATTCCACCCCGTGTCACGTCCCATCAAAATCTGACTCACCGCGCCCGATTGCACCAGCATCACAATGGGTGCGAGCAAAGCCGACAGGATGATCTCGAACACTGTCGAGAGGGTTAGCAGTATCGCGCCGCCTGCGGCACGTCGGGTTTCGCTCTGCACCAAACTGACCAGCAAGCCGAATATTTTGGGTGCGAGCAAAATCGCCAGCGTTAACTGGAACAGGCTCAGCGAGCGCTCGGCATCAAACCTTGGCCAAGTGGGAAACAGCGTAAATTGGTCAGTGAAATATTCAGGGCGGATATAGCGCGCCTGTAACACCAGCACCAAACCCACCAACAATTGCGCCATCCAAAGCGGAGAAGCGAGATAGGACATGATACCGGTGAAAAAATGTTGCCGTGTCGCCCAGTGAAGCCCCTTGGAGGGCACCACACGAATGTGCTGCAAGTTGCCTTGGCACCAACGTCTGTCGCGCGCAGCCAAATCTATCAGCGAGGGCGGGCTTTCCTCAAACGACCCCCCGAGCACCGGAAGCATATACACCGCATATCCGGCGCGCCGGATTAACGCCGCCTCGACAAAGTCGTGGCTCATGATATGGCCGCCGAAAGGTGGCCTGCCGCGCAAATCCGGCAGTCCGCAATGGTCTGCGAAGGCTTTGGTTCTGATGATCGCGTTGTGGCCCCAGTAGTTGCCGTCGCGCCCCATCCACACTGATAGCCCGGCGGCAATCACCGGCCCGTAAATCCGTGCCGCAAATTGTTGTTGGCGCGCAAACAGCGTATTGCGATTGATAATAAGCGGCAGTGTTTGAATGATGCCAGAATCGGGATCAGCCTCCATCGCTGCTGCGAGTGATACAATTGAGTGTCCGGTCATCAAGCTATCGGCATCAAGCACCACCATTTGCGGATAAAGCCCTCCCCAGCGGCTGACAAAATCGCCAATGTTTCCGGCCTTTCGCGCCGTATTTTTGGGTCGATGGCGGTAAAAAATCCGGAAGTTGTCACCCAATCTGCGCCGCAATGCCAAAAAGGCCCGCTCTTCGGCCACCCAGATGTCGGGATTGGTTGTATCGGACAAGAAAAAATAATCGAAATGCGCGCCAAGACCTGTTTTGGCCACATCCTCGGCAATAGCCTGAACCGCCCCAAAAACCCGGCTGGGCTGCTCGTTGTAAATTGGCATCACCACAGCGGTTTTGCTGCTCAGTGACGTTGGGGCGCTCTGGCGTTTTGGCGCACGAAACAGCAACCAGAACAACCCGACCACCGCGCTGCTAAACGCGAGCGCAATCCAGGAAAAGTTGGCAACAAACAAAACCAACAACACCCATTTAAGGACGCTCACGCCGCCAACATCGACCACGCGATACATTTCATATGCGCCGTAGGCCGTCAGCGCCAAGCCGCCGCCAAACACCACAAAGCGAGCCAACCATGGCTTGGAGGCAAGTTTGAGCGCAACTGCGCGGCGCACTTCCGTCTTTTTATCAAAGCGCGTCAGCGATTGCACCGGCATAGCCAAATGAGACTCTGGCGGCATCGCGGGGTCAATTATACCTGATTTCCCGCCATAAATCGGCAGTGGCGGAACGGCCAAAGTGCCGCTCAAGACCGGTTCGGCCTCTTTATGTTCAAAATTCAACCGGTCCAACGATACACCCATGTTTCACTCAGCGGTTTGCCCTCCGCCTGGAGTGCAAGCCTTATCTCTACCAGATTTTCGCCCGCAGGTTCAAAATCAAATTGTACGCGAATCGTTTTAGAGACCCGACCGGGCAAGATACGACTGTTGACCAGCTGGCCGCCTGCCAAAGTGAGCGCCGCACTGATGGCGGAGGGGCGAACGTCCTCTGCCAGCATATCCCCGCTAAAATCGACCAAAATGCGCCGCAAAGCTTTTCCGCCTTGTGTGGTTTTGCCGCTGCGCGCGAGTGTTGCCATGGCAAGCGTCGGCTTGATCGGCGGTGACCAGCACCAAAATTGCCGGTAGGCATAGGTGGCCTCGGTGCCGGGCTTTAACCCTTCTTTGGGCCGCCAATAGACATACACGTTTTGGTTCACTTCCGAATCGCTGGGAATTTCCAGCAGTTCGAATTGCCCGGCACCCCAATCTTGAATCGGTTCAATCCAGAGCGAGGGCCGGCGTTCCCAATGTTGGTTGTCATCCTCAAATGCAGAGCTGTCGCGGTCGCGCTGGATCAGCCCGAATCCGCGCGGGTTTTCATCAATAAAGGCTGAGCCTTGCAAAGTCTGCCTGTTGGATACGGGCCGCCAGATCCATTCGCCCCGCCCGGACAACATCTGCAATCCTGTCGCCTCATAGACGGCGGGGCGCAAATCATCGGTTTTGCGCTTGTCGAGCGGTGAAAAAAACGATGTCACCTGCATTGCCGCTATGCCAACATGGTCAACGGTAACGCGTGGCACCAGCGTCGCTTCCGTGTCGATGATCGTGGCATCGCCGATGCGAATGGTGAAGCGGAAAGCTCCGGTAACGCTTTCTGAATCCAACAGGGCGTGTACGACAATCTGGCGTGTCGCGGCGGCGGGCTTTTCAATCCAAACCGCACGAATGATCGCAAACTCTTCACCGCTGGGGTCACCGGTGCGCACGGCCAGTGCCCGCGCCATAACGCCGATGTTTTGATCCTTCGCCACACTGCGGAAAAAGCTGGCACCTTGAAAAATCACCCGCTCGTCAAAGCCGCCACCATCCCGCGATTCCAAAATACGAAACCCGGAATATCCGATATCCTTAATGTCCTTACCGATATCAATTTTATCAAAATCAAATCGGGACGGGTCATAGGCAATGCGTTGGCTCACGCCGCCATCCACGGTATAAAGCTCCATCGGTGCGGAGAAAATAAACCCGCGATGTAACGGCTCTATCGCCAAGCCCAAACCATCCGCAGCCCATATGGCGCTGTTCGGCTTGGGACGAATCCCGACATATTGCTCATAATTAAGATTGGAAAACATATTCGGCAGGGTTGTGTCGGGCGCTTTATAAGGTTTGGCTGCCAGCAGCCGCGCCTGCTCAACCACCCGCAATGCCTCAAAGGCCGGCGCGGTTTGAACAGGGGCCTCGACCGGCTTGGTTTGCGCCATCAGGCGTGTGGGAAAACTGATATAAGAGCCCGCAAACAACCCGAATTTAAGTGCGTCACGCCGATGATACATGAAGGACGAAGTGCCTTTGTTTTGACCACGTTTGATATTCATGACGATTTCGCAATATGCTACGCACGCGCCGTTTGAATATTTGCACTGCGCGCAACAATCGTACGACTTGGTTTTTGTGGGAGATTGGCCAAATTTGCAAATCAAATTTTCGGCTTCTAAATTTTAACCTTCTTTGAGTTGAATGCTTATCAACCGGCCTTTGCCGCCCGCGCCCGGCTCTTCATAATAGGACTTGAATATTCTATGCCGCAGAACTCTCCTTCTCAGCCACTCCGGCGTTGCCTTGCCATAATTCTTGCCGCCGGTGAGGGCACAAGAATGCGTTCGGCAAAAACCAAAGTGCTGCACGAAGTGGCGCACTTATCGATGCTTGGGCATGTGTTGAAAGCCGTCCGGCGCGCCGGTGCCGATGCAATTTCCGTTGTTATTGGCCCCGACCGGGCCGATGTAGGCGCGCAAGTGGCGCGGTTTGAGCCCGAAGCTGATGTGTTTGTTCAGCATCAACGTTTAGGGACGGCTCACGCCACGCTAGCCGCCCGCGACGCCATTGCCCTTGGCTACGACGACATTCTGATTTGCTTCGCCGACACGCCGCTGATTCAGCCGGAGACCTTGAACAAAATGCGCGGGGCGTTACGAGAGGGCGCTGCGGTCGTTGTGCTTGGATTTGAAACCGATACCCCAACCGGATATGGCCGACTCGTAACCAAAGATAGCCAGTTGATCGCCATTCGCGAACATAAGGACGCGACCGAGGCTGAGCGGCAGATCCGACAGTGCAACGCCGGCCTGATGGCGCTGGATGGTGCCAAGGCGCTCGATATTCTGATGCAGATTGAAAACAGCAATGCCCAGAAGGAGTTCTACCTCACTGACGCGGTCGAGGTGGCGCGTGCGGCAGGCCTGCCTTGCGCCTACTTGCTCGCGCCCGAAACTGAAGTGATGGGCGTCAATGACAGAGTGCAGCTTGCCGCCGCTGAGCGGGAGTTCCAAAACCGCGCCCGTGTTCACTGGATGCACGAAGGCGTCACAATGCACGCCCCCGACACAGTCTATTTTGCTGAAGACACGCTTTTAGCGCGCGATGTCACCCTTGAGCCAAATGTGGTGTTTGGTCCGGGTGTCACCCTCGCGGAAGGTGTTGTTATTCACGCCAATTCCCATCTGCACGGGGCCAAGGTTGGTAAAAATGCGCATGTGGGGCCGTTTGCGCGGCTTCGCCCTGGCACCGAACTTGGTGCCGACACAAAGGTCGGCAACTTCGTCGAAACCAAATCCGCCAAAATCGCCGAAGGTGCCAAGGTCAGCCATCTGAGCTACATCGGCGACGCCACAATCGGGTCTCACGCAAATATTGGCGCAGGGACCATCACCTGCAATTATGATGGATTTTCCAAATTTAAAACCACAATCGGGGCGGGGGCTTTTGTCGGCTCAAACTCCTCACTGGTTGCGCCGGTAACGATCGGGGCGGGGGCCTACGTTGGGTCAGGCTCAGTTATCACCAAAGACGTTGCCAAAGATTCGTTGGCGGTTGCACGCGGCAGACAGGCAGACATTCCGCAATGGGCAGCCAAGTTTCGCGCCAGACAAACCAAAAAAGTCACCTGATAGCTTGCCAAATTAAGTCTAATCTCAGTTTGAGGTGCGGTGTTACATTCATTTACATCATTTGAGTTCTGGTTTCAGCGCGCTTCAGGTTAGAAGCGGGCAGTTCGTTTTCCACGAGGTTCTATATGTGCGGCATTGTTGGTATTCTGGGGCGTGAGCCTGTTGCGGGTCAAATAGTTGAGGCTCTCAAGCGCTTGGAATATCGCGGTTATGATTCAGCGGGTGTAGCGACGCTGGAGCATGGCGTCATCACGCGTCGCCGCGCCGAGGGCAAGTTGAAAAATCTTGACGCCCGCCTCAAGCTGGAGCCGCTGGACGGCCTCAGCGGCATCGGCCACACCCGTTGGGCCACCCATGGCAAACCCACAGAAAACAATGCCCATCCCCATGCAACAGCCGAAATGGCCGTTGTGCACAACGGCATCATTGAAAATTTCCGTGAATTGCGCGACGAGTTGACCGCGAAGGGTCACATTTTCGCAACCGAAACCGACACTGAAGTCGTTGCGCATCTGGTCAGCGATTTTATTCAAAACGGTATGAAACCCGCCGATGCGGTCTCTGCCGCGTTGCCTCGCTTGCGCGGTGCTTTTGCTTTGGCGTTTTTGTTCAAAGGTGAAGGTGATCTGCTGATTGGAGCGCGCCAGGGCGCACCTCTGGCTGTCGGTTATGGCGATGGCGAGATGTATCTGGGGTCAGATGCTCTGGCGCTCGCGCCATTCACCGATGAAATCACCTACCTCGAAGATGGTGACTGGGTGATTCTAACCCGCAACACCGCCGAATTCCGCGACAGCACAAACCGCCTCGTCAACCGCCCAAAGCAAAAGTCGCAGGCGGGCGCTTACCATATCGATAAGTGCAACCACCGCCACTTTATGGCCAAGGAAATTCATGAGCAGCCGGAGGTGGTCGGTCGCACTTTGGCGCATTATCTCGATATGTCGTCGGGCGCCGTGCGTTTGCCGTTTGACTTGCCGTTCGACGTCACCAAACTATCGCGCATCACCATTTGTGCTTGCGGCACGGCATATTACGCCGGACTGATAGCAAAATACTGGATCGAGCGCTTTGCCCGCATCCCGGTCGAAATAGACGTCGCCTCCGAATTCCGCTACCGCGATGCGCCGATGGAAAAAGGCGGCCTGATGATTTTGGTGTCCCAATCCGGCGAAACAGCCGATACGCTCGCTTGTCTTAGATATGCCAAAGCCAACGATCAGCATATTCTGGCTGTGGTCAATGTGCCAACCTCGACCATTGCCCGCGAGAGCAGTGTGGTCGCGCCAACATTGGCCGGTCCGGAAATTGGGGTGGCTTCGACCAAGGCCTACACCTGCCAGCTTTCTGTTTTAGCGTGTTTGGCAGTGGCCTTCGGCCGTTTACGCGGCGCATTAAACACGGCAAGCGAAAAAGCTCTGGTAACGCAGCTGATGACCATTCCGGGACTGATGGCAGAAGCAATCAAACGCGAAAAATCCATCGAGAAGGTCGCGCATGGCCTCGGCAAAGCCACCGATGTGCTTTATCTGGGTCGTGGTACGTCTTTCCCGCTGGCATTGGAAGGCGCGTTGAAGCTGAAGGAAATCTCCTATATCCACGCTGAAGGCTACGCGGCGGGCGAGCTTAAGCATGGCCCGATTGCCTTGATTGACGAAAACATGCCGGTGATTGTGATTGCGCCTTACGACGCTGTTTTTGAAAAAACCGTATCAAACATGCAGGAGGTTGCAGCGCGTGGCGGCAACATCATCTTCATCGGCGATCAACGCGGCGTCGAAAGTTCCGGCCTGACCATGCACGCAAGCATTGTCATGCAAGATATGCCAGCGGATTTCGCCCCCATCGTTTATGCGGTGCCAATCCAGATGCTGGCCTATTATACCGCCGTGTTTATGGGCAAGGACGTGGATCAGCCGCGCAATCTGGCAAAATCCGTAACCGTTGAGTAGCGCCTTGTCCCACCATCACCCTGTCATGAGCGTTGCGGAGCTTGACCGCTTCTTCGACGCTGAATTTCCGCAAATGCGTCAAGCCGGGGGGATGACCCTTGAGTCCGTCGGGCCAGGCTCGGCAACCATGCGCCTGCCATATCATCCGGCTAATTTACGCCCTGGCGGTACAATTTCTGGCCCGGCCATGTTTGCTTTGGCAGATGTGGGGCTTTATGCGGTTATTCTGGCTCACATCGGCCCGATTGGACTGGCCGTAACCACCAACTTGAACATCAATTTTCTTAACAAGCCCAAGCCGCAAGCGCTGCTGGCTGAATGTACCTTGCTTAAGCTTGGCAAACGTCTCGCCATCGGGGAGGCGCGGATATACGGCCAAGACGACAATATTCTGGTCGCTCACGCCACCGGCACCTATTCAATTCCGCCCGTTTACAAAGTCTGAAACAGCTCGGCAGGCATGCCGTCGCGTTGCAGCACCAAAGCAACGTTTGGTTTGCTGTTTACAAACCGCACGGCGCAATGGGCGTATTGCATGCGCTTCACAAATCCCATTAACACCGGCACCGCGCTGGCGTCGGCCAGAAAAACCTGATCCATATCAACCGTAATCCCGTCCTTTTGCGGCAGAACCAGCGCCAATGCGTCGGCTGTCGCCGCAGCTGTGCCGGTAAAAAGCGCGCCCCGTAATCTTATATTCCGGCCATCGCCGTTTATGTCTTCCGCAGAACTCGTATGCGCTGCCCGCACCATAAATATCAGCGCGCCGAGCGCCACTCCGGCAGCAATACCGGTGGGTAAATCAACAAAAATCGTCAACAGAAAAGAAGCCAGCAAAACCGAACTGTCCGCCCGATCATGTTTGATAATCTGGATGAATTCTTCGCGGTCAGCCATGTTCCAGACCACAACCATCAAAATCGCCGCAAGCGAGCTTAATGGAATGTAGCTTGCTAACGGCGCGGCAAACAGCATGAAAGCTAGAATGAACACACTGTGAAAAATACCGGCAACCGGCGTCGCCGCCTTGGCGCGGATGTTTGTGGCTGTGCGGGCAATAGTGCCGGTGGCGCACAGTCCTCCAAACAGCGCCACCCCGATATTGGCGAAACCTTGCGCCACAATTTCACAATTTGGCCGATGCCGCGTGTCTGCCATTTTATCAGCCAACACCGCTGACAGCAGCGACTCAATGCCGCCTAGCAGCGCAATCGTAAAGGCAGAAGGCAAAATGGCGCGCAGAGTGGCTAGGTTTACGTCAGGAACATGCGGCATCGGCAATCGATCCGGGATTCCGCCAAACTTGCTGCCTATGGTCTCCACCGGCAGGTTAAACATCCACGTGGCGAGTGCTCCGAAAATGACCGCAAAAATAAATCCCGGCCAACGAGGCCGGTAATGCCGGCAGATCAGG
>JAYVYB010000028.1:0-3924 GCA_043784625.1 Methylovirgula sp.
GCCGAAGTCATAATTTTTTTCAAAGCACTCATAATCCGTTCCTTTAAAATTTTTGGTCTGATAACGCGGCCATACTCATGATTTTTAGAATGTCGCGCAACTAAAATAACGGTATCTGGAAACGCAAAACGGGATGTGCGTTGCCGCACACCCCGTCGCAAAAATTGAAATTCGAAAGGCCTTTACAGCCCCAACTTGGCCTTCAGAATATCGCTCACGGCTTGCGGGTTGGCCTTGCCGCCAGTGGTTTTCATCACCTGACCCACAAACCAGCCCAACATGCCCGGCTTGGCCACAGCCTGCGCTGCCTTATCCGGATTGGCCGCCAAAATCTCCACCACCGCTTTTTCAATCGCGCCGGTATCGGTCACCTGCTTCATGCCGCGCGCCTCGACAATTGCAGCCGGGTCGCCGCCCTCCGACCAGACAATTTCGAACAGGTCTTTGGCGATTTTGCCGGAAATTGTGCCCGCTTGAATCAAGTCAACAATGCCGCCGATCTGGCCCGCTGAAACAGGCGAGCTGGAAATGTCTTTGCCCTCTTTATTCAGCCGTCCGAACAGTTCATTGATGATCCAGTTTGCCGCCATTTTGCCGTCGCGGCCTTTGGCAGCTTCCTCAAAAAAGTCCGCAGATTCGCGCTCGGCCACCAATACCCCGGCGTCGTAGCTCGAAAGGCCGTAGCTACTGATAAAGCGGGCTTTTTTTGCATCGGGAAGCTCCGGCAATTGCGCCTTTAAGCCGTCAACAAATTCCTGAGAAAATTCCAGCGGCAGCAGGTCAGGGTCCGGGAAATAGCGATAATCATGCGCTTCTTCTTTCGAGCGCATCGAGCGGGTTTCGCCCTTGGCAGGGTCATACAGCCGGGTTTCCTGATCTATCGTGCCGCCGTCTTCCAAAATACCGATCTGGCGGCGCGCTTCCACATCGATGGCTTGGCCGATAAAGCGGATCGAATTGACGTTTTTGATTTCGCAGCGCGTGCCAAACGGCGTGCCAACCTTATGAACGGACACATTAACGTCCGCGCGCAGGCTGCCCTCATCCATATTGCCGTCGCATGTGCCCAAATAGCGCATAATGGTACGGATTTTGGTGACATAGGCGCGCGCCTCATCCGCAGAGCGGATATCCGGCTTCGACACAATTTCCATCAGCGCCACGCCGGAGCGGTTCAAATCCACATAGCTCTCTGTGGCGCTTTGGTCGTGCAGGCTTTTGCCCGCGTCCTGCTCCAGATGCAGCCGCTCAATCCCGACAATGATCTGCTCGGTGGGGGTCACATCGACGATCACCTCGCCCTCACCCACAATCGGGCTTTTATATTGGCTGATCTGATAGCCCTGCGGCAAATCCGGATAGAAATAGTTTTTGCGGTCAAAGCTCGATTGCAAGTTTATCTGTGCCTTCAGGCCAAGCCCGGTGCGCACAGCCTGCGCCACACATTCTTCATTGATCACCGGGAGCATACCCGGCATCGCCGCATCCACCAGCGACACATGCGAGTTTTCAGATGCGCCATAAGCGGCCGACGCGCCTGAAAACAGCTTGGCTTTTGAGGTCACCTGAGCATGAATCTCCAGCCCGCAGACAATTTCCCAGTCGCCGGTCGCGCCACGGATGAGTTTTTTCGGATCAATTGCAACAGTCATTTTCAGCTCTTATTTCTTGGTGAACTTTAACATTTCCAACACTTGGCGAGAGGCCCACGCCGAGGCATAGCCCGCAATCACAAAAGCGCAAATCGCCAAAACTTGCGGCACAGGCCGCAAATCTACATCGCCGCGCAGCTTTTGGCTGATCATCAAAATAATCAACAACACCGCCACCAGCCACAGCATCCAGCGAAAGCCATTCAAACAGCCGGACAAAACCACAATCGGCAGCGGCCCCATTATGCAACCTCTGTGTTCAAGCGCGACTCTTCCAGAGCAATGCTCCACGAAATCAACTTGCGCCAAATATCTTCCGCCAATTCGGGCGACACACCCTGCCGCAACGCCGATTGTCTGACCTTGGCCACAACCTCTTCAACACGGCTAGGAATGTTTGCAGGCATATCGATGCGCGCCTTTATCCGCGCCGCATTTTCAATCAGCGCCACCCGTTTTGCCAGCAAGCCAATCAGCTGATCATCCAGCGCATCAATGGCGCTGCGCACCTCAGTCATGCTTGCGAAGTCCGGCGTTGTCACAGCGATGTTCTCACTCCACCACCTTGGGCACCACAAAGAAATGGTCTTCGCGTGCCGGGGCATTTTTGGTCACCTGATCGGCAATGTCGCCGTCGGTTACCACGTCATGGCGCTTTTTCATTGCCATCGGCATCACCGAGGCCAAGGGCGCAATGCCCTCAACATCGACAGCGGAAAGCTCCTCGACAAAATCGAGCATGGCGTTCAACTCGCTTTGCAAGCGCGGCACCTCGGCATCTGTCACTGCAATGCGGGAGAGGCGGGCGATGCGCCGCACCGTGGCTTGATCAACAGACATAACACCCTCATAGGTAAATTGTTGCACAGCCTATAACACTGCTAGCCCGCGCTTCGCAACGTGACGTGTCAACTCAACAGGACAAAAGCTGCAATTTCAAAATCCCGTTTGCGCAGAGTTCGCCGCTCAACGGCCTCGTCGTCCGCGCCCCAAAGCCTCGCCTGATAATCCTCATCCACATGCGCGACGGCAAAAGCGGTTTCCACATCAAAATGCCGGTGCGCAACCGCCAGCGCAATCAGCGCCGAACCGCTCAAAGTGGTCATCACATTTAATGCGGCCAGCTTGAGCGCGTCATCAAAGCGCGCGATTTCAGCTTCCATTTTGGCCAAAGTCTGCGGCGGTTGCGCTCTGTGCATCACCCCCGCAACCACATGAAACTCGGCATCAAACGCTTGTTTTGCAAAGGCCAAAACCGGATCCCAAGCCGCTGCCTGCTCCTGAACCAGCGTGTCGGGCCGCTCGGCGCGATAACACACCAGATCAGAGCCCGAAAACCGCACAATCTCTGCCCGCACGGCGTCTTGCTCGTTCGAGACGCCATCCAGGGCCGAATTTACCAACCTTGTCAGCGGCATTTTGAGAGGGTTTACCACTTCCTCTTGCGCGTTCCATTCGGCAGCCAGCGCTTCAGCCACGTCCAAATTCGGCACCGCCAAAATGTTGCGCGCCGGCGTTTTTGCCGCACGGCCATCCAGCAGCAGCGTGTGCGCGCCATCGCGCAGCTCAACAACGGCGCTCTTATAAAACCGCTTCTGCCATTTCTTCTGCAAATCCCGCCGCGCCATGGCCACAGGATCAATGTCGGCGCCATGCACCGGAAACAGGCCGGAAATCAAATCATCACGCATTATCGCTCCAACCCACCATTACGCCAAGGCCCGCAGCAGCCCGTCAAAGTCGTCCACCACGATATCGGCGTGAGCGATGTCCACATGATCATGGAACCCCCATGTTACCGCAACGCTGCGCACTCCGGCATCCCGCGCCATATCCATATCAAAACTGGTGTCGCCAATCATCACGCAATCTGACGCGGCAACGCCGGTCTGCGCCAAAGCTTGCAGAACCATGCCCGGATGCGGCTTTGAGGGCGCGCTGTCCGCTGTTTGAACGGCGGCAAACAGGCCCTCCCACCCAAACTGAACAATCAAGTCATCAACGCCCTTGCGGGTTTTGCCCGTCGCAATTCCCAAAATAACGTCAGTGCGCGCCGCTAAAGTGCGCACCAGCGCATCTGCACCGGCATATGGCATTGGCGCGCGGCCCTCGTCCAACAATTGCCGCCATGCCGCCTTATAGGCGTCAGCCAAAGCTTCAATCGGCGCATCTTGGCCACAAAGCGTCAAAAATGTTTCCGGCAAAGACAGGCCAACCACGCCAAGCAGCGCCGAATCGGGCGGCACCGGCAAGCCCAACGCCGCAAACGCCC
>JAYVYB010000029.1:0-10461 GCA_043784625.1 Methylovirgula sp.
GCCGAGGCTTTGGCGGGCTTGGTGTTCCACCAAAGCGTCCGTGCCGGTGCGCCCTTCGTCTACGGGGGTTTCACTTCCAATGTCGATATGAAGACCGGGGCTCCGGCCTTCGGCACGCCGGAATATATGAAATCTGCCCTTCTGGGCGGGCAGCTCGCCCGCCGTTACAAGTTGCCCTATCGCTCCAGCAACACTTGCGCCGCCAACACGCTTGACGCGCAATCGGCCTATGAAAGTGTGTTTTCACTTTGGGGCGCGATTATGGGCGGGGTGAACCTGCTTATGCACGGGGCAGGGTGGATGGAAGGCGGCTTGCACGCCTCCTTCGAAAAAATGGTGCTGGATGCGGATTTGCTCGGCATGGTGACGGAATTCCTTAACCCGCTTAAGGTCAACGAGGGAACCTTGGCGTTGGACGCTATCCGCGAAGTTGGCCCCGGCGGGCACTATTTTGGCGCGGCGCACACCAAAGCCCGCTACCGCAATGCCTTTTTCGCGCCGATGGTGTCCGACTGGCGCAACTACGAAACATGGGAAGAGGCGGGCAGCCCCACCGCCTACGACCGCACCAACGCAATCTACAAGGACAAACTGGAAAATTATCACCAGCCGGAGATGGATCAGTCCGCCTATGATGCGCTGGTTGAATTCATTGCAAAGCGCAAAGAGCAGGGCGGCGTCGAGACAGATTTTTAAGGTCGTTCAGTAACTCCACTGAACCCTAAGACTTCAACTCGCATCTGCGCCACGGCTCGGGTTCGCCCAATTGTCCGTCTTTAACGCGGTAAAAGTCCATTGCGGTTTCGCCAAGCAGCCGCAAATACATCTGCGTTCCGGCTTCCGCATCCCCCGCAGGAGCAACATAGGCAAAATCGTGACGACCGTAGTTGCCCTGCAAAGTCACGCCTAGTGGTGTGGTGATTTCGGGGCCTTTAATGGTGAGTTGGTGTCCATCTTTCGAGCACCATTCTCCATCAATCCGGTCTGCAAAGGCCGGAGTGGTGAAGGCTAGCATAAAGACAGCGGAAAGCTTTGCAGCAAGCTTTGATATGTGAGGCATAGACCAACCCTCAAGCTAAACTTGCGTCAGCCTAGTCCTGAGGGCCTTTTTTGTCTAGGATTTCATCGGATTTTCGCCCACATTGGGGAGCAATCAGATCGATGCGAAATTGCTAGCTCAATGCGAGCCGGAAGAAAGGATTGAAAAATGACCAAAATGATTTTCGTGAATCTGCCAGTCACCAATCTTGCAGCTTCAAAAGCCTTCTACACGGCGCTTGGCTTCAACAATAATCCGCAGTTCAGCGATGATACCGCCGCTTGCATGGTATGGAGCGAAACCATCAATGTCATGTTGTTAACGCATGACAAATGGAAGACCTTCACCAGCCGCCCGATTCCGCCCTCAAACGCCAGCGAAGTGATGCTTGCTTTGTCCTGCGACAGCCGGGCGGGCGTGGACGCCATGAACGACGCTGCGGCAGCTCACGGCGGCGCGGCGGACATTAACCCGAAGCAGGACCATGGCTTTATGTACAATCGCAACCTTGCTGACCCCGATGGCCACGTCTGGGAAGCGATGTGGATGGATATGTCAGCAATGCCGTCCTAAACGGGGGGCAATTCATCAGCCAAATTTTTAGGCGACGCACAAAAGCGTTGCCCGGAGCGTTTAAGGTGTTCGGCGGTAAGGCAAAACTTTTGAGGAATTTTCCATGAAAACTGGTTCCTGCCTGTGCGGCGGCGTAAAATATCAGATCACCGGAGACATGCGCCCCATCGTTGCCTGCCATTGCAGCCAGTGCCGCAAAACATCCGGCAATTATGTTACCTCCACCCGCGTTGCCAAAGTTGACGTCACCTTCGAGCGCATGACCACGCTGAAATGGTACAAATCCTCCGACGTTGCCGAGCGCGGCTTTTGTGGTACCTGCGGCAGCAACCTGTTTTGGCAACGGCAAACCGGCGAAAATATCAGCATTATGGCCGGAACCATTGATCCGCCAACCGGTCTGCATATCGCGCAGCACATTTTCGTTGCTGACAAATCCGACTTTTATGATTTGTTCGATGACGTCGAGAAACTTGATCAATGGTGAGGGTGTGTGTCGGGTGATTCACCTTGACTTTCAGGCGGCAAAATCGCATTTGATATAAACATATAAAGAAAGGTTTATATCGTGCTTCTCGAAAAACTCCTCGCTGAAAAGCCTTATCTGCTCGCTGATGGTGCCATCGGCACAAATCTGTTTGAGCGGGGTCTCCAATCCGGCGATGCGCCTGAGCTGTGGAATGTCGATCAGCCTGAGAAAATTCAAGGATTGCATCAGGACTTTGTTGATGCCGGTGCCGATATCATCCTGACCAACACATTTGGTTGCAATGCCCGCCGCCTGATGTTGCACAACGCCCAAAGCCGCACGTATGAACTGAACGTTGCTGCGGTGAAGCTGGCCAAGGCTGCGGCAGCAACGGCTGACCGCCCTGTTGTTGTGGCTGGCTCTGTTGGCCCCACCGGAGATTTGCTGTTTCCGCTTGGCCCGTTGACCGAAGTGGAAGCAACTGCGGTTTTTGTTGAGCAGATGCAAGCCCTGAAAGACGCGGGAGCCGATGTGGCATGGATTGAAACCATGTCGTCATTGGAAGAAATCCGCGCCGCCTCAAATGCTGCGATCAGGGTCGGAATTCCCTACACCATCACCGCCAGCTTTGACACGGCGGGGCGCACCATGATGGGTGTTACGCCGGAAGTGCTTGCCAATTTCGTTGCGGAATTGTCGCCACCACCGCTGGCTGTGGGCGCAAACTGCGGCGTTGGCGCGTCCGATTTGGTGAATTCGATTTCGCACATGTTCGATGCGCAGCCCAAGCTCAACCTCATCGCCAAGGCAAACGCAGGCGTGCCAAAGTGGGTGGGCGCGGAAATTCACTATTCCGGCACGCCGGACTTGATGGAATGTTATGCAGGCATAGCGCTCAACAGCGGCGCAAAAATCGTCGGCGGCTGTTGCGGCAATTCGCCGAAGCATCTGGCCGCAATGCGCAAGGCGCTGGATCAATACCACCGCGAGCCAAAGCCCTCGCTGGAACAGATAATTGAAAAGCTGGGGCCATTAACCTCACCGCCAGCCGAACCCGCGCCCGAAGGCGGCCGCGCCCGGCGCGATGGTAAGCGACGGTAAAATTCAGGGGCGGCGTTACCGCGCCGCCCAGAGCAGGCCGCGATGCAGGATGGTTTTCATCTGCGGTACGTTGAACTCCGTGGCTTTGTGGCCAAGCGCCGAATAAAACACGCGCCCTTTGCCATACATCCGCTTCCACACCACCGGCATCACGACGCCTTTGGTCCAAGGTGCGTGCTCTCCCGAAAATGTCGTGGTCGCCAAAACCTCGTTTGAGGGGTCGGTGTGCATGTAATATTGCTCGGACGTGTAGTCGAAATCGGCAATTCCGGCGACAATCGGGTCATCTTTAATGACATTGACGCGGTAATCGATGACGTTGCCGGGATGCGCCACCCATTGGCCCCCGACCATGAACTGATAGTCGACAGCGTCGCGAAATGCATCACCCATGCCGCCATGGTAGCCGCCGAGCCCAACACCGGACTCCACAGCTGCAACCAGCGCCGCGCATTCGTCCTTTTCGATTTTTGACATGGTATAAATCGGCACGATCAGGCTAAGCTCGTTGAGGGCCGGGTCGAGAAACGCTTTGGTTTGCGTTTCGATCTGAACCTCGAAACCATCCCCGCGCAACATGTCCGCTATTATATGCGCGCCCTCTTCAGGGTCGTGCCCATCCCATCCGCCCCAAACAATCAGTGCCTTTTTCATTGTAGCTTCCTGTGTAATCGATTGCACAATGATCGCACTGGCATGTTAGCGAGGCAAGCGGAAAGTTTGATATTCCCTCGCCCCGCCTGCTGGGAGAGGGAACTTTCTCAATACGCCTTGTCTTCCATGCTCATCTTTTTCTTGTCGACGAATTCGCGCAGGGCCTCGTCAATGCCGGGGTCGATGGCCGGGGCTTCATACTCTGCCAAAGACTTTTTCCAGGCGGCGTTGGCGCGCTGGGAGGCATCGAGCGAACCTTCGGCCTGCCACTGTTCAACCGAATTGGTATCAGCCAGCGACGAGCGGTAAAAAGCGCTCTCGAAATTGGCTTGGGTATGGGCGCAACCCAAAAAGTGCCCGCCCGGCTCAACCTGATTGAAGGCGTCCATGGCTTGGCCATTTTCAGACATGTCAACGCCCTTAGCCATAACGTGCATGGCGCCAAGCTGGTCAAAATCGAGCATGAACTTTTCATAGGACGCCGAAAGTCCGCCCTCTAACCAGCCCGCAGAGTGCAGTACAAAGTTTGTTCCGGCCAGCAGTGTCGGCACCAATGTCTGGGCGCTCTCATAAGCGGCCTGCGCATCCGGCACCTTTGAGGCGCAAAGCGAACCACCGGAACGGAACGGCATCTTCATCATGCGCGCCAGCTGCGCTGCGCCGTAAATGGCCAGTGAAGCTTCGGGCGTACCAAAAGTGGGTGCGCCGGATTGCATGGAAAGAGTGGAGACAAATGTGCCGAAAATAACGGGAGCGCCGGGCCGCACAAGCTGGCAGAACGCGGTGCCAACCATCACCTCGGCCAGAACCTGCGTCAGCGTGCCAGCCACTGTTACCGGGCTCATCGCGCCTGCCAGAATAAACGGCGTGATGATGCAGGCCTGGTTGTTAGCGGCATAAACTTCCGCAGCGCCAAGCATGGTCGCATCCCAGACCAGCGGTGAATTGGCATTGATCAGGCTGGTGCAGACAGTGTTGTTCTGGATAAAATCCTTGCCGAACAAAATACCGCACATATCGACGGTGTCCTGTGCCCGTTCCGGCGCGGTCACAGACCCCATGAACGGCTTATCGGACAGGCGCATATGAGAGTAAACCATCTCCAGATGGCGCTTGTTCACCGGCAAATCCACTGGCTCACATACCGTGCCGCCGGAGTGGTGAATGTAGGGGCAATTATAGGCCAGCTTCACAAAATTCTGGAAATCTTCCAGCGTGCCATAGCGGCGGCCTTTATCGATATCATGCACAAATGGCGAGCCGTAGTTGGGTGCAAACACTGTGTTCTTGCCGCCGATAATCACCGAACGCTCAGCGTTGCGGGCGTGCTGGGTGTATTGCGCAGGCGCAGTCTCGCAAAGTTTGCGCGCCAATCCGCGCGGAAAGCGCACGCGCTCGCCTTTAACATCGGCACCGGCAGCCTTGAACAATTTTAGCGCGTTGGGATATTCGCGCACTTCGATGCCAACAGTTTCGAGCAGCGTTTCGGCGTTGTAGGCAATCTGGGTCAAGGCTTCCGGCGAAAGCACTTCAAACACCGAGATATTGCGGCTGATGTAGGGAATGGAAACGTGGGAGCGGGCGCTGCGCGCTTGGCGGCGCGCTTCACGGCCGCGTCTAGGGTCAGAATTCCGGACCTCCGGAGCGGTGGTTTCTGGGCCGGGGGCGCTGAGATGCTCACTCATTCTGTCTCTCCAAATAGGGTGATCTTGGATAGCATTTGAACCGGTGATGACCTGACGCGAAAGGACAGGTCTGTGTCGTTTTATGTTGCATCATGTCGCAATCGCGGTGCAATCATAAGCCATAAGTTTCGAGGAGCAAATCAGTGAAGCAACAGGCGCGCGTGGTGGTTATTGGCGGTGGTGTCGTTGGCGTTTCCACGCTTTATCATCTTGCAAAAAAAGGATGGAGCGATGTTGTTTTGGTTGAACGCAAGGAGTTGACGTCCGGTTCCACATGGCACGCTGCCGGGCTGCTGCCGCTGTTTAACCTGTCTTATTCCGTCGGACAAATTCACAAATATTCGGTCAATCTGTACAAGAGCCTCGAAGCAGAAACCGGTCAGCCTGTCGGCTTCTCCCAGGTGTCAAACATCCGGCTTGCCCGCACCAAAGACAGGTGGGACGAATATCTCTATTACAAAGGCGTGGCCGAAACCATCGGCATCAAGGTGGATGTCCTCACCCCTGAGCAGGTCAAGGAAATTTGGCCGTTGTGCAATATCGATGGCATTATCGGCGCAATCCAGCACAAAGATGATGGCTATATTCAGCCTGCGGACTTGACACAGGCACTGGCCAAGGGCGCACGCAATTTAGGCGCGGAGATCTACCGCAACACCACCGTCACCGCGATTGAGCGTGTTGGCGAGTCCTGGGTGGTCAAAACCGACAAGGGCGATATCACCTGTGAGCACATTGTGTCGTGTTCCGGGAACTTTGCCCGCAAAACCGGCGCGATGGTAGGTCTCGATATTCCGGTCATCCCTGTCGAGCATCAATATATCGTCACCGAGCCACATCCCGAGATTATGGCGCGCAAAAAAGCCGGACTGCCGGAAATGGGCGTGCTGCGCGAATCCGATTCAAGCTGGTACATGCGCGAAGAAAACGGCGGCCTGTTGCTTGGCCCCTATGAAAAGGGCGCTCCGGCCTGTTATGTTGATGGCCCTTCAGATGCGTCGGAATATGAGCTGTTCCAAGGCGACCTTGATCGGCTCGAGCCCTACATTGAAACCGCGATGGTGCGCGTTCCGGCCTTTGGCGAAGTTGGCATCAAGAAGGTTTACAACGGCGCCATTGCTTACACTCCGGATGGCTCGCCGATCATCGGGCCGGCATGGGACGTCCCTAATTTTTGGCTGAACGAGGGGCACTCCTTCGGCATTACCGCAGCGGGCGGGGCAGGTTGGCAACTGGCGGAATGGATCGTTGAAGGCGAGCCCTCTGTTGACATGATGGGTGTCGATCCGCGCCGTTTCGGGCCCTATGCAACACGTGGCTATCTTAAAGAAAAGAATGAGGAAGCTTACGACTCAGTGTTCAGCGTGCATTATCCTGATGAAGAGCGCGGTGCTTGCCGTCCGCTGAAAACCGTGCCGAATTATGGACGGATGAAAGATTTAGGCGCGGTGTTCGGGTCCGTTTACGGCTGGGAGCGGCCTAACTGGTTTGCCCCCAAGGGCTACGCGCTAACAGAAAAAGAACTCGATAAGCCCGACGTATTGCTCAACGAAAATCACCAGAAGGTGAAAGCCGGTGAGCCAATACGCGAAAAATACAGCTTTCGCCGTTCAAATTACTTCGAGCATGTCGGCAATGAAGTTAAACACACCCACAGCGCCGTGGGCGTGCAGGACATGTCGCCTTTTGCCAAAGCCATTGTCTCCGGCCCCGGCGCGCGCGCCTGGCTCGACAGCATTTTGGCAAACCGCATTCCCAAACAGCGCGGCCGCATTGCTTTGAGCCATTTGCTTACCTCACTGGGCGGAGTTCGGGCGGAATTTACGGTGTTTGAAAGCAGCCCCGGCAAGTTTTATCTGGTGTCTGCGGGCGCGCTTGAGCGGCACGACCATGACACCCTGAAAAAGCTGCTGCCCAAGGATGGCTCGGTGACCTTTACACCTTGCACTCAAGCATACGGTGTCTTGGTTTTGGCCGGGCCACAATCGCGGGCGGTTTTGCAAAAGCTGACCGACACGGATCTCTCAAATTCGGCTTTCCCTTGGTTAACCGGCAAAAGCATCAGCGTCGGCAGCGCCTCGGCGCAATGTTTACGCGTCAACTTTATTGGCGAGCTTGGTTTCGAACTACATCACCCGATAGAGATGCAAAACCAGATATTCGATCTGTTGATGGAAGCGGGCAAGGAGTTCGCCATTAAGCCTTTCGGCATCCGCGCGATGATGGCTATGGCGCTGGAGAAATCCTATCGCTTGGTTGGCCGCGAAATGTCGATCGAATATTCGGCCTATGAGTCGGCTTTGGACCGTTTCGTGCACCCGAATAAGGGCGCATTTTTGGGTCGTGACGCGTTGGTAAAACGCCACGCCGCGGGAGATGCGTGGCGCTTCGTCACTATGGAACTGCATGGCATCAAGGATGTGGACAGCCGTGGCTCGGAACCGATCCACCATAACGGCAAATTGATAGGCCGTTGCACCTCGGGCGGATTTGGCTGGCGGGTTAACAAATCTCTGGCTCTGGGGATGGTGAAACCGGAATTTGGCGACCTGAATCAAGAGTTGGACGTGACGATATTGGGCGACAGCTACAAAGCGACCATCATCGGCGAATCGGCGTTCGATCCAAACAATGATGTTCTGCGGGGTTGATATAAGGATTTACTTATATCCTTATTGAATTAGTGAGAGTGGTCTGTTAGATATCGAATATGTGCTGCATCGCAAAACGTGATGACTGCATCGGCAATATGCGCACGAAACTTCCGGGTGGGATGTTACACTAACTGGAAAATTGCAAATTAAGGAGCTTGAATCTATGGCCGACGACGAATTAGACCTCAACTCCTTGTCCGACGATGATCTTGTCGCGCAGATGCATGATGATCTTTATGACGGTCTCAAAGAGGAAATTGAAGACGCGGTTCACATTCTGATCAAGCGCAAGTGGACGCCTTATGACATTCTCACCAAGGCTCTGGTGGAAGGAATGCGCATCGTCGGCATCGATTTTCGCGATGGCATTTTGTTTGTGCCGGAAGTGTTGATGTCTGCCAATGCCATGAAGGCGGGCATGTTTATCCTGCGTCCGTTGCTCGTGGAAACCGGTGCGCCGAAAATCGGCAAAATGGTCATTGGCACCGTAAAGGGCGATATTCACGATATCGGTAAAAACCTCGTCTGCATGATGATGGAAGGCGCGGGCTTTGAAGTGGTTGATCTGGGTATCAACAACCCGGTCGAAAAATATCTTGCCGCGATAGAAGAGCACAACCCTGAGATTTTGGGAATGTCGGCGCTGCTCACCACCACAATGCCCTACATGAAGGTCGTGATCGATACGATGAAGGAAAAGGGTATCCGCTCTGACCATATCGTATTGGTTGGAGGCGCGCCGCTTAACGAGAGCTTTGCCAACGCGGTGGGCGCAGACGCTTATTGCCGCGACGCGGCGGTGACCGTGGAAATGGCAAAATCATTGATTGCAAAGCGTCAGGGCTCTGTTCACGCGAAAGCGTGAAAGGCCTGAGCGGCGTGAAGCGTCTCGATTTCGTTTCTGCCGGTTGTGCCAGAGCGAATGTTTAGCCATGTGCATTTTGACAGGGAGGGCGTTGAGTGATGAATGAAAGTCTTCCCGGTCTCGACGACTCCGCTGATTTCAATGCGGCGGGCAAGCCTGAAACGCTTGTGATTGCGTGCGGCGCATTGGCGCGCGAGCTGATGGACATTATCAAGCTCAACCGCTTCAGCCATATGGCTGTGACGTGTCTTCCGGCGATCTGGCACAACACGCCGGAAAAAATCACCGAGGGTGTGCGCGGTAAAATCATCGCCAACCGCGACAAATACAGCAAAATTTTGTGCCTCTACGGTGATTGCGGCACGGGTGGTACGCTTGACATGATGCTTGAGGAAGAGGGTGTCGAGCGCATTGAAGGCACGCATTGCTATGCTTTTTATGCCGGACTGCCGGAGTTTGACGCTTTGATGGAAGAAGAGCTCGGCTCATTCTTCCTGACCGATTATCTGGCGCGTTTTTTTGACCGCCTGATCATTCAAGGGTTCAAGCTCGAAAAGCATCCTGAGTTGCGTGACATGATTTTCGGCCACTACAAGCGGTTGGTTTATCTCACCCAAGTGCATGACCAAAGCTTGGTTGAAAAGGCTCAGGCAGCCGCAGACTATCTCAAACTTGATCTCGTCATCCGGCCTGTGGGCTATGGCATTATTCCTGAATTTCTGAAAAGGGCGGCCTGATGGCAAATCTCACCATTCTCTATTGGCGCGATATTCCTGCCCAAGTCGTGGTTAAGGCAGGGCGCACCAGCGCCAAGCGCGAACTTTCTCCGCGCTTTCAGGAGGCTATCGACATGGCGGCCATGCGCGGCGGTGCGGCCCAGACCGACGATTATCTGGCAGAATGGCGGCGGGGCGAGCCAAACCCCTGTGGCGACGACCTTGAAGCGGAGGCCACCGCCGCTGCTGAACGACTGGAAGCGGATTATCCCAAAGAACGCCTTGTGACATTGGCCAAGGCTGGAGGCAAAGAAGCCTGATGCGCACGCCAGCCGCCTTTGAGCCTGCCGGAAAGCCACCAAAGCGCCGGGGTAGCTTCGCTCTCAGATTTTGGTCAATTCGACACGCCTATCTGATGGAGCGCGCTTATGCGCGGTTGGAAAAAACACTGGTATCGCTGGCACCAACCTTTGCAAAGATCGGGTTTGACCGGCTTGAGCGCCCGGTTGCAGCGCTGGAAAGCGTCGTCAAAGGCGCGTTGTTTGACTGCCGCATGTGTGGACAATGCGCCCTGTCCAGCACCGGAATGTCTTGCCCGATGAACTGCCCGAAAGGGTTACGCAACGGCCCTTGCGGCGGCGTACGCGCAGACGGCAATTGCGAAGTTTACGCGGAAATGCCCTGTGTATGGGTCAAAGCGTTTGA
>JAYVYB010000030.1:0-2205 GCA_043784625.1 Methylovirgula sp.
CGTGTCCGTCCGGTGAACGGATTTTTGGAATAGCGATTTCTGGTGCAAGTTAGCTCACAGATTACTCATTTGTGAACTAACTGGAGAGTATTATGGCAAGGTTTGAGGTCATTACCGGTGCCGATCGGCAGCGTCACTGGTCAAAGGATGATAAGCTGTCAATCCTGCGCGAGGCCTTCAGCCCGGGGGCTGTTGTCACCGTTGTTGCCCGGCGACATGATATTCGTGTTCAGCAAATCTATTATTGGCGGAAGAAGTTCTCGGTGTCGAAGCAGGCACCAGTATTTTTGCCGGTTTCGGTGTTCGACAGCGAACTGCCGATTGTCGGTGGCGCGCAGGCGGAAGCGGTGACGCACATCACTGCGATATCGGCTGTGGTTGAAATCACCTTGAAGAACGGTCGCAGCTTGAAGTTGCCGGTCGACCTTGAGCGGGGCATTCTGGCGTCATTGGTTGCCTGCGTGGAGGGCGCATGATCGGGCCATCGGGGAATGTGAAGGTCTATCTTGCTTGCGGCGTCACGGACATGAGGCGAGGCATTGACGGGCTGACGACGCTTACGAAAGACGTCATCAAGCAGGACCCGGGATCGGGTGCTGTCTTCGGATTCCGGGGAAGGCGCGCGGACCGGATAAAACTTTTGTGGTGGGATACGCAAGGATTTTGCCTTTATTACAAGGTTCTCGAGCGCGGCTACTTCGCGTGGCCGAGTGCAAGAGACGGGGTCGCGCATCTGACTTCGGGGCAATTGGCGATGCTGGTTGAGGGGATTGATTGGCGGCATCCGACATGGACTTCAGCGCCATCGCGAATGGGATAAATGCCTTATTTTCCAAGGGAAATTTGGGCAAATCACTGGCGTTTTTGATGCAAATCAGCTAGTTTTTTGTTATGAAAATAACACCCGCCGACAGCGAAAAAGAGATCACCGCCTTGCGCGCGCTCATCGCTGATCAGGCAGAAAAACTTGGTCAGCAAAAGCTGGCATTCAATGTCGAAGTCGAGAAGCGCGATGCCATCATCAGCATATTGCGGGCTCAACTGGGTCTGCTCCGGCATGGGCAGCATGGTGCCTCATCGGAGAAGATAGACCGGAAGATCGAGCAGTATGAACTCATGCTGGAAGAGATCGAGGCGCGCCGCGCTGAAGCGGACGCCCGCTTCGGCAAGTTCCAGTTGCCGGAGTTCGACGACAGTAAGGACAAAGCGAAGCGTAAGCCGCTTCCGGAAAATCTTCCATTGGAAGAGCATATCTATGCCGCGCCATGTCACTGTCTGACCTGTGGTGGCTCGTCATTTCTGAAAGCGGCCGACAGGATCGTGGAAGTTATGGAGCATGTGCCGGCGTCGGTGAAGATCGTTCGCCACATCGAAAAGCGTATGATCTGCAAGTCCTGTGACACAGCGGTGGCAGGAGTTATGCCGACCCTGCCGATTGAACGGGGTAAGGCTGGGCCGGGGCTGCTTGCTCACATCATGGTGGCGAAATTCGACGATCACATCCCTCTATACCGCCTCTCGGAAATGTACGACCGGTTGGGCATCGACATCTCCAGGTCCGTCATGGCGGACTGGGTCGGCCGGGTGTCTGTTCTGATTGATCCGCTTATTCTGTTGATCAAAGCCTACATCAACCAAGCCGACCGAATACATACAGACGATACCCCCGTTGATGTTCTGGACCCCGGACGAGGAAAAACAGCGACGGGAAGGCTTTGGGTCTACGTCTTCGACGGAAGCGGCTATCGAGATCAAAATCCAAAGGCGGTTGCTTACTATTATAGCCCTGATCGCAAGGGTGCGCATCCCGCCGACCATCTCGCCAACTTCAAAGGTGTCATGCATGCCGACGGCTATGGTGGATATAAAAAGTTATACGGCAACCAGATCACCGAAGCTGCGTGTATGGCGCACGTGCGCCGGAAGTTCCATGACGTGATCAAGCTCAAGGTATCACCTATTGCTGATGAGGCGCTAACCCGGATTGGTGCGCTTTACGACATAGAAGAACGGATCCGCGGCATGACAGCCGACGAGCGTTGCGCTTTGCGTCAGCGGCATGCCAGGCCAATCTTCGATGACCTGAGAGCCTGGATTAAGAATACGCTTCCTACTTTGCCGCAAAAGCATAAGCTGGCTGAGGCGATGCGGTATGCCCTGTCCCGTTGGGAGGCGCTCAGCCTTTACATCGACGATGGGCGCGTC
>JAYVYB010000031.1:0-3587 GCA_043784625.1 Methylovirgula sp.
GCGGCGACCTGACGTTTCAGATTAGCGATTTTAGTACAGCATTTTTTGTCGTCGCGCTCATCTCCGCCAGCTCGGTGTTGTTTCATCTCCAACTGAAACCAGACGCCGGAGAAGAAATCTCCGGACATCGGAGCGCTGAAAAAGCCCGTCGATAAGGCTACCTTTCGGCAGGTGGCAGGCGGTATTCTGCCTGCCGCGCGATCATCCACCCGGGATATTCGGGTTGTAAAGCGCTGATCGCGTTCAGGGTTTTCATATTGTCTTCGCTCAGTTGGAGTTTTGTCGAAGCAATATTGTCGTGAAGCTGGTCGGCGTTGCGCGCGCCAATGAAGATGGTCGACACAAATTTTTGCGCCAAAATCCACGCAAGCGCCACCTGGGCTACGGTGGCATTGTGTTCGGCGGCAATTATGCGCATCGCGTCAATACAGTTAAAAGCGCGTGGCTTGTTCAAGGGTGGAAAGTCAAAGCTTGCGCGCCGCGTTCCGGCCGCAAGCTCGGTGTCCCGGCTGACTTTTCCGGATAGGAACCCGCCCGCCAGTGGGCTCCAGATCATCAGACCAAGCTTCTGATCTTCGATCAGCGGCACGACTTCGCGTTCAAGATCGCGGCCCGCAATGGTGTAATAGGCCTGAACCGAAGCAAACTCGCTCCAGCCCCGGCTTCGCGATACTGCCAGCGCCTTCATGATCTGCCACGCAGCCATGTTGCACAAACCTATGGAGCGGATTTTACCCATCCGTACCAAATCGTTCAGCGCAGACAGCGATTCTTCAAACGGCGTCAGCGGGTCAAAACCATGAAATTGGTACAAATCAATGTGATCCAGCTGCAACCGTTTGAGGCTGGCATCAACTTCGTTAAAGATATGGTAGCGCGATTGGCCCACGCTGTTCGGTTGCGAACCCATCGTTCCGGTCGATTTGGTCGCAACCACAATTTCATTGCGCGGGAGCCCCAGATTTTTGATCGCCTGTCCGAGCAGCTTTTCGGACTCTCCGAACGAATAGACATTGGCCGTGTCGAAAAAATTAATGCCGCAATCAAAAGCATCTTTAATCAGCGCAGACACATTGTCCTGCGCCAATCCCCCCATCACCGACCAGAAGCCGCTGCCGCCGAATGTCATGGTTCCGAGACAAAGCTCGGAGACATAAAGACCGGTGTTCCCAAGCAAGCGATAGCGCATGGTGTTCCTTTCAAGTGCCAAAACATCACTTAAAGATAGGGCTAACGGCGCTTGTCATCCACGTCTAAAGCGGCAATAGGCTCAGCTTTTCCCAAATGTCTCATCAAAAGCGTAGCCCGCGCCCCGGACGGTGCGGATAGGATCACGTTCGCGTCCGCGTGAAAGCGCCTTGCGCAGGCGTCCGACATGGACATCCACAGTGCGTTCGTCGATTTCAGCCGACATGCCCCACACCCCGTCAAGCAATTGCGCGCGGGAAAAAACACGGCCCGGGCGTTCCATCAAAAATTCAATCAGACGGAACTCTGTCGGCCCGAGATGAATATCGCGGCCATTGCGCACCACACGGTGGGTTTCGCGGTTTAAATCAAGGTCTCCTGCCGCCAACCGCGACGCCACGCGCTCCGGTTTGGCGCGGCGCAACAACGCCCGCACCCGCGCCATCAGTTCGGGTACAGAAAAAGGTTTAACCACATAGTCATCAGCGCCAACCGACAATCCACGCACCCGCTCGCCCTCGTCGCCGCGGGCAGTCAGCATAATAACCGGGAGAGTTTTGGTAACTTCGCGGGCGCGCAGCCTGCGGCAGATTTCCAAACCCGATACGCCTGGCAACATCCAATCCAGAATAACAAGATCAGGCGGGTTTTCCGCCAATTTGAGCTCCGCTTCGTCGCCGCGCTCCGCGCGCTCAACCTGATAGCCTTCAGCTTCCAGATTGTAGCTCAGCAATAATGCCAGCGACGCTTCATCTTCCACCACCAGGACGCGGGGCGCGGCGGCATTAAGTGACCTGCGAGAGCCGGAAATCCCGCCGTCGGCAAAATCACGCTGGGCGCTGGTGGATGTTGAGAGTTGAATCATAGGTGTGGTTCCTTCAGCGTAACCCGCCTTTGAGCAGGCTGCCGTTTTTAAGTCAGACTAAACGGGACCCTACGCGTGAACGCCTTTTGGCCGGTCAAATGGCAGGGTTTCACCTGTCACTAGATAGACAACTGTTTCAGCAATATTGGTGGCATGGTCGCCAATGCGCTCGATGTTTTTGGCGCAAAACAGCAAATGGGTGCACAAAGTTATGTTGCGCGGATCTTCCATCATAAAGGTCAGCAGATCACGAAAGACCGAATCTTCCAGAGCATCAAGATCTCCGTCACGCTGCCAAACTGAGCGAGCGAGTTTTTCGTCGCGCTGGGCGAAAGCATCAAGCACATCCTTCATCATCAAGGCGGCCATATCATTCATATGACGAATACCGATTATGGCGCGAGGAATTTGCGGGCGCTGTTCCTTGGCAATTTTTAGGGCGCGCTTCGCAACATTCTTGGCCAAATCTCCCACGCGTTCCAAATCGCCGGAAACGCGGATTGCCGCCACGGTTTCACGCAGATCAACGGCCATCGGCTGGCGCCTTGCAATGGTAAGAATGGCGCTGTCTTCAATCTCGCGCTGCAAGATATCCAGCCGCATGTCGGCAGCGATGACCTCTTGCGCCAGATCGAGGTTAAGGTTGCTCAGCGCGTCCATAGCCTCCATCAGCATTTTTTCCGAAATGCCGCCCATTTCCGCGATTTTGCGATCGAGGGCTTCAAGCTCTTTGTTGAAAGCCGATACAATGTGATCTGTCATTTTAAAGTTCCTTGCTCAGCCGAAGCGGCCGGTGATGTAGTCTTGGGTCTGGCTGTTGGCTGGCGAGGTGAAAATCTTGTTGGTCACATCATACTCAATCAACGACCCGAGATACATAAACGCCGTAAAGTCTGACACACGCGCCGCCTGCTGCATCGAGTGTGTAACGATAGCGATGGTATATTGGGTCTTCAATTCGTCGATCAGTTCTTCCACCTTTGCGGTGGAAATCGGATCCAGAGCCGAGCAGGGCTCATCAAACAGAATAACTTCGGGCTGAATTGCCACAGAGCGCGCAATACACAGGCGCTGCTGTTGGCCACCCGACAGAGACAGGCCACTGGCGTTGAGTTTGTCTTTCACTTCGCCCCATAGCGCAGCGCCCTTCAGGGCCGCTTCCACACGGCCATCCATTTCGGATTTGGACAGTTTCTCGTAAAGCTTGATGCCAAACGCAATATTGTCATAGATTGACATCGGAAACGGTGTTGGCTTTTGAAACACCATGCCAATGCGCGAGCGCAACAAATTCAGGTCCATTTTTGGATCGAGTATGTTCTCCCCGTCCAAAATCACCTCACCTTCAGCCCGCTGCTTGGGATAAAGGTCATACATGCGGTTTAGAACCCGTAACAATGTTGACTTGCCGCAGCCCGACGGTCCGATAAATGCGGTTACCTTGTTGGCGTAGAGCGGCAAATTGATGGTTTTAAGCGCAAGATTATCACCGTAATAGAACTTGAGATCCTTGATGGTGACCTTTTGCGGTTGA
>JAYVYB010000032.1:0-2339 GCA_043784625.1 Methylovirgula sp.
GTTCGGTCAGATCCAGCACTATGCGATTAGGACGCGGCGAAGACTCATCTGATCGCGCCAACCTAAGCAATTGTTCAACCATTGCGGCAGCACGGCGAATGCCGTTGCCAAGTTCATTGACCAGATCAGCATGGTCGCCGTGCGTGAGTGATTGAAGATTACCAAGTTGGAGATGCAAAGCGGTTAACGGCGATCGCAATTCATGGGCAGCATCCGACACAAAGCGCTTTTGCTGTTCGAGCGCTTGCTGGAGTCTATCGGTGAGAACGTTCATCGCATCCACCAGCGGACGGATTTCTGATGGAACACCTTCAACCGGAATAAGTTCTCTGCTGTTGGTGCTGCGCAGGGCGATCGACTGAGCAAGCTTGGACGTTTGATTTAACACACGGCTGAGAGACCAGCCAATCACGAACCATGCGAGCGGAATAACCACCAGCACCGGTAATCCTGCCTGCAACCCGGCTGTTTCGGCCATCTCCAGCCGCACGCTCATGCGTTGCGCTACTTGCACTGATTGGCGAGTGTCGCTCGCTGTATAAACGCGCCAATCTTCACCCAGCGCTGTAACTGTCGCCAGGCCCTGTATGGTTTGCCGTGGCAAAATCAGTCCATTTTTGGAGGGGTGCAGTTGCTTTCCAGCAGCATCCCAGACCATGATAATGAAATCATCCTCTGCATCATGCTTAACCGTCGGACCGTGCAACTCAAATGGGCCGTCACCAACATTCATAGCGACCTGACGCAATTGGTCGTCCAGCGTGTTGCCGGCCTCTTGCCGCGCGACTTCAAAAGAGACGGCGAAGGCAATAGCACCGACAAATGCGAGCAGAACCGTCATCCAAAGCAGGGTCGTGCGGCGAAACGAAGTCAAGACACCTCCTTCAAAACCATCCAGCCTGCACCGCGGACATTGCGGACCACGTCCTTATCGAATTTCTTACGGATAGAATGGATCAACACATCAATAGCGTTGCTCTCCACCTCATCACCCCAACCATAAATCCGTTCTTCGATCTGGCTGCGTGACAGGATTGCACCCGGACGCTCGACAAACGCATGCATTAACGCGAATTCGCGCGCAGGTAACACAAACGTCGATGTTCTGTAGCTCATTTCGTGACTTGCTATGTCGAGTGTGATGTCGCCGGCATATAGGATTGACTGAGCCGCACCGCCGTGACGGCGCACAACAGCGCGAATGCGGGCGATCAATTCGCGCGTCTCGAACGGCTTGACGATATAATCATCCGCACCCACGTCGAGACCGGCGACACGATCATCTAAGCCATCACGGGCGGTGACAATGAGAACAGGAATGCGATTTCCGGCGCGGCGAGCGCCTTTCAGCAGATCAAGGCCCGACTGGCCCGGCAGACCAAGATCGAGCAGAACCAACGCATGCCCGCCTGTCGCCAATGCTTCGCCGCCGTCAGCGCCATTACGAACCCAATCTACAGTCATCCCCTCACGGCCCAAAGCGGCTGATAGATTGCTGCCGATCATTCTATCGTCTTCAATCAGCAAAACACGCAAATTGGCACCTTTCTCATGAACGTCTCCACAAAAACTTTAATTTCCGGACATATCATTAGCTCACTGGCGAATTATACTGGCCGCAATTTCTCGAAGTCTGAGAAACCGACATATCTCTTTCGAGCATATAAGTAGCAGAGGTGAATTAGCCAAGAATGAGCGCCGCACGCCTGACGAATTATAGAAATTCGGGCAATTATGCACTTAATTTAGCAATTGCGTAAATTGGTTAAATATGAGAGTTTCGCTTTCCAAAATCGGGTCGAAAATGTCGGCAAAGCCAGATTTGACAAAGGCAATTGATGCGTTTGTGGAGGTTCGCAAAACGATCCTCGGAGCGAATACTGGGTATTCATGGGGCTACGGATATAGTCAAAATGAGCGTGTAGTTAGGTTTCCTATTGAGGTAGATGGACAATCTTCTTCGGCGGCACGACTGGAGGTAGTTGGATTCCCTCAATCTAATGATCTAAAATTTAGATTGTCCTTATGTTGGAACGCTGCTGTAGCGCGCCTGGACTACACAGATGAAACACACAGCAATACATTGCGCCAACATGATGACCAAATACCGGCTTCTGTGACTGGGCCTCACTATCATTCTTGGAAATTAAATCGCCGGTTTTTTATCGGGGCGGCGTCGATTCCAAAGCTTCAAAATGCAGAGCCGTTCATCGTGCACGCAAGTTTCGATTCCATTTTGCGCGCTGGTTCTGTCATGATTTGAATATCAGCCAGCCACAGGGTGGGCATTTCATTTCGCTTCCGCCAAGAGATTTGCTATTATGATTATCGGTTTTCAA
>JAYVYB010000033.1:0-5351 GCA_043784625.1 Methylovirgula sp.
GCAGCGGGCATGGCAAGCCATACAGTGCTCTCGACCGGAACGTGGATGATCGGCTTCAATCGCGGCCGCCCGTTGGAAGACTTCGACGAGGCCCGTGCAATGGTTGCAAACGTTGACGTCGATGGTGAGCCGGTCGCCTCAACACTCACGATGACTGGCCGCGAGTATGCAATTCTGGCCGGCAATCCTGCCATCAGTGATGAACGGGCTTTGGCGCTCGTGCCTGAGATGATCAAGCGGGGAACGCTGCCGATTCCCTCATTCGTTGAGGATGATGGCGCTTTCCCAAAGAGCGGCTCGAAGGGGCGCATCATGGGCCCGCTACCAACTGCACACGCTGAGCGCGGTGCGATTGCCGCACTTTATGCGGCTTTTACAGCGGACTTGTGTCTCGATGCGCTCGGCAGCGCAACACCCATCGTGATTGACGGCGGCTTTGCTACCAATTTGGCCTTCGGGCGGCTGGTTGCCGCGCTGCGCCCCAACCAGCCGGTTTCGATGAGCCGCTCAAAGGACGGAACAGCGCTTGGCGCTGGGCTTCTGTGGCGTCGTTTTCAGCGACGCGAACCTATACGAAGCGTCATCGTCGATCCTGTTTCTGCAAACCATATGCCCCATCTCCGCGAGACCTTTCTGCGCTGGCGCGCCCTCGCTGACAAAGTGGGCGCGTCCGGCAAAGCCATAGGCTAGGTCATATTCTAAAAGGAATTTAAATCATGACCCACACAAAAATCCGCGAAGGAATTATTGAAACCTGTCTCGAAATGAATCGGAGCGGCCTTAATCAAGGCACGTCCGGCAATGTCTCGCACCGAATCGACGGAGGTATGCTGATTACCCCGACGAGCCTCCCCTATAACCGCATGAAAGCAGACGATATTGTCGAGATGAATTTCGATGGCACATTCAACGGGCGCCATCGGCCATCGTCGGAATGGCGTTTCCACCGCGACATTTTGAAAAACCGACCAGACGTCAACGTGGTGCTGCATACGCATTCCGTATATACTACTACTCTTGCCGTGCACGAGCGCCCGATCCCCGCATTTCATTATATGGTCGCGGTGGCTGGTGGCTTTGACATTCGTTGCGCTCCCTATGCCTGTTTTGGCACGCAGGAACTCTCAGAAAACGCGCTCAAGGCGCTTGAAGGGCGCTCTGCCTGCATTCTCGGACATCACGGTCTCATAGTACTCGCCGATGCATTTGAGAAGGCGCTATGGCTTGCTGTCGAGGTTGAGACACTCGCGAAAATGTATGTCCACGCCTTGGCGATCGGCGAGCCGCCACGCCTTAATGACGCAGAAATGACACAGGTCATGGAGCAGATCCGGCGCATGAGCTATGGCCAGGCCCCCGATCTCGATGACGTGAAGGACACGCCAAAAGGGTAAGAGCGAAGCCGGCCTCAAGATGCAGGCTCATGTCAGGTCCTCCAGCGCGTATCAATATGTGTATGCCTGCTCGCCTATTGCGCCAAGAAGCCTCCGTCGATCGCAAGCGTATGTCCGGTCACCATCGCTGCGGCAGGGCTCGAAAGGTAGATCACCCCGCCGACGACATCATTCACCTCGGCAATGCGGCCAAGCGGCGTCATATTTTTCATTCGCGCCAGCAAATCCGGATTGTCGGTCAGGGATTTAATGAAATCTGTCCGGACCCAGGTCGGTGCGATGGCGTTGACCCTGATGTTGTGTGGCGCCCATTCCACCGCCAGCGCGCGGGTGAGATTGACGATCGCGCCCTTTGTCGTCTGATAGGAAATATTGGGATAAAGGCCACCGCCGGACAGCCCCATGATCGATGCGGTGTTAACGATGTTACCTGAATTTTTTGGGATCATGTGACGCGCCGCCGCCCGTGCGCAGAGAAAAACACCCGTCAGATTGACCTTCAGCACTGCGTCCCAATCAGCAAGGCTCAACTCCGTCGACGACCGACGAATTGCGAGGCCCGCATTATTTATGAGGCTGTCGATCCGTCCGTCTGTCTCGAAGATTTTCGCCATAGCGGCATCTACCGATGCTTCCTCGCTGACGTCGACCACCATCGCATGGGCTTTGAGACCTTCTCCGACAATCAGCGCCGCGACAGCCTGCGCAGCTTTGCCGTCACGGTCAAGAACATGCACCCGGGCACCCGCTCTGGCCATGCCAATGGCGATTCCCCGACCGATGCCATTGCCGCTGCCAGTGACGACGGCGATGGTTCCATCAAGCGAAAATGCCTTGGCCGGATCAAAGCCGGATGACGTTTCACTCATGCTTCTGGTCATGTGAGTCCAATGTTCAGTCCGTTGGCGTGGGTGCAGCTTTGTTGAGAAGCCCCGCCGATTTAAGGTCGCTCCACAGGCCCACCGGAACTTTGCGCGAAGCATCAGCCGCATTGGCTTCTGCCTCTTCGGGCTTTACAGCGCCAAGAACAACCGAGACAACAGTGGGATGCGCCATCGAGAATTGCAGAGCGGCTCGGCGGATCGAGGTGCCATGCGCCGTGCAAATCGCCTCGATCCTGCGGACTCGGTCCATTATCTCTGGTGAGGCCGGTGCATAATCGAAACGCGCACCCGGCACTGCGCCGATGGCGAGAATGCCGGAATTGAAAACGCCTGCGAGCATCACGCCCATCTTCTTTTCGGTAGCGAGGGGCAGGAATTCGTCTAGCCCGGTCTGCACCAGAAGCGAATAGCGGCCGGCCATCATGGCGATGTCGAAATCACCGGCGCGGGCGAATTTCACGCATGTATCGGCTTCATTGATGCCGAAGCCTATCGCGCCGACGACTTTCTCGCGTCTGAGCTTTTCCAAGGCAACATAAGCACCGTTCATCGCGTCCTTAAACTTGTTATCGGCTTCCGCCTTGCCGTGGGTCCAGACGTCGCAGTCATGAATAAGAATAATGTCAAAACGGCCAAGGCCGGTGCGCAGAAGCGATTGCTCGATGGAACGCATAGTGCCGTCATAGGAATAGTCGAAGCGGGGGACATGCGGAAACCCGCCAGCAAAGCCGGGCGAATAGGCGTCTTTGTTTCGTTCTATGGGCTTGCCCATTGGATCCATCACCCTGCCAATTTTAGTCGAGACGATTACATCATTGCGGGGTATATTCCGAAGGCCAGCTCCCAGGCGCGCCTCGGAAAGGCCATTTCCATAATGGGGTGAGGTATCAAACAGGCGAACGCCGCATTTATAAGCCTGTTCGACGGTCGAAATTGTGGTTTTCTCGTCGAGAATATCATAAAAATCGCCGATCGGCCCCATTCCCAAACCGACAACAGAAAAGGCGAGATCTGTTCCATTTCGCGTTTTTAAGTAGCGTGTGTCCATCAAAGTCTCCCTGAGACGCGCATTCTTTTACTTGAGAAAGTAGAATTCGTTATTGATAAATATTTTCTGCTCATAACCCCAATTGTCTATCCACCTGAGGTGATAACGCTGTCACAAGCAAATTAGAACTTTGCTCGTGATTGTTTCGGAGATGAATGTGATCGGTTCGGTCGGCCCCGTCAACTGTCCGCTCGACGTTGCCGACCTAGAACCAGTCTCAAACTAATTATAGCGTCGGTCGATGGTGCGTTTGACCCGTCGGTCCTTTTTGGCAGATGCTTCGCAAGAAGAGTGGGACCGCTGTGAATGACGGTTGGATTGGGCAAGGCTTTGCGGCAGGGATTCTCGTAAAGTTCAAACGTGCCGAGCGCTGCGAAAATACAGAATTTTCAAGTGATTTCAGCCGGTGCATCACGCCAGAGCATGAAAAGGGTCTTTGAAAAACGACCTGAAAGGCGTCCTTGACACCACCAGCAACGTCATGCACTCTCAACAGGTCTACTGGACCGTCCAGTAGACCTGAAAAGCTGGTTAACCCGTATGTCAGCCTCGATTGCAGTTTCAGTATTGAAGCGAGTTCCAGAACTGAACGACGCTATTGTACGGCGTAATGCGCGCGAGATTGTCGCTGACAAGATCGTTTCACTGATCGCTCTCGGAATTCTCCAACTTGGGGACTTCCTGCCCAGTGAGCGTGATTTGGCGGCAGCCCTTCACGTCAGCCGCGAGACGGTTCGTGGTGCCATGCAGATGCTCGCGACGCGCGGTATTATTGAGATTTCTCACGGGATAAGAACGCGGATTATCAGTGCCGATGTCGGGCCTCTGGCGGCTGGCGGTCGTGAACCAAATCTCATCAATCGATATGATCTTGATGCAATCCATGCCGCTCGTCTTCTTGTTGAACGGACGGTTGTGGCTCAGGCTGCGCTTCTGATTGACGATAGCAAGCTAAGATTGCTCAATGATTTGCTTGAAGTCCAGCATAACGCTTTTAATGATCCGGTCGCCTTTTTGATCAGCGACCGCGAGTTCCACATCACAATTTACAAGGCGTGTGGCAATGAGGTGCTCGCGGATTTTGTTACCGAGCTCTATTCCTACATGCTGGAGCGTCGACGTAAGGCAATATCGAGACCCGGCGCAATTCAAAATAGCTATAGCGACCACAAGGCGATTGTCATCGCGCTGCAGGCCCATGACCCAGATGCCGTTGTTGCCGCCTTCGAGAGCCATCTCGAAAGAATCTTTGCAACCACTCAGTTGATTTTAAGTGCGGGTTCGGCGGACTCAGATTCCGCGTCCGCCAAGAAAGGGTCGAATAACGAGAATTTTTAATTGGGTAACCAAAAGTAGGTCTGGTCGTAATTCAATGACCATTCAATGGGAGGAAACAATGGAAAGAAGAACTTTCATACAGCTGGCCGCGGGTTCGGCATTAGCGATAGGGCTTGGAGCATTCAGCATTCTGCCAGCGCAGGCTGCGGGAAAAACAATTGTCTACCTGACCCCCGGCCTGGACCTGCCCTTTTGGCGCTATCTTTCGAAGGGTGTCGAAGCTGCGGTAAAAGCTAAAGGCTACGAATTCCAGGCGCTCGATTCCCATAACAACCCACAAACCCAATTGCAGAATGCCCAGGATTCAATTGCTAAAGGGGTCGCTGGCATAGTTATTTCGCCAACGGACTCCTCCACGGCACCCAGTGTGCTTGAACTAGCCAAAAAGGCTGGCATCCCGGCTGTAATCGCCGATATAGGCACAAACAGCGGCGACTATGCTTCCTTCATTATTTCCAATAACTATGAAGGTGCCAAAGGTGTTGGTCTCGCTCTGGCCAACGCCCTCAAGAAAAAGGGGTGGGAGAACGGCTCAATCGGCCTGATTACCATTTCTCAGGCACGCAAGAATGGTCAAGCGCGGACCAAGGGCTTCAGGGATGGCCTTGTTGAGGGCGGCGTGAAGACCAAAGAAGCTGCGCTGCAACAGATGCAGTCCTACACGGCCGACGAAACGTTTAAGTTCAC
>JAYVYB010000034.1:0-4404 GCA_043784625.1 Methylovirgula sp.
GGAAGCCAAGCTCGAAGCTTACGCAGGGGTTTTCTTTACCAAGGAAGGCAAGCCGCGCGCAAACTGCGGACTGACAAAACCGCAAATTGCATCCCGCCCAGATATTGCGGCGCGGCTTGAAGCAGAGCGCGACCGCCTCACGGGCTTACTGGAAAAACTTCGGGCAGCCACCATCGCGCGCCAAAGCATCGCGCTTATTCGCGTTGTGGGCGCGGTGATGCAGCGCTACCGCGATTTGAAGGCACAACGCTCCAGCCTTGATTTTGATGATCTGATCGAGCGCACCGGCAAGCTGCTGCACGGCAGCGGCCGGGACTGGGTGCTTTATAAGCTCGATCAAGGCATAGACCATATTCTGATCGATGAGGCGCAAGACACCTCCCCGGCGCAATGGGCTATTTTTAGTGCGCTGGTGTTAGAATTTTTCAGCGGTAACGGGCGCACGCAAATCAACCGTACTGTTTTTGCGGTGGGAGATGAAAAGCAATCGATTTACTCCTTTCAAGGCGCGCAACCACAGCTTTTTGCAGAAAACCGGGCGCACATATCGAAACAGACCAAAGATGCGCAGCAAATTTTCGAGTTTGTGCCGCTGAAAATGTCGTTCCGCTCCAGCCGTGAAATTCTCAGCGCCGTCGATCGCGTTTTTCAAAGCAGCGAGATAAACGCGAAAGGGCTAAGCTTCGATCAAGAGGGCTATCCGCCGCACACCGCGCTGAAAGCAGCCCTTCCCGGCCACGTGGAAATTTGGCCGCTGTTTGCCGCCCCGCCAAAAAGGACCCCTTCAGACTGGCTGCTGCCGTTGGATTTTGTCTCGGAAAGTCATCCAAAAGTGCGGCTGGCCAAGCTGATCGCCGAAACTGTCGCAGGTTGGCTTTCGCCGGACTCGCCAGAGCGGGTGCAGGGCTCGGACGGTTTCGGGCGGCCTATCCGCGCAGGAGATGTGCTTATTTTGGTGCGCAGCCGCGGCACTTTTGCCGAAGGGCTGAACCGCGAATTGAAACTGGCCCATGTGCCGGTGGCGGGCGCAGACCGGCTCAAGCTTTCGAGCCATATTGCGGTGCTTGATCTTATCGCGGCCGGGCGCGCTGCGCTGTTGCCGCTCGATGATTTGCAGCTGGCCTGTGTTTTAAAATCGCCGCTGTTCGGGTTTGATGACGAGGACCTGATCGCGCTGGCGCCCGCGCGCAAGGGCAGTCTGTTTGGTGCTTTGGCGAGCAGCCCCATCGCCCGTTACGCCGCTGCTGCCGCGCGCCTGCAAAATTGGCAGCAGGATGCGCTTAGCCTGTCGCCGTTTGCGTTTTACATGCGGATATTGGCGGGTGAACATGGCCGCAAAGCTATGCTGTCGCGCTTGGGCCATGAAGCGGCGGACGTGATCGACGAATTTTTAAGCGCCGCGCTCACCCATGAGGCCGCCGGGCCGCCTTCGCTGGTGACCTTTCTCGCCGGGCTTGAAAGCTCCGGGGCTGAAATTAAGCGCGACTTTGATTCCGCAGGCGATGCGGTTCGAGTGATGACGGTGCATTCGGCCAAGGGGCTGGAGGCCAAGATCATTATTCTTGCCGATACCGGGTCTGTGCCGGACGGCAGCAAGGATACGAAATTTTTCGCAATTCCCCGTAAAAACGCCAACCCGGCGCTTACGCCGCTGCTGGTGTGGTCTCCGCGCAAGGACGAGGATTGCCTCAGCGTTAAGCAAGCCCGCGAGGCCGCCTTGCAGTTGGCCTTGGAAGAGCACCGCCGCCTGCTCTATGTGGCGATGACGCGCGCCGAACAGCGGCTCTATGTGGCAGGGTTTCACACCCGGCCCGAAGACGGGAAACCACCTTCTGACAAACATGCCTTGAGTTGGTACGGCATGATCAAAGATGCGCTGATAGGCGAGATGACCGCAACTCCGGCGCCGTGGGAGGTTGGCGAGATGGTCTGGTCGCGGTCCAGTGGCGTGGTGCAGCCAAGCGCCACACGCGCGCATCCGCTGCCGCCAAACGACTTACCTGCCTGGCTTCACACGCCGCTTGCCTTTGAACGAGGCACAGAGCCGCCACTGCGCCCTTCGACGTTGCTGAGCGCAGCCAGTGCCGAAGATGAACCGGACGAGGACAGCGGTGAAGCGCGGCGGGACCAAGCGCGGCAGGGACAAGCGCGCGATGTGCCGCAGGAACAAGCACGGCTGGCGGGGCAGATGATGCACCGGCTGTTGCAAATTTTGCCGGACTACCCTGCTGCGCGGCGCGAAGACATTGGACAGATTTTGCTCATGCGCGAGGGCATTGGCCTGCGTCAGCCGCAGCGCCTCGTTGAACAGGCTTTGAAGGTCATTGCACATCCGGAACTTGCGGATGTGTTCTCGCCGCAAGCCCGCGCCGAAGTGAGCATTTCGGGTGCAGTGTCTTGGGGAGACAAAACCGTACCAGTGCCAGGCCGCCTCGACCGGTTGGCGGTTTTGACGGGAGAGGTGATTTTGGTTGATTTTAAAACAGGCGCGCCTCGAAACGAAGCTCTAGGCCAGATGGCGCTTTACCACGCACTTTTGCAGCAGATTTATCCGCAACACCGCATTCGTGCCGCGCTGGTGTGGACGGGTGGGCCGGACGTGGTTTGGCTTGACCAAACGACACTGCGCGCAGCGCTTGAAACCGTAGCGTGACGCCCGCTTCAAAAATCCGTGATCGTCTCAGAGCTTGACGAAGCGCCGGGCAATTCCTACCTAAGATGAAGCAATCGGGACTGAGTCTGATTCAAACCCGTCAACAAGAAGAGGCAGCTATGGCCACCGCAAAAGTTACAGATTCCAGTTTTGAAGCTGACGTTCTCAAGTCCACCGTTCCAGTGGTTGTGGATTTTTGGGCGGAGTGGTGCGGCCCTTGCAAAATGATTGGCCCGTCGCTTGAAGAAATTTCTGCTGAGATGGCCGGCAAGGTGAAAATCGTCAAGATGAACGTTGACGAAAATCAGGGCGTTCCTGCCAAGCTTGGCATTCGCGGCATTCCGGCGCTGATGATGTTTAAAGACGGCAAGCTCACCGCCCAGAAGGTTGGCGCGGCTCCTAAGAGCGCGTTGGTGAGCTGGATCAGCGGGGCGCTGTAACGGATAGCGCCTAAGCCGAGGGGCGGAATAGCTTTCTCGTAGTTTCTTGAGAAGAGCATTCGCCCCCGGCTAAATCCGGTATTTAAATCCCACATTTTTTAACGCATCTATCGCAAATGGTGGGTTGCATTTGGCTGGCCGGGTTTGGCCGTCTTTTGGCCAAGTTGCGCCGGTTTTTGACCAAAAAGCTGTTGTCGCTAACGCATTGATTTTATGGCTGAACGTAGAAACACGCCGAATAGCCCGGCAAGGGTTTGGGCGATGTCAGGTCAAAATGGTCCCGTTTTCCTGCAACACTTCTCCCGCCAAATAGAGCGAGCCGCAAATCAAAATACGCGGCGCAACATCCCAATGGCGGTGGCGCAAAGTCTCCAGAGCGGCGATAACGCCCGGAGCGGCCCGCGCGCGAATGGCAATATTTTCGGCGATATGGACCAATTCCTCCGGCAATCGCCCAGATTCGGGCGCGTGACCAACCGGAATTGCAATCAATTCGCTGGCCAGACCACTAAAACAGCCCAGAAAGCCGGTTGAATCCTTGGTAGAGAGCATTCCGCAAATCAAGACCAGAGGTTTTGGATGCTGCTCTTCCATATCGGCGAGGGCTTCGGACAGCACGCGGCCACCATCGGCATTGTGTCCGCCATCCAGCCAAAGTTCGGCGTCTTTAGGAGCATGCTGCTTCAATAACCCATGGGACAAGCGTTGCAAGCGCCCAGGCCAATCGGCATTTTCCAGTCCTTTTTCAATGGCTTGCGCCGAAAATTCAGGGTCAATTTTTCGCAAGGTTGCAATGGCGGCGGCGGCATTGCTGATCTGGTGACGCCCCGGCAATCGGGGTTTTGGCAGGTCTAACAGTCCGGCTTCATCCTCAAAAACGAAGCGCCCGTGCTCTTCGCGTCCGGAAAAATCCTGACCGCCGATGAGAATTGGCGCGCCCAGCTTTGCGGCCTGCCGCTCGATGACGCTTGTGGTTAAAGCGGATTGGTTTGCGACAATTACCGGCCGTTTTCGCTTGATAATGCCTGCTTTTTCAAAAGCGATGCCGCCCAGATCGGTTCCGAGAAATTCAGGATGATCTAACGACACTGGCGTGATGACAGTTGCCAGCGGCGCGTCAATCACGTTGGTTGCATCCAGCCTGCCGCCAAGCCCAACCTCAAGCAGCAAAATATCCGCATCAATCTGTGAATAAAGCAAGAATGCCGCTGCCGTTGTCATTTCAAAAGCCGTAATAGACCCGCCGGCATTGGCCTTTTCGCAGGCTTCAAATGCGCCAATAAGCTGCTCGTCGGTTACCAATGTGCCCGC
>JAYVYB010000035.1:0-1794 GCA_043784625.1 Methylovirgula sp.
GCGTCTCGTCATAATTGCTCCTGTTCCCGGCAGCTTACGCCGCTTTCGAGCAGAAATCCCACTTATCCCGGCTGTTCAGATTCCCCAGACCACCTCTAACTACCTTGGATTTGTCCACATCGTTTCATGCCGCCTGTGGCTGAAACACTTTGTCAACAAAACCTAGATCAGGATTACACAATTCCCTAATTATCTTCATGATGCCGTCTGCGATATCAGCATCCAGCGCCGACCGAATATCTTCTAAAGTCAATGTGAAGGCGTTATTCAAATATGGAAGAACTTGGTTATAAGTGCCGCTCCACGTGCCCGGACGGTATTGGGGCGCAAGATGTGAAATCAAGCCACTCATAATGTTTATCCCAGCAAACAAAAAGCATGCAATGTTCCCCAACATAAACAAATCACAACCAATGCGCCGCTTAACGAAATCTGGGTTGGCAAAGCCGTACAAAAATTCTGGCGGCGCATAAGTGCCATCTCCAGGAAAAAGATGACTATCATGTGGGGCTGAAGCGCCTAACCGCGATGCACGGCCAAAGTCGGCCACGCGGAATTCGCGGGCTTTATTGTACATTAATACGTTCGACGGCTTGATATCTTGGTGAGCAATCATTTCTCGGTGAACTTGCCATAGCCCCAAACAAACATCCGTCAAAGCTCGCATACACCAAAGCGTATCGAAGCGATTAGAAAGATCAACCTGTCCCCGAATATCGCCATCTGCCAATTCGAAGATCAAATAGTAGACGGTCCCTTCCATTCGGTTCAGGTCTGGCACCTGCACCCGACCATGCACTATGGGCAATGAAACTTTCGAGTGCCGCCGATCCTTGCAGTGCAGAAGGATATCTCGCTCATGTTCAAAGCAGGTCGTTAACAAACGAAGCACGGTAATGGTATCGGCATCAGGGTCAAATGCTTCCGAAAAATCAAATGCCTTCAAAAAGCCAAGCCGCCCATCTTCATGACGAACTCGATAGCTGTGCGAAAAGCTACCACCAGTTGCAGCTGGTGATCTTTGAACCTCGCCTATCACTGTCCATCCATTCCCCAATGGTAATGAAGACAATTTGGCAGCAGCACTGTCCGGACGTGGCATTAGGAAGCCTTTAAATTTGGATAGATAGAGAAAAGAACCTCTTCCAATCGTGCTTTGCCTGCCGCAGTTAGCGTCAGGGCTCTCCTCCTCGGATCATTCACGCTAATTTCCACGTCAATCAAAGGAACAGAGCCGACGTCACGCCCAGGCATCGCATATCTTGCCTGAAGCGTGGCGACATAACGACTAATAGTTTGTTGGGGGGTGTTCAAACGCTCAGCAAGCTCGTTCACGGACAATCCCGGCTCTCTCCCAACAGCAGCCAGTGTGAGGAGTAGTGGCAACCCAATAGACTGATCAATTGGGATAAACGTATCTAAGAGGACACTCATGCCATCAGATGTTGTGAATTCACATAAACTCATTATTGAGTATTTACCCAATTATGAGTTCTATTACAAGCTAAATTCTCACCCCTTAATCGAAAGTACCGCGAATTGCCGTGCTTCACCCCAAAATATTCCGACACGGCAAAACAGGCTGACCTTTCCATATTCTCTCAGCCCGGAAGCAGCCCAAAATCAACCGGTCAAGCCCCGTCCTGAGAAGGCTTGATGCACGGACAATCAAGTACGGTATTCAGGCTCTTCTATATCCAGCCTTCGCTTGATTGCGGCAAGATGTAGGCGAGCAGACTCAGGATCGCCTACACGCATTTGCAGATAAGCCGCTTCTGCGACCCTTGGATCGAT
>JAYVYB010000036.1:0-7374 GCA_043784625.1 Methylovirgula sp.
AAAAAGCGTTCCATATTGCGTCTACCGGTCGCCCCGGCCCCGTGGTGGTGGATATCCCCAAAGACATCACCACGCACAAAACCAAATTCGATTATCCCATATTCCTGCGTCTCTGAGTGCATGCCGGTGGTGATGCCTGCGGATGATCAAGGTTTCAACACTGTGACCGCAGCGGGCATTACTTTGCGCAACGGCTTATCCTCGCCGCAGCGCTGAACTTTATAGAGTAACACGGCAGGGTCCCGGCAACGCCAAAATTTTCTTTAACTTTGGGCTGCCAAAACGTTAGCATTTTCTTAAAATCACCCCGTAACTTTCGAAGATGCCCCTAAGACTTTCGCAATTTTTTTGCGGTACACATGATGGAAATTCGTAATTCACCCGTAATTTTCCAACGTGTATTCTCTCTTAGGGTTTAAAAATGGATCAAGTTTCGTCCTTTCCCGCGACAACAGACATTGACCCTAGGGCATGTTTGGACCCTGCGGCAGGTTTGCCGCTGAAAAGCGCAGCTCCGATGCCCTTCAAAGCGAAAACCGTTCCTCTCAAGACTTTGCTGAGCCGCTTCCGCAAAGAAAAGGGAGGCATTGCCGCTGTTGAATTCGGCATGGTGGCGATGCCGTTTTTCGGCTTGCTGTTTTCGATTTTTGAAACGGCCACAGATTTTTACATTAATGCCACTTTGCAAACGGCAGTGACCGCTGCCGCCCGCGATATTTTGACCGGACAGGCGCAAACGGCAAATTACAGTTCGGCATCCGACTTCATTTCCAAGGCCCTATGCGGCGGCGGCACCATTCCGCGCCGTGTCCCGAGCTTTATCAACTGCAACCGCATTAAAGCGGATGTGCGTCCGGCAGCTGCTTTTGCCGGCATGGATATGTCCAAGCCGGTGCACAGCGGCGCGCTTGACACCTCCAGTTGGAGCTACGATCCCGGCAAAAATAACGATTTGATCGTGGTGCGCGCCATTTACACCGTACCGATTGTCACTTCGATTTTTGGCACCGCAAACACGGTCATTGTCTCTGGCAGCAGCTGGCCACAGCGGGTGTTGCTTGCCACTGCCGCCTTCAAAAACGAACCTTAATATTTAGAGCCAAATTGGTTTTGCTTCAGGACGTTCCAATGAAACACCCAAGTCAATTGTTCCGCACCGCCGCCGCCAAACTTGCCACGCTGAAGCGAGATAAGAAAGGCATTGCCGCTGTTGAGTTCGCGCTGATCCTGCCGTTGATGATGATAACTTATCTCGGCGTGGCTGAGGTGAGCTTGGTGTTAAGTGCTGACCGCCGGATTATTTCGGTGGCCCGCGCCTCCTCAGACTTGACCGCGCAGCTTTCAACGATCGCCGATGCCGATATTAACGCGGTGTTTGATACCGCCGGGCCGCTGATGTCGCCATTTGCCGCCAACACCGTCAAAATTGCCATTTCCAGTGTATTGTTCAACACCAATCCGGGCGGGTCGGGGCTTGATCCGGTGCCGATGGTGGATTGGTCGGTTACCAAGAACGGCGCTGCCAAACGGCTGTGCCCGGCCCTGACGGTGGTCAACAATAATACTGCCGCTTCCCCCACTGTGGTGCCGCGCGGCGTCACCGCCAATGGCCAGGCGGTCATCATTGCCGACGTGTCCTACGCCTATACGCCGATGTTTGGTGCCAGGGTAGTGCCGGGCGGCGCCATCACATTGAAGCAAACCACCTATATGCGCCCGCGCTACATCACCCGCATCCCCTTCACCGGATTGACCGCGTCGCAGTGCAACGTGAATTTCACCGGCTAGGCCCGTCTAATGGTAACAAAAAAGGGCGCTGCGGAGCGCCCTTTTTTAATGGCGTGAGTTTTTAGACGGTCTGATTGTAAGCGCCAACCTCGCCACCCTGCCGCAGAATGGCATCAAGCGCGTGGAACATCGCTTTCATTTGCGCTTCCGAGGCGGGGCTTTCCACCACCACGACAAGTTCCGGCTTGTTTGACGAGGCGCGCACAAGGCCCCATGTGCCATCGGCGCAGGTAACGCGGACGCCGTTGACCGTGACAACGCTGGTTATTTTCTGCCCGAGCAAAGCTTCGTGATTGGCAAACATCGCCTGAATATGTGCGGTGACCCGCTCCACCACCTGATATTTCACTTCGTCGGCGCAATGCGGCGACATGGTGGGTGAGCCCCATGTTTTTGGCAGGTCCGCATACAAATCTGACAGAGTCTTGCCAGGGTTGCGGTCCAGCATATCGCACACATGCAGCGCGGTGAGCAGGCCATCATCATAGCCACGGCCAATTGGCGTGTTAAAAAAGAAATGGCCGGATTTTTCAAAACCCGCCAGCGCGTTCAGCTCGCTGACGCGGCGCTTGATGTAGGAATGGCCGGTTTTCCAGTAATCTGTTTTGACACCCAGCGCGCGCAAAACCGGATCATTGGCAAACAGGCCGGTGGATTTCACATCAACCACAAATTGCGCATTGGGATAAATTTTGGCCAGATCCCGCGCCAGCATGACGCCAATCTTGTCGGCAAAAATCTCATCGCCATTGTTATCGACCACGCCGCAACGGTCGCCATCGCCATCAAAACCAAGACCGACATCGGCGCCATGCTCTTTGACCGCATGGGCCATAGCATGCAGCATCTCCATGTCTTCCGGATTTGGATTGTAGCGCGGAAAGCTATGATCCAGATTGGTGTCCAGCGGAATGACCTCGCACCCGATGGCTTCCAGCATTTGCGGCGCGAAGGCCCCGGCTGTGCCGTTGCCACACGCGGCAACCACGCGCAATTTACGCTTTAGTTTGGGGCGGTTGGTAAGGTCGGCCAGATAGCGCTTCGAAAAATCATTTACGAAGACATATTCGCCGCCCTTGGCGTAGTCATAGCTTCCGCTCAAAACAATGTCGCGCAGGCGTCCCATTTCATCGGGGCCAAAGGTGACCGGGCGATTCGCACCCATTTTCACACCGGTCCAGCCATTATCATTGTGCGAGGCGGTGACCATGGCAACGGCTGGCACATCCAACTCGAACTGGGCGAAATAAGCCATCGGCGATAGTGCAAGGCCAATGTCATGCACCTTCACGCCGGCGGACATCATGCCTAAAATCAGCGCCTGTTTAATCGAGGTGGAATACGCGCGAAAGTCATGGCCGGTGACCACTTCTTTTTTCACACCCATTTCACCGAGCAAAGTGCCGAGGCCCATGCCCAGAGCCTGTACGCCCATAAGGTTCAGCTCGGAGCCAAACAGCCAGCGCGCATCATATTCGCGAAAGCCGGTGGGCTTAACCATCGGCAGGGTTTCAAACTCAAGCGTGTTGGGAAACAGACGTGCCACGGGTTTTGGAAACATGGTAAATCACTTTTCTGGTTCAACTATAGTTGCACCAGTGGTAAAACACTATTGCCGCAAAACCAAGCGCCCTTGAGCAACTTCGAAGCCGGAAAGCTTTTTCAAAAAGCTCATCCCGAGCAGGCTGGTGGTGCTGGCACCCGGCTGCATCACAATGGCAGGCACGTCATAAATGCTGATGCCACCTATGCGGATGGTGCTCAAAGTGACCTGCGCGGCTTTGGCCTCGCCATTGGCGGTGCTCATGCGCAGCTTAAAATCTGACTCTGACGGATAGACGCCGATGTTGCGCGCATCTTCAGCCGTCAATGACACGAAACTGGCACCGGTATCGACCAGCAGCCCGATTGTGCGGCCATTCAGCTCGGCGCTGGCGTGATAATGTCCCAGCTCGTTCGGCTCCAGTGAAATTGAACGGGCACTGGGCGCTGGCGCAGCTTGCGGCCCCGTGGCTCGCACAACCGGCGCGATGTTGGCAGGCTGGGGATTGGTTTGAGGGGCCGCAACAGCCGCAGCTTCAGCCGCTCTTTTGGCCAAAAGCGCCTTGCCCTGATGGGTGATAAAATAAGTTACTGCCAAGGCAAGACAGCAAATTGCAAGGGCTGTTCTGAGGATGCTGGACAAGAGCGGACTCGCGGAAAACCAAAATCACGCCAAGCCTAACGAATCGATGTTAGTTTCACGTCAACAGAATTGCTCAATGAAGCGTTAATATCAGCCGCGATATGCCGCGATCATGGCACGGGCTTTGGCCTCTACCGCCGTTGCGGTGTCTCCGGGTTTGAACAAGGAGGAGCCGATGCCAAACCCGGCAATCGCGCTTTGCTTCCATGCGGCGATATTCTCCACCGAAACCCCGCCCACCAGCAAAAGCCGGGTGGACTTTGGCAGCACTGCCGTGATGGCCTTGACATAGGCAGCGGTGGCCAGTTCGCCTGGAAAAATCTTGAGGCAATCCGCGCCCGCACCAAGCGCGGCAAAGGCTTCTGTGGGCGTAAAAAAGCCCGGCAATGACATCAGACCCAATTTTTTGCTTTCGGCAATAACATCAACATTGACGTTCGGAGAAATGATCAGCTCACCCCCGGCGCTCTGCACAGCCTTGGCGTCCTCAACGCTCAACACTGTTCCAGCCCCGACGAAGGCGCGTCCGCTCATGGCTTTTGCTAATCTGGCGATGCTCACCAGCGGTTGCGGCGAATTCAGCGGCACTTCGAGAATTTTGATGCCCGCCGAAACAAGCGCCTCGCCAATATCAAGCGCCTCGTCCGGCTTCAACCCGCGCAAAATAGCAATGATCGGTTGCGCCAGCAGCGCGGCATCGAAGCGTGATTTTAGCGTCATCGGAACTCCCAACCAAATTATTTTTGTGCGCCGAGGGTGGCGAGACCCTGAATCAGGGCTGTTTCAGGCGAAATAAACACTGCTGCAATTTCAAAGGCTTTTAACGCTTCGTCATACAGCTCTTGCAACACGCCATCGGCCACAACCACCACCGCGCCTTGGCCAAAAACGGCGCGGGCCCCGACAATTTCAGCACCGATCAACACCCCGGACAGATACGGCCCGACAGCCTCGCCAGTCATGGCACCGGCCAGCACATCCGCCCGGGCGCTGAACAGCACATGCGACAGACCGCCATCTGCGCGGGCGGCGGCAAGGCCACGGGCGAAACCGCGATGATCTTCCGGTTGCAGAGCCAAGCGGCCCAAAATCGACTGACCCTTGAGCAGAGCAAACATTTCTCCGGTCATATAGGTGGCAAAGCGGGTTATTTTTCCGCCCTGCACCTGCGCCCATTTTGAGTGGGTGCCGGGCAAAACAATGGTTGCATCGGTGGTTTTGCAGCCAAAAATCAAAGTCTCCTCACCGCGCATCACGTCAAAGCGGCCATTTTGCTCATGAATGACACCCGGAATAATCGAGGCAACGCCGCGATCCGCGCGGTCAACTTTGATCATCTGGCGTGCAAGATCGGCAGCAGAGGCTGGCGTTTTGGCATAGGGCGCCTCGCGCCAACCATTGCGCGAGCCAACCATGCCGGCCATGACCACCGGCGCATCGCGGTAGGCTTGCAACCATGGGGCTATGGCTTCTTGCAGCGCAGCACCAAAACCGCCGGAGCTGACATTTTGCATCCCGCCTTCCGGCCGATTGATGCGCCCCAACACAGCGCCGTTCGCGTCCAGCAAAAACGCCCGCAGCCGTGTGGTGCCCCAATCAATGGCGATGGTATGCATTACACCCAGCCTCCATCGGCGATGTATTGCTGATTGGTGCAGGAGCCGGATTCTTCAGAGATGAAAAACAGCGCCATCCGCGCCATATCGTCCGGCAGCAGGTGGCGCTTAAGGCATTGCTTTTCCATCAAGGCTTTATCAGCTTCCGGCGTCCACCACAGGGTTTTTTGACGTTCCGTCATAATCCAGCCCGGTGCGATGGTGTTAACGCGAATATTGTCCGGGCCAAAATCCCGGGCCAGAGAGCGCGTGAGGCCCAATATTGCCGATTTTGCCGCGGTGTAGACCGCAAGACCACCCATGCCCACCATCCAGGATGTGGAACCAAAATTAATGATCGAGCCACCGCCAAGTTTTTGCATATCCGGGATGACGGACTGCGCGGCAAAGAACTGATGGCGCAAATTGACGTTCATACGGTCATCATAATATTCGGGCGTGACGTCAAGCGTGGCGTGGCGCTCATCATGCGCGGCATTGTTGACCAGCGCGCCGATGAGGCCGAATTTGGCGCGGATATTGGCAAAGGCGGTTTTGAGAGCGGCAATGTCGCGCAAGTCGCATTGCTCAAAATGCACAGCATGGCCCGCTGCGGTGAGTTCGGCGACCAGCGCTTTAGACGGGCCTTCGGCAATGTCGATGAAGCCGACCTTCGAGCCTTGCTGGGCAAACCGGCGCACGATGGCCTCGCCTATGCCACTGCCGCCGCCGGTGACGACAACCACCTTGCCTTCGAGATCGGGATAGATGACAGATTTTTTCACAGGTGGTCTCCGGCTTTGTTGCATTTTACTGTGCGTCGCGCTGTTACGCTGACATGTCAGTGGTATAACTTACGCCGGCGGGGTTAGGCAAACGCTTATCGGGTTTACAGCAGTTTTTTCAAAACGTAGAGCGCCTCCAGCGCGCCGCGCGGCGTCAACTCATCCGGATCCATCCGCTTCAACGCCTCGTAAAGCGGGTCTGGGCCGCTGGGTTTGGGCGGAGCCTTGGGTGCGCCGCGCATGGAGAACAGCGGCAAGTCGTCGAGCATTTCGTCAATATCTTTGCCTTTACCCGCCTCAAGCTCTCCCAGCAGCTCATCTGCCCGCTCAATCACCGCGCGCGGCAACCCGGCAAGTTTAGCCACCTGAATGCCGTAGGAGCGATTGGCAGCACCGGCGATCACTTCATGGAGGAACACAACATCGCCGTTCCATTCGGTGACGCGCATGGTGAGATTTGTCAGGTGCTTTAAGGAACCTTGCAGCTTGGTCAGCTCATGAAAATGGGTGGCGAACAAGGTGCGGCAACGGTTGGTGTCGTGCAGGTGCTCGAGGCTGGCCCAGGCGATGGAAAGTCCGTCATAGGTGGCGGTTCCGCGCCCGATCTCATCCAAAATCACCAAGGATTGCGGCGTCGCCTGATTTAAAATTGCTGCGGTTTCAACCATCTCGACCATAAAGGTGGAGCGACCGCGCGCCAAATCATCCGCCGCACCGACACGCGAAAATAATTTGTCGACAATCCCGATTTCAGCATGGTCGGCGGGCACAAAGCTGCCCATCTGCGCCAGAATAACCATCAGCGCATTTTGCCGTAAATAGGTGGATTTACCCGCCATGTTGGGGCCGGTGACCAAAGCCACGCTGTTTTCGACTCCGGCGCTGAGATCGCAGTGGTTGGCGACGAAGCTCTGGCCTTTGGCCTTTAGCGCCGCTTCCACCACCGGGTGCCGCCCGCCTTGAATGCTGAAAGCGGTGTCACCGCGCAGCTTGGGGCGAACCCATCCCAGGTTAGCTGCCA
>JAYVYB010000037.1:0-2530 GCA_043784625.1 Methylovirgula sp.
TCGGCCGCCCGACAGATGAAGCCCGCTTCCGCGCGCTGGGAGACGAAGGCGTCCTCGCGCTCATCTGCGATTCTACCAACGTATTGCGGGCGGGGATCAGCCCCTCCGAAACCGATGTGGCAAAGACTTTGATGGAACTGGTGTCGGATGCGCCGGGGCGTGTCATTGTCACCACCTTCGCCTCCAACGTTGCCCGCCTTAAATCCACTGCCGACGCCGCTGCGGCTGCGGGCCGCCGCGTTGCCATTGTTGGCCGTGCGATGGACCGTGTGGTGACGGTCGCGCGCGAATGCGGCTATCTTGATGGTGTTATGCCGTTTTTGTCGGCGCAATCCGCCCGCGACATTCCCCGTCGCCAGCTTGTCGTGTTGGCAACTGGCTCTCAGGGTGAGCCGCGCGCCGCGCTGGCCCGCATGGCCGAGGATGAACATCCGGATTTGAAGCTATCGACCGGTGACCGTGTTATTTTCTCGTCCCGCCCGATTCCAGGCAACGAAAAAGCCATCAATGCCAATATCAATGGCCTTGTCGCGCAAGGCATCGAGGTGGTGACAGATCGCACCGCGCTGGTTCACGTCTCCGGCCATCCACGTCAGGCAGAGCTTGCCCGTATGTATGAGTGGGTGCGTCCGCAAATTGCCATTCCGGCGCATGGAGAGGCGTTGCACCTGGACGAACACGCGAAATTCGCCAAAGCGCAGGGTGTGCCCAAGGTGATCAAAGCCTACAATGGCGACGTTGTCTTGATTGCGGAAACGGAAAACGGCGGCGAGCCGGGCGTGGTTGATCAGGTGCCTCATGGCAAAATCGTCAAGGATGGCAACCAGATGGTGTCAATCAATGACGATGCCATCTCACAGCGCAAACGCCTCAGCTTTGCCGGCGTTGTCACCGTCGCAATGGCCATTACATCCAAAGGCGAATTGGCTGGCGACCCGGATGTGATGTATTCCGGCCTACCGACGCGCGTTGCCGCCGGCGAAATGGGCGCCATCATCGATGAAGCGGTGTTTTCGACATTTGATAACATGCCAAAGCCAAAGCGGCGTGATGCTGATGTGGTCGTCAACGCCATTGAAAAGGCGGTTCGCTCCGCCGTTGGTCACGCATGGGGCAAAAAGCCCAACGTGCATGTGTTGGTGATCGAGGTTTAAACAGGGGTTGCATCAATGATAGGCCGTCTGAACCATGTTGCCATAGCGGTGCGGGATATTGCCGCCGCCAGCGCGACCTATAGGGATATGCTCGGCGCGCAGGTTGGCGCGCCGTTCGCGCAGGCGGAGCATGGGGTGACGGTGGTTTTCATAGAGCTGCCCAACACAAAAATAGAGTTGCTTGAGCCGCTGGGGGAAAACTCTCCGATTGCGAAATTCCTCGAGAAAAACCCGGACGGCGGCATCCATCATATCTGCTACGAGGTTCCGGACATTCTTGCCGCGCGCGACCGTCTAAAGAGCGGCGGCGCGCGTGTCCTTGGCGATGGCACCCCGAAAATTGGCGCTCATGGCAAGCCGGTGTTGTTTCTGCACCCCAAGGATTTTAACGGCACTCTGGTGGAGCTGGAGCAAATCTAAAGCATATCGCGCAAAACTGTAAACCGGTTTTGCGGTTCCGATATGCGGTCATAAGACCAAATCGCTGCAATTAAGCCGTTTAGATCAGGATTGAAAATTATGACTATACCTATGGGCATCGCGGTCTATTTCACCATGTGGTGGATTGTGCTGTTTGCGGTGTTGCCCTTCGGTGTACGCTCGCATGATGAGGACGGCAGCACTTTACAAGGAACCGACCCCGGCGCGCCTGTGGCCACCCATATGGCCGTCAAAGCGCTGTGGACCACGCTGATCTCTGCGCTGCTGTTTGCTGCGCTGCTGTATTATATGAGCCTGTAACCAAATCCCGTGTAAATGCGCACTTCGCCGCAGGCAAAAACGCCAAATCTCATGCAAACCGCTTGACCTTATTGTGCGATGCGGTTACGCAAGCGTCATCCTTGGAGAGAGTGTCTCGCATATGCGGGAGCGTGTAGCTCAGCCGGTAGAGCATCTGACTTTTAATCAGAGGGTCTCGGGTTCGAATCCCGACGCGCTCACCAAGGATCTAAATCACTGAAATATAACGGAAATTCTGCCTTTTCGAGGGGCGGTTTTTCATCGTTTTTGCAGCTTGGATTTTATCCCGGGGTAACGCATGGGGTAACGGAAAGGGCGGGGGTGTCCTGAATTTCCGCCAATTGCCCTGATTGTTTTCACCCTATCCTCAAAATATCCTTGGCGATTGCCATGCTCAAGCGAGCGTCTAGTGTGCCGCCGGTGCCAATGTCTTGCTCGCTTAGGCACCATTCGACAACGCGGGCTTTAACCTTCAGGGCCTCGATGGTAGTTACTGGCTGTTTCTCGATTTGGCAGGCTATGGCTTCAATTTCAGCCATGAACGATTCGAGGGCGGGTTCGTCGATAGGGCTTGCGGATAGCAGTTCGGTTTCTTTGCGGCGGAGGGCTTCGAATTCAACGCCCAGGCGGATCAA
>JAYVYB010000038.1:0-10426 GCA_043784625.1 Methylovirgula sp.
GCTTTGGCGTCCGACCGCGCCGCCGAATGGGCCCGCATCGATGCGGCTTCCTTCCTGACACAGGACGAAAAACGCGAGGCGGCCGGCTATGGCGCAAGCACAAAACCGATGGCTGGCGCAACACCGTGACAGGGGAGGCCGGATGACCGACGTAACACAAAGCATCATTGCACGCGGAGATTTGGCGCATCTGGCGCTGTTTTTATGGGCCACCGGCGCGTCTGCGCTGCTTGGTTATGTGCTGAAAGAACTTTCTGCCGCCAACAAGCGCTTTGATGAATTGGTACTGCAACTGGCGTTGTTTAACCGCCGCTTTGGAGATGACAAATGATGGCTCTCGTCACGCTGAAACGCCCGCCCAAACGGGCCAATAAAGCCCAAAAACCAGACCCGCAAAAGGTGATCGGCAGCTTTGTCAACACGCTGGAAAAACTGGGTGCCAAAGCCGCCAAGCCAAAAAAATAAGTCAGTTTCTCCCTAAACTGGCCTCCCTCGCGGAGGCCTTTTTCTTTTTAAGGACGCACAATGGCCTCACCTTTTCTGCTGGAAACCGCGTCGCAATCAAACCCTTGTTTTGAAACCAAGCGCGCGGCAGTTTCAGTAACCGCAATCGCCAAAACAGGCAGCTTCGAAGGCTATGCCAGCCTGTTTAACATCGTCGATCTGGGGCGCGACCTTGTTTTGCCCGGCGCATTCAAAGACAGCCTGAGCGTCCGCAAACCGGGCAGCGTCAAAATGTTGTGGCAGCACGATGCCGCGCAGGTTATCGGCTCGTGGACGCGTATTTTCGAGGATCACAAAGGGTTGAAGGTTAGCGGCCAATTAAACCTTGCCGTGGCCAAGGCGCGCGAGGTTTATGCGTTGATGTTGGAGGGCGCGGTGGACGGGCTTTCCATCGGGTTTCGGGCGCAAGCGGCGAACAAAGACCCTGCCACCGGAATCAGACGGCTGGCCAAGCTCGACCTTTGGGAAATCTCGGTGGTGACGTTCCCGATGTTGCCCGCCGCCCGTGTGGAGCAGGTGAAACGCCATGCTTCAAACACCGAAGCGCGGCTCGCGGCGGCGATAGGGCGGGGCACGAGAATAGCGGCAAACCGAACCAAACTTTTCGATCCGAACCAGCCGAGGGACGACATAGGCAGATGGACAGGTGGAGCAGAATTCGCAAGCAAGCAAAGCGATTGCACGGACAGTTGCTTGCACTTGTTGGAAAAACCAAAACGTTAGCCCGGTGATGATAAAAATACGATGGATTTCAAGAAATGTTATAATAAATGCATGGCACTTTCCTAGGAGGCAGAATGGATAGGGCAACAGCATGGAAATTCTCGACAAATTCATTAAAAGCGGGGTCAATGTTGACCGACATCTTGCCGGAACTGCGCAAAGGTTGCGATGACAAGGAGTTTGCTTTTTATTTGAAAGCAATAGGCATGGTTACAGCCACACTTTGCGATGAAATTATCAATCCCATCTATAAACAATTTCCTGATTTCGAAAAATTAGCCGACGAGTTGGCTCAAAGTGGAAATTTGAAATAATAAGACTTCGGTAATTGTGGTGGGAACCAAGGCGGAGGATTTGCGGTCCGCCGCAAATTTTAAACTGGCGGCGGCCATAAACGCCTGCACTGCCATGATGACCGCCAAACTGTTTGACCCCTCACAGCCGCGCGATGATCATGGCAAATGGATTCTTGTATATACAGCGTATCCAATCAATCCATCGGAGAAAAACGTGCAAATTCCGGAGCAATTTCAAAATGTTTTTGCGTTCTTTAACCAGAGCATGACCTATCTCTACACTAAAATAGAAGATATGGCGCGCGACGCTATTATTTCGAGGAATTTGAAGGGAAACGAGGAAGCAAAGGCTTACTTCGATGATTTAACCAGCGGAAAATATACTGCGGAGCAATTACAAAGCTTATGGCGAAATTCTCGATCGGAGATCTATTTTGCCAATGGAGATCAGGTGCTTTGGTTCTTGAAACTAATGCGTTCAATGATGGATTGACCACTCAACGGCATCCGCCCCCTCGTCAAGCTCGACCTTTGGGAAATCTCGGTGGTGACATTCCCGATGTTGCCCGCCGCCCGCGTGGAGCAGGTGAAGCGCCAGGCCTCAAGCGCTGATGCGCGGCTGGCGGCGGCGATTGAGCGCGGGACGCGGATCGCGGCGGAAACCAAGGCGGAGGATTTGCGGTCCGCCGCAAATTTTAAACTGGCGGCGGCCATAAACGCCTGCACAGCCATGATGACCGCCAAACTGTTTGACCCAAGCCAGCCGCGCGATGATCACGGCCGCTGGACAAGCGGCGGCGGGGGTGGAGGCGGCGGCGCTTCCACTCCCCCAAGACCAGAGACGCTTCGTAGCAATATCTACGGTCTTCTTAACCAATGGAGTGAGTTAGCGAGCAGTTCGAATGTCGGTTCGAACTTAATTCTGGCCAATAATCTTGACGCTCTGGCAGGAGCGATTGTCGATTGGCTTGGGACCGCATATAAACGTTGAGCCGGGACTCATTCACATTTTTATTTAGGCGACCAAAGATGGACAAAGCAGCAGCGAAACGGCTGAGCCGAATTACGACCAAAATGAACAGTGTCATCGTCTTCTTGCGCGTGAATAACCACCCGGCTGAAGCAATTTCTTGCCTTGATGTTTTAACCGAGGATGACAGCACCTTTGAGTCGGGGGAATATGCGTATGAATACGGGCTTTGTTACGAAAAGCTCGGCGAAGTACAAAAAGCTAAGGCCTATTTACAGATCGCTATCGAGCAAAATCCGGCGGTAACACGTTTTCAAGATGCGTTGTCAAGGATCACGAGCGAAACCAACTAGGCAAAAACTGCAGCATTCCCGATATTGCCCGCCGCCCGCGTGGAGCAGGTGAAGCGCCAAACCTCAAGCGCTGATGCGCGGCTGGCGGGGGGGATAGACGCCTGAGCAGCCTGCCTCGCTAGCGAACTCTTCGACGTAAAACCATATTCCTTCCACAAGCCCCGTCCGCGCGGGGCTTTTTGCGTTTTTACGCTCCTATTCACCCTTCGCGCTGCTGGCCGTCCGGCGCGGGATATTTTGTTGACGGCCTTTCACATGCGCTTCCATTGCGCAGGTTCTTGCAAGGACACTTCATGCAACTTGAAACAAAACCATACATTGAGACCAAAAGTGCCGACCCGGCGCAGGCTTTTGACGAATTCAACCGCACCTTCCATGCTTTCAAGGAGACCAATGATGACCGACTCGCCCAAATCGAAAGCCGTCAAGCTGCCGATCCGCTCACCGAAGCCAAGCTCGCTCGGATCAATTCCGCGCTCGACGATACCAAATCCCGGCTCGACAAGATCGCAATCGAAAAAGCCCGACCTCGTCTCGGTGAAACCAAAGAACTAGACCACGGCGCCCGCGAGCGCAAAGCCGCTTTTCGCGCCTATATGGCCCAAGGCGACGCCAGCAAGCTCACCGCGCTGGAAGCCAAAGCCCTGTCGGAAAGCTCTAATCCCGATGGCGGCTATCTGGTTCCCGCCGAGGTCGAGCGCGACATTTTGTTCCGCATGACCAATCCGTTCAGCATCCGCGCTTTGGCGTCGGTGCGGCAGATTTCAGCCAGCCAGATGAACAAGGCGTTCTCGATCTCTGGCCCCGTGTCTGGCTGGGCGGCAGAAGCCGATTTGCGCCCGTCCGGCGCAACGCAGCAGTTGGCGCAGCTGGTCTTTCCGGCCTACGAACTGTTTGCAACGCCGGCGGCCAGCCAGCGCCTGCTCGACGACTCGATCGTTGATGTGGAACAGTGGATTGCCGATGAAGTGAGCACAGTGTTTTCCGAGCAGGAAAACGCCGCCTTCATCACCGGCAATGGCGTCAATAAGCCCAGCGGCATCCTCTCGGCGCCGATTGTGCAGAACGCTTCTTGGGCGTGGACCAAGCTTGGCTATATCGCCACGGGCGTTGCGGGCGCATTTCCTACCACCAACAGCACCGACATCCTGTTTGATTATGTCTATGCGCTGAAGGCCGGATATCGCCAGAACGCCACCTTCCTGATGAACCGGAAAACCCTGGCGCAGGTGCGCAAGCTCAAGGATCCGTCCGGGTCTTATTTGTGGTCTCCCCCTGTCAGCCTCGGCACGCCAAGCACCTTGCTGAACTTCCCTGTGGCGGAAACCGAAGAGATGCCGGACATCGCCACCGATGCAACGCCGATTGCGTTTGGTGACATCAAGCGCGGCTATCTCATCGTTGACCGCATGGGCATCCGTATTCTGCGCGACCCGTTCAGCTCAAAACCCTATGTGCTGTTTTACACCACCAAGCGTGTGGGCGGCGGCATTCAGGACTTTGAAGCGATTAAGCTGATGAAGTTCGGCGTGTCGTAAAGGCGCGCGAATTTTCCCGCCGGAGCGAAAGTTTCGGCGGAGGGAATTTTGGAGGGAATATGAGAAAACAACCATCCGCGCAAATAGCAGCCCTACATTACAAGGCCTTAAGCATCGCCCTTGATGTTGCAGCATGGAATTTCCGCAACGCGCTTGCAGTCAAATTCAGCCCTGATCAACCACGGGACAGCAACGGACGATGGGCGAATGGGGGCTGAGGCGGAGCAAGCAGTTTAGGTGATAGCTCAATCGCGCCCTCAATTTCCACTGTTTCAGACATAACCGACTTCACACGTCATGGTCTCAATCAGGCCATAAATCGCGGCGTCTCACCTGCCGATATACTTGACGCCGTTTCTAATCCGTTGCGAATTGAGCTTCAGTCAAATGGAACAACCAGATATGTTGGCGCAGGAGCTGTCGTAGTGCTGAATCCAATGGGGGTGGTCGTTACGGTCTGGGGACAATAATTTAGAGGGTTGAAGATCATGATTTTGTCGCTCACGCATCAAATACGTCAGATTTTGCTTCAACACTGGGATCCGGTGGCAATAAAACACGTTCCTCAGGCGCAAGATGAATATGATACCTATCTGCCCAAGATCTCACTGTTGTTGAAGTCTCACGCTTCACAAAGCGACATTGCTGCGGCATTGCTTCAGGCCGAAGCGGATATGGGGCTTGCGGCGAATGAAGGCCGCGCAAATCTCGTTGCAGCAAAACTGCTTTTCATTCCTGTTTAGCAATGAGATGCTCTAAAATGCTCATCGCCAAACGCCTCCTCACATATCGCGCCAATGGCATTGATAGTTCGCTAGAAATCCGCATTTTCGCCCTCAGCAACAGGACAAGGGCTTTGCTTGCCGTTTCGAAATTGACTAGCCTGAAGGCACTAGCGTGAAATCCGCTTTTGGCGTGGATTCTGTTCAGGCTTTGGAACTCGCGCTGCAAATGATCGGCATCACCCTCTACACCAGTAGTTACCATCGTCTTGGCCAGATTTTCTTCGAAATGGAAGGTTCCGGCTACGGTTTTCCCGTGCCGACAAATGCGCGGGACATGTTGATTGGCGATGATCTGGCCCAGTTTTAAGGAAGCCCTATGACCCCGCAAAGTGCCCTTATCATCAAAACCCGCTCGCTTGCCGCAATAGCCGAAATTCACAAAATTACAGAGCAATTGCCAGAGGCCGAATATGCTGAAGTGCGCCGCGCCATCGGCCTGGTATTAGGCAGCATCGAGGTTGATATTCTGGGGCCGGTTTATGCGAAATATCCGGCGCTGGACGATCTTACCACCCCGTCATCACATCTCTGATCCAGCCCATTTGCGCCGGATGGAACGCCGGTTGCGCCATCAAGCAACGGCGGAATATTCAGGAATAAGCCAAACAGCGCTGGAGTTGTGCTACTTCCCATTATGCCGCATGGCTATTATCGAATATTGTATGGTCCTGGCATTTCTCGATGGGTGCTTGGCGCTGGCGGGAGGTCTATTGGTCGCCTGATCATTATGAATCGTTTATCGGGCCCTTTTGAGAAAACTCATGACAGATTTCTTGCTAAAAATGATGGAGCAGGCTCAGGCGGACGATGATACTTGGGTTTGTCTTGTTCCTAAGGGCATAACAACCACACTTGAATTGATGGAATATCTAAAAATTGGCCTTCGTTTTCCGGACTATTTCGGCCGAAATTGGAATGCCTTGGACGATTTTCTTGATGATTTGCCATGGATACATGAGAGAAATATTATAATCGCCAATGAGGAATTTCCTCAAATTCCGGAAAAACAATTAAACTATTATATCGATGCACTCAAAACAGCTTCAGACTTCTGGAAACAAGACGGAAGAAAGACTTTTACCGTACTGTTTCTGTAATCTTTGCTACCACGCCGTCATCACATTTCTGATCCAGCCCATCTGCGGCGCAAGCCGGATCGCCTGCGTTAGCTTGCCGCAATGATGTCCGGCATCACCTGTCGTCCATGTAATCACGCCCACCAAGGCACCATTTTGCAGCACCGGCCCGCCGGAATCGCCGGTGCAGGCTCCTGTGTTTTTGGTACCCACGTTTTTGCCTTCCATCCACAACAGCAAATTCGACAGCGGCGCGCGCAGCGTGACTTCGCCTTGCAAAAGTTTGCCTGCCGAACGGCCACTGCCCTCAATGGTGAGGCCAAACCCCGCCAGTTCCAGCGGCATATTTAGCCCTATTTCGCCGCTGCCGATTTCCAAGGGTTGAAACTCCGCCGGTAGCGGCGTTTTCAGCTTGATCAAAGCCAGATCAACCGACCGTTCCCGCGATGCAATGGCGTTGGCGTGAAATTGCGGATGAACCGCCACCGCCGCGATTTCAATCAAACGCGGCGGGCTGGAAGTGTCCCCGAAATGCACCCGCATATTGGGGAGCGAAGTCACGCAATGAGCGGCGGTCAAAATCACATTGGCAGCCAACACACTGGCTGTGCAAAAGCCCGCGCCGCCGCCCTCGCGCGTCAACACCATAACCAGATTTTTCGAGAGCTCCGGCGCGGGGCTGGTTTCTCCCACCATGGCAAGCGCCGGGGCGCTGACCAAAGCCGCCGCCAGCCCGACACATTTTAGAATCCGCATTTTCAACCCTTGAGGCCTTAAGATGAACCCGATCCTTATCACCGCGCCTGCGCTGGAGCCAGTAACTCTTGCGGAGGTCAAAGCCTGGCTCAAACAAGACAGCGCCGATGATGACGCCTTGATCACAGCGCTTATTGCGGCGGCGCGTGCCACCATTGAGCGCGCCACGCGGCTGCAACTCATCGCTCAAACGTGGCGGCTTTTTGCCAGTCAATGGCCGTTTCTTGACCAATCCGGGTTGCAAGGCTGGCAAATAGAGCTGCCGCTGGCCCCTGTGAGCAGCATAGGATCGGTGACAACCTATGACCAATTCGACACGCCGTCCGTGGTGCCGCCAGTAAACTATCGCCTGACGCACAGCCAATACGGGCCGCGCGTGGTGTTTCCCTATTTGCCCGCTGCGCCCGGCCGGATAAGCGAGGGTATCGCCATTGATGTGGTTGCCGGATTTGGCACGCTGCCAACCGATGTGCCGGAGCCGCTGCGCCAAGCCATACGTCTGTTGTCCGCCCATCTTTATGCCAATCGCGGCGATGATGCCGCCGCCGCTGGTGGGCTGCCCGCATCCATCGCCGCCCTGATCGCGCCGTATCGGCGCCTGTCAGTTCGTTCTTGCGGAGGGCGCTCATGAAAATCCCGACGCGGGGTGCTTTGCGCACTAGATTAGTTTTGGAAGCGCCGCAAGACGTGGCCGACGATATTGGCGGCACGGCGCGCAGCTTTGCGCCTGTGACGTCTGTCTGGGCGGCAATAGAGCCGCTAGCAGCAGCGCGGGCTTGGCAGGCACAACAGGCCGAACAGGAAATTTCGCACCGTATCACGCTGATTTATCGGGCCGATGTCACAGCCGATATGCGGTTACGGCTCGGCGCGCGCATTTTCGAAATCAGGTCGGCCTATGACCTTGATGAAACGCGGCGGTTTTCAAGCCTGGATTGTTGGGAGGTGCGGCCATGAGCAGCGCGATTTTGGCTCTGAGGGCCGCCATTCTCACCAAGCTTAAAGGCGACATCACGCTGACCGGATTGTTGAGCGGGCCGCAAATTTATGAAGATGCGCCGCGCAGCGCCGTTCCGCCGTTTATCACCTTTGGCGATGTCAGCGCCAAAGACTGGTCCACCTCCACAGAAGGCGGATTGGAGCAGGTGCTGAGCCTGCACATCTGGTCCAAGCCAAACATTATGCGACCCAGCTTGCTGATTGCCGACCGCATTACCACGCTGCTGCAGGATGTGCCGCTGGCTGTGAACGGTCACAATCTCATCTCACTGCATTGCACCACCATCGAAACCAAAGCCGAAGAAGCGGGGCGCTGGCTGCGCACGTCTTTACGTTTCCGCGCCGTTACCGAACCAATTTAAAAGGATTTTCCCATGCCCGCACAAAAAGGCAAAGACTTACTGCTGAAAATGGATGATGGCACCGGCACATTTGTCACCATCGGCGGCATCCGCACCAAGCGGCTGGCGCTCAACGCCCAAACAATTGACACCACCAGTGCAGACTCGATCAACCAATGGCGCGAGCTGCTGACGGGGGGCGGTGTGCGCCGCTCCAGCCTTACCGGGGGTGGCGTTTTTAAAGATCAGGCCTCGGATATCCTGCTGCGCCAAACGTTTTTCAACGGCGCGGTGATGAACTGGCAGATAATCATTCCCGGTTTTGGCACCATTTCCGGGCCCTATCAAATTTCGGCGCTGGATTATCGCGGTGATTACAACGCCGAAGTTACCTTTGAAATGACGTTGGAATCGGCAGGCGCACTCACATTTGTTTCAGTGTGAGGCACGCCATGGCCAACAAATATCGTGGTGAAATCGCCGCCGAATTGGGCGGAAAACCCTATCGGCTTTGCCTTACACTTGGGGCGCTTGCTGAGCTGGAAGCGGCCTTCGAAAGCTCGGACCTCGTGGCTTTGGTTAAACGCTTCGAAACCGGGCACCTTGCTGCGCGCGACCTGATCCGCATTCTGGGCGCGGGGCTGCGCGGTGCCGGCCACGACATATCCGATTTGCAACTTTCCCAGCTACCCCATCCCGGCGGTGTGCAGGGCTATGTCCAGATTGCAGCCGATTTGCTGGCTGCAACATTCGGCGCACAAACTCCTCCCGGAGCGGTGCCACCCAAGGACCAGCCCGCAAACCCGCCGGTGCCGCAGAGCGCCTGAAAACCACGGGGGTCTCCCCCGCTAAGCCACATCGCCCCGCCTTCCCCTGGGACGATGCGCTGGCGTTTGGTTTCGGCGTTCTGCGGCTGTCTTCCCGGGCCTTTTGGGCAATGACTCCGCGCGAGTTAAAGGCGGCGCATGACGGGCTTTATGGCCGGGGTGATGCGCCGCTCTCACGCGGCGAACTTGAAGGGCTGATGTTGCAATTTCCTGACGCATGAAAGGCAAATCATGACAAAATTTATTCCGCCGACAACGTCCATTTCGCTCACCAGCGACAGTAGCCTCAACACGGACGTGGCCGGACTAAAATCAACCATGGACGCGCTGGATTTGTCGGCGCAAAACGTCGCCAAATCGCTCACCGCAGCATTTGCGGGCGCGGCGGCCAGCGGCAAAAGCTTTGAGCAGGTTTTGGTCGGCATCGGTACCAAACTGGCAAATATGACGATAAATTCCGCGCTCAAAGCCGGTTCGGGCGGGCTTTCCAGCCTGTTGAGCAGTTTGTTGGGCGGCTTATCGGGTGGCAGCGGGCTAGGCTCGATCATTCCTTTTGCAGATGGCGGAATTGTATCGTCGCCAACCTTTTTTGGCGCGGGCGGCGGTCTCGGCGTGATGGGCGAACGCGGCGCCGAAGCCATTATGCCGCTGGCGCGCGGGCCAGACGGCGCGCTTGGCTTGGCCGCCAGCGGGCAGGGCGGCGGCACCAGCGTAATCGTCAATATTTCCACACCGGATGCCCAGAGCTTCCGCCACTCAGAGCAGCAAGTGTCGTCGGCACTGGCCCGGGCTGTGAGCCGGGGCCAGCGCGGCCTGTAGCGCAAGGTGAGCCCAGCGCGGCCTGTAGCGCAAAGTGAGGCCAGCGCGGCCGATACAGCCAATGTGAAGGAGAATCCATGACCGTTTTTCACGAGATCCGCTTTCCGCTGGATATTTCGCTGCACTCTTCGGGCGGGCCGGAGCGCAGCACAGATGTGGTCACGCTCGGGTCCAACCGCGAGATGCGCAATGCCAGATGGGCAAACTCCCGCCGCGCTTACCAAGCGGGCTACGGCGTGAAAAGCTTCGCCGCATTGGCGCAAGTGCTCAGTTTTTTCGAAGAACGGCGCGGGCGGCTCTATGGTTTCCGCTGGCGGGACCGGCTTGATTATAAGTCTTGCACTCTGGACGCCGCGCCATCGGCGACAGATCAGGCTTTGGGGAGCGGCGCCGGGCTCAACAAACAGTTCCAGCTGGCCAAAACCTATGGCCAGAGTTT
>JAYVYB010000039.1:0-27388 GCA_043784625.1 Methylovirgula sp.
CATAAACGCCTAGGGACGAAATGGCGAAAATATACAGAATTCCGACATTCAAATCGGCAATGGCCCAGCCCGAACTCAGCGGAATAACCGCCCAAGCCGACATGGCGAGCACCGACGTGACCAGCGGTGCCAGCAAGAACACGCCCTTATTTGCGCCGGACGGGATGATCGGCTCTTTGAACACAAACTTCAACATATCGGCGAAGCTTTGCAGCAAACCCCAAGGCCCAACCACGTTTGGACCGCGGCGCAACTGCACAGCAGCCCAGATTTTGCGATCTGCCAGCAAGATATAAGCGACAAAAATCAACAATCCGACGAGGAGCGCCAGCCCCTTCACCACCATCAGCAAAATGCCGAGAAAGAAGATAGAAGAGAACATGGGTTACTCCGCCGCCTGCGCCACAGCACCGTGGGCGATAGCTGAACATTCAGCCATAACCTTTGAGGCGCGCGCGATTGGATTGGTGAGATAAAAATCAATAATCGGCGAAGTAAAGCTGGCTTTGCCCATGGCTCCGGCGCTTTCGCCAAGCTTGGTCAAATCTGCCGCCTCACCGCTTTTGATCGAATCAAGCGCTGCGAAATGCGGATAGGCGGCATAGAGCGCAGCACGCAATTGCGCCAAGCTGTCAAACGGCAGCTTATGGCCCACAGTGTCAGACAGTGCGCGCAAAATCGACCAATCTTCGCGGGCATTGCCCGGCGGGAAAGTGGCGCGGTTGGTCATTTGCACACGGCCTTCAGTATTGACGAAGGTGGCGGATTTTTCGGTGTAGGTTGCACCAGGCAAAATCACGTCCGCACGGTGAGCGCCAGCATCGCCATGTGTTCCGATGTAAACGACAAACGCACCGGCGGGGAGCGCGGTTTCATCAGCACCCAGCGAAATAATAACGTCACATCCGGAAAGATCGGTGCGCTTCAAGCCCAAATCCAGCGCGCCAACGGCGGCAGCTGACGTGTGGAGCACGCTAAAGCCGTTCCAACCTTCTTTGAACACGCCAAGAGACGTTGCCGCCTTGGCTGAATTGGCCAAAACAGCAGCATCTTCAAAGGCCCCTGCCCCGACGATGAGCAGCGGCTTTTGTTTGTTTGCCGGAGCGTGGCCGATGAAAGCATTCAAGCTTTCCGCGCCAGCGCCGAGGTAATTATAGGCGTAAGTGAGGTCTGCTTTTTCGCCAACGACACCAACCAGCAAATTGCCCTGCCGCCAACGTTTGCGGATACGCGCGTTGAGCACTGGCGCTTCTTTGCGCGGATTTGTGCCGATCAACATGATGGCGTCGGCTTCATCTATTCCGGCAATAGTGGAATTGAAAATATAAGAAGCGCGGCCGTGCGCGGGGTCCAAAGCGCCAACGCCCTCAACGGAGATGACTGCGGATCCCAATGCGTTAACCAGAGATTTTAATGCGAAAACCTCTTCAACACCGGCGAGCTGGCCGACAATGGCACCGAGCTTGGCGCCCTTAACTTTTGCCGCGACCGCGCCGAGCGCATCTGCCCAGGAGACCGCAACAAGCTTGCCGTTTTGGCGAATGTAGGGCCGGTCCAGCCGTTGGGACTTGAGGCCATCGACGATGTGACGGGTTTTGTCCGAAATCCACTCTTCGTTCACAGCCTCGTTCACACGCGGCAAAATACGCATGACTTCGCGGCCACGGCTGTCAACACGGATGGCAGAGCCCAGTGCATCCATCACGTCAATCGATTCGGTCTTTTGCAGCTCCCAAGCGCGCATATTGAACGCGGCAGGCTTGGAGGTGAGCGCGCCAACCGGACACAGATCAACCAGATTGCCCTGCAACTCGGAGGTCATCGCCTTTTCAAGATAGGTGGTGATTTCAACGTCCTCACCACGGCCAAGCAGGCCAAGCTCGGTGACACCGGCCACTTCGGTGGAGAAGCGGACACAGCGAGTGCACTGAATGCAGCGGTTCATCGAGGTTTTGACCAGAGCGCCGATGTATTTGTCTTCGACAGCGCGCTTATTTTCGTGGAAACGCGACGAATCCGCGCCAAAGGCCATGGCCTGATCTTGCAAGTCACACTCACCGCCCTGATCGCAAATCGGGCAATCGAGCGGATGGTTGATAAGCAGAAACTCCATCACGCCTTCGCGCGCTTTTTTCACCATCGGGGACTTGGTGCTGACCACCGGTGGCTCACCATTCGGGCCCGGACGCAAATCACGCACGCCCATGGCGCAAGATGCGGTTGGCTTTGGCGGGCCACCCTTCACTTCAACCAGGCACATGCGGCAATTGCCGGCGATGGAGAGCCGTTCGTGGAAGCAAAAACGCGGAATTTCAGCGCCAGCCGCCTCACACGCCTGAAGCAGGGTGTAATCGGAGGGAACATCAACCTCGATGCCGTCAATCAGGAGTTTGGTCATAGGGCTACTCGATTTTTGAAATTTATCTTATCGCTGGCGATTGGTTTTACGGCCCGAAAATGCGGTGCGCTCCGCCGCAAAAAATCAACGCGAAGACCACGCCCGCCACGTCTACCAGACGCGTTATTTGGCGCATCGCTATTTGCGGGTCGTTTGCGCGCCACGCCGCAAAGGTGCGAATCAACTTTTTCGCAACCCAGAAGATAATCGGAGTTATCAGAATGATTGAAATAAGGGGATAAAACCAATGTAAGGCTATTGGCAGGCGCAAAACATCTCCGATGCCTTTCAGCAAAACTCCGAAAAAGAAAGCCACCGCTAACAAAACGAATATTATGGCCGTAAGTGCGGCAGCTACGGGCGCCCCGAGCGGAGAGAGGCAACGCACGAAGACGATGAGCCACAGGCCGATACGCCAGTAAAGCGGTTTGAGGCTCATCAGCATTTCCTTGAGATAAATCACACGCATTTATAGCGAATGCACTGCCGCTGGATGCAACCTGTAACTCAAGACTGGCCGACATGTGGTTTGTCATTAAGGCTGCCCTACTCCGCTGCAATGCGAAGCGCATCAGGATGCGGGTTGGCCGCATATTCATCAATGCGGCGTTCGATTTCCGGCCGGAAATGCGCAATCAGACCCTGAATTGGCCAAGCTGCCGCATCGCCCAATGCACAAATGGTGTGGCCTTCGATCTGCTTTGTCACTTCCAGCAGCATGTCAATTTCGCGCTTTTGGGCGCGGCCTTCAGCCATGCGGGTCATGACGCGCCACATCCAACCGGTGCCTTCACGGCATGGGGTGCACTGACCACAGCTCTCGTGCTTATAGAAATAGGAAAGGCGCGCAATGGCGCGGACGATGTCCGTGCTTTTGTCCATCACAATTACAGCGGCGGTGCCGAGGCCGGAGCGGAGTTTGCCCAGCGAATCAAAGTCCATCGGGCAATCAATGATCTGTGCGGCAGGAACCATGCGCACCGACGAGCCGCCGGGAATGACCGCCATCAAATTGTCCCAGCCGCCGCGAATGCCGCCGCAATGGCGTTCAATAAGCTCGCGGAACGGGATGCTCATCTCTTCTTCGACGTTGCAAGGATTATTGACGTGGCCGGAAATGCAGAACAGCTTGGTTCCGGCATTGTTTTTTGCGCCAAAGCCGGAGAACCATGCCGCGCCGCGCCGCAAAATGGTGGGCGCGACCGCGATTGATTCAACGTTGTTAACGGTTGTCGGGCAGCCATAGAGGCCCATGTTGGCAGGAAACGGCGGCTTGAGGCGCGGCTGGCCTTTTTTGCCCTCCAAGCTTTCCAACATCGCGGTTTCTTCGCCGCAAATGTATGCCCCTGCGCCGTGATTGACATACAGATCAAAATCCCAGCCGTTTTTGTTATTCTTGCCGATGAGACCGGCGGCATAGGCCTGATCAACCGCATCCTGTAAACGCTCGCGCTCCAGAATATACTCGCCGCGCACATAGATATAGCAGGCATGGGCTTCCATGGCGAAGGACGCCAACAGGCAACCTTCGACCAGCAAATGCGGGTCGTTACGCAGAATTTCGCGGTCTTTGCAGGTACCGGGCTCGGATTCATCGGCGTTGACGACGAGGTAAGATGGGCGAACCGGATCGGCTTTTGGCATGAACGACCATTTCAGACCGGTCGGAAAGCCAGCGCCGCCGCGACCGCGCAGACCGGAAGCCTTCATCTCGCTGATGATCCAGTCTTTGCCTTTATCGATAATGCTTTTTGTGCCATCCCACGCGCCGCGCGCCATTGCGCCCTTCAGCGTCCAATCGCCGAAACCATAGAGATTTGTGAAAATGCGATCTTTATCTTGTAGCATTTCGTCGATCCTTAAACCGGCTTATCGCCAACGGAATTGTCAGGACGCCAGCCGGTGGCCAGCTTTTTGGATTGTTCAATCCATTTGTCCCGCAAAGCGCGGCCTTTAAACGTTTTCAAATTCTGGTCGACCCAGCGCAGGTTCATCTCTGTCCAGGCGGCGATCTGGTCAAAATGGAAGATGCCCATGTCGTGGAGCATTGTTTCCAGCTTTGGACCGACACCCCAAATGAGTTTCAAATCATCGGCGGCGCCCGAACGGGCCGCTGCCAGCAGCGTCGGCTTATGGTCATCAGAAACCGGAGCTGCGTCAGCGGCAGGCGCAGCAACGGGTGCAGCCATTACCGGAGCGGGCACAATAGGTTTAGGTGCTGGAGGTGCGGCAACTGGTACAGCGGCGGGGATTGGTGCAGGTGCAGATGCAGCAGGTGCAGATACTGGCGCCGGAGCGTCAGGCGCAGCGGCGGAAGCCGCTAAAGCAGCGGCAGCCGCTTCAGCGCGCTTGGCCGAGGCGATTGCATCCGCGGCAACGTTTTTGGCGATCTGATCATTATCAGCGGCTTCGGGATAGAAGCTCGCGAGCGCCGTGATTTTGCCGGGAGTTGGTTCCGAGGTCTTGCGGCCAGTTTGCGAACCCTTTTGCACCGGGCGTCCGGCAGCAAGATCATCAAGCAATTTGTTGAAGTTCTCAGGGCTGAGATCTTCATAATAATCATTGTTGATCTGCACCATTGGCGCGTTACAGCAAGCGCCAAGGCACTCAACCTCTAGCCACGAGAACTTGCCGTCTGGGGTAACATGGCTTTGCTCGCCGATACGCTTTTCGAGCACCGCCTTGATGTCATTCGAGCCGCGCAACATGCAGGGCGTTGTGCCGCACATCTGAATGAAATATTTGCCGACCGGAGCCAAGTTGAACATGGTGTAAAACGTTGCCACTTCCAGCACGCGGATATAGGGCATGCCCAACATATCGGCGACTTTTTCAATAGCAGGCTTTGGCAGCCAATAATCATGCTGCTCTTGCGCGCGCCATAGCAATGGAATCACGGCTGATGCCTGTCGGCCAGCGGGATATTTGGTCAGCTGGGCATTGGCCCAAGCAAGATTATCCTGATTGAATTCAAACGAGCTTGGCTGCTGATCTGTGAGGCGGCGGACGGACATCGGAACCCTTTAATTCAACTTATCGCAGGCGGGAATGGCGCCTGAGTGACATAGATAGGCGGAGGTGCCGCGTTGCATGGCAACATAGGCGATATTCGTCGAATCAACGAAAGCCGCCTTAATCTCGAAACCCTGCGCCAAAAGCTGACCCATTGGCGGGATTTTAGACTTCGGATCGATCACGACCGGCGCTGCGGCCGCGGCAGAGGTTGTTGTTGTTGCGTCGGGCGCGATAACGTCGGACACCGGATTTGACACCGGTGCCTTGCTGGAGGCGGCGAAAAGCGGAGACGCCGCAAGCAGTAATATCAATGATGCGATTGCAGGGGTTTTCATCGATCGACCTCGCCAAACACGATATCGAGCGAGCCGAGGATGGCCGAGACGTCTGCCAGCATGTGTTTGCGGCACATAAAGTCCATGGCTTGCAAATGGGCAAATCCGGGCGCTTTGATTTTGCAGCGATACGGCTTGTTGGTGCCGTCTGCGACCAAATAAACACCAAACTCGCCCTTAGGGGCTTCAACCGCGGCGTAGACTTCGCCAGCAGGAACTTTATAGCCTTCTGTGTAGAGCTTGAAGTGATGAATGAGCGCTTCCATCGAACGCTTCATCTCGCCGCGCTTGGGTGGAACGATCTTGCCCTCATCGGAAGACACCGGACCGATAGCTTCGGTGCTGCGCAGGCGCTGACAGCATTGTTTCATTATGCTGACAGACTGGCGCATTTCTTCCATGCGGATGCAATAACGGTCGTAACAATCGCCATTTTTGCCGATTGGAATATCGAATTCCATTTCCTCGTAGCACTCATATGGCTGCGACTTGCGCAAATCCCATGCCGCGCCCGAACCGCGAACCATGACGCCAGAAAAACCCCACTTCCAGCACTCTTCCAGCGAGACAACGCCGATATCTACGTTGCGCTGCTTGAAAATACGGTTGCCAGTGAGCAGCGTTTCCAAGTCGTCACAGACTTTCAAGAACGGGTCACAAAACGCGTAGATGTCATCGACCAGCTTGGCCGGAATATCCTGATGCACGCCGCCTGGACGCACAAACGCCGAATGCATACGAGCGCCAGAGGCACGCTCATAGAAAATCATCAGCTTTTCGCGCTCTTCAAAGCCCCAGAGTGGCGGGGTGAGTGCGCCAACGTCCATCGCCTGGGTGGTGACGTTGAGAATGTGCGACAGCAAGCGACCGATTTCGGAATATAGCACGCGTATGAGCTGGCCGCGCTTTGGCACCGAAATGCCCAGCAATTTTTCCACCGCCAATGCGTAGGCGTGCTCCTGATTCATCGGAGCGACATAATCCAGACGGTCAAAATAAGGTACGGCTTGCAGATAGGTCTTGGACTCGATCAGCTTTTCGGTGCCGCGATGCAACAACCCGATGTGCGGATCAACGCGCTCCACCACCTCGCCATCCAGCTCCAGCACAAGGCGCAAGACGCCATGCGCCGCCGGATGTTGCGGGCCGAAGTTTATCGAAAAATTGCGGATGTTATGTTCGGTCATTTGTTCGTCCAAAAAGCCTGTTTTATAGTCCGCCTGCAATTACCAAATGTAGGTTCAACATGAATATCGAGCTCGCAATTGGCTCTGCCATGGGCAGAGCAAACCCGAGCAACTCTTGTGCAATTGTCCGGTGCGGCGGAACGAATACCGTTCCGCTAAACATCGCCGGCCCCGAAACCACTACCCAGTGCCAGAAAGAAAATGCACTCACTTGACCACAACCCAAGCTTTGAACCAACTACCGTTTTTCACTTCGCTTTTTCGTCACCGGGCAGAACATAGTCCGGACGCCCTTCCCATGGCGACAAAAAGTCAAAGTTTCTAAATTCTTGTGTGAGCTTCACCGGCTCATAGACCACCCGCTTCTCGGCGTCGTCATAGCGCACCTCGACATACCCTGTTGTGGGGAAGTCTTTGCGTAGCGGGTGACCATCAAAACCGTAATCGGTTAGAATACGGCGCAGGTCAGGGTGACCTGAAAACAAAATGCCATAGAAATCATAGGCTTCGCGCTCATACCAGTTTGAAGCGGGAAACACCCCGATGGTTGACGGTACCGGCGTGAACTCGTCGGCCTGAATTTTCACACGGATGCGCGTGTTATGCTTGGGCGAGAGCATATGATAAACGACATCAAACCGCTTGGCGCGCCCTGGATAATCCGCGCCGCACAAATCGGTGAAGTTGTAAAACATGCAGCTTGGATCATCGCGAAGATATGTAAGAACCTCGACAATTTTGTCAGCTTCCGCCTCAAGCGTCAGCTCGCCAAACGCAAATTTCACGCCTGTAACCGCGCCATTCAGTGCGGTTTTGATGGCTTCGCCAAGTGCCGGTAGATCAAATGTTTGAAGAGCTGTTTCCTGCATCACGTTCTCAACGCTCGATTGTGCCAACGCGGCGGATTTTCTTTTGCAACATCAATACGCCATAAAGCAAGGCTTCGGCGGTTGGCGGGCAACCTGGAACGTAGATATCCACCGGCACAACGCGATCACAACCACGCACAACCGAATAGGAATAGTGGTAATAGCCGCCGCCATTGGCGCAAGAGCCCATGGAGATGACATAGCGCGGTTCTGGCATCTGGTCGTAGACCTTGCGCAGCGCCGGTGCCATTTTATTGGTCAAGGTTCCAGCGACGATCATTACATCGGACTGACGCGGCGAACCGCGCGGCGCGAAGCCAAAGCGCTCTACGTCATAGCGCGGCATGGAGAGCTGCATCATTTCCACAGCGCAACAGGCCAAGCCAAACGTCATCCACATCAAAGAGCCGGTACGCGCCCACTGTATGAGATCATCTGTGGAGGTAACCAAAAAGCCCTTATCGGCAAGCTGATCGTTTACGTCGCCGAAAAACTTGTCGTCCGCGCCCAGCGGACGCCCGTCCGGTGTGACCAAGCCCCGTGGAGCGGGCGCTATGGCCGCGCCGCTGGCGTCAAGCATCAATCCCATTCCAGCGCTCCCTTGTTCCACTCATAGACAAATCCGATGGTGAGGACGCCCAAAAAGATCATCATCGCCCAAAAACCAAATAGGCCGACGTCTTTAAAAGCAATGGCCCATGGAAAAAGAAACGCCACTTCGAGATCGAAGATGATGAAAAGCAAAGAAACCAGATAGAAGCGGATATCGAACTTCATACGCGCATCGTCAAAGGCCTTGAAGCCGCACTCGTAGGCCGAGAGCTTTTCGCTGTCCGGAGCTTTAAACGCCAAAGCGAAAGGCGCAACCAGCAGCGCGCCGCCGATGACAAGAGACAGGGCCATAAAAATAACCAGCGGGAGATAGTCCACAATCACACTTTGCATTGTCGTAGTCCTCTAATGCAGGCCGCTGCCGCTCTCGCAACAGCTGCACATATTTTCAGCGCCGGTCTGCTTGAGATGCTTTCCTCAAGAGGATTATCGCAGCGCACACATTACCGCAAGCCGAAAACCCCCTCCATGTGCGGAAATGGCGCAATTTCGCCACAAAGCGGCGGCTGATTTGTGTATCAGCCAACCTTGGAAAGATCGGCTTTTGGCTGCTTCGGTTTTGACTTTGAGGTTTCAACCATGGAAGACAACAGAGCTTGCGCCTCTGGCTGAATTAGCCCGGCAGACATGATCAGTTTAAAGGCATCGTCGGGCGTCATCGGAATTTCGTGAACGTCCTTCACCGGCAAATAGATATAGAAGCCGGTTGTCGGGTTTGGCGTACATGGCAAAAACACCGAAATATACTCATCGCCCTGCGGCAGATAGGTTTTGACGGAGCCTTCCGGCACCGACGAGATGAACGCTAGCGACCACATGCCGCGTCCGGGATATTCGATGAGCGCCACCTTGCGGAACGAAGTTCCGGTCTGTGAAAACAGGGTCTCGAAAATCTGCTTCATGCTTTTGTAAATGCTGCGCACCACGGGCATCCGGTCCAGCAGGCGCTCGGAAAGCCGGATGAGCGTATTGCCGACCAGATTTGCGGTGAGAAAGCCCAACAGCGTCAAGCCGACACCGGCAATGATCACGCCCAAGCCGGGCAATTTGAATGGCAAATAGGCGTCCGGCCAAAGGCTGGCTGGCACCAGCGGGCGAACCCAGCCGTCCACCGTGTTTACAAACCACCATGTGATGTAAAGCGTCACCGCCAAAGGGCCGACAAGGATGATTCCGGTGAGAAAATAGTTTCGCAGGCGCGCGCCGGCACTCTTTGGATTTGGCGCTTTCGGGGTTTCGATCATTTAAGCTGCACTCGCATGGCTCTTGAGACCTCTCATTAGAGCGCCCTGCCCTTTTGAGCAAGGACAGAGAATGGGCAGGGGGCGAGCTTTGCTTGGAAGGGGCAGCATGGCTGAAGAGACACGGAACAAGAACTAAGCTGCGATATCCAAGCGAACAGTCAGCCCCGAATGTCCGGCAAGATTGATCAACGTGTCCAAGCTGAAATTATTGATTTTACCGCGTAGTAAGTCATTCAGGCGTGGTTGAGTGACTCCGAGGCGCTTTGCAGCCTCGGCTTGTGTAACATTCCAGGTTTTTATCTGCTGCTCAATGGCAATGATGAGGTTTGATCTCATAGTCATGTTTGCAGCTTCTTCCGATGTGTCTGTGAGCGCATCCCAGACATTTGCAAATCTTTGCCTTTCCATCGTTCCGCCCTCCTTGGCGCGTCCTCGTCAGATTTGCTTGAAGCGCGAAATGGCGAGGTCTAAATCCTGTTTCGCTGTTTGCTGTGTTTTCTTCTGGAAAGCGTGCAGCACATAAACAGCATCTTTGATCTTGGTGACGTAAATCACGCGGAATATTCCGGCCTCATCACGAATGCGTATTTCCCGAACGCCTGCGCCAATGCTTGCCATGGGCTTCCAATCGCTCGGATCCAGCCCAAGCTGAATTTTGTGAAGTTGAACCCCTGCTTCCTTGCGGGCGGATTCAGGAAAGTCTCGCATCCTTGAGAGGGCATCTCCGAGGAACTCTACTGGCCTAAATTCATCCATGATGCTTTATATCATATTTTGTATAAACAATCAAATTTGGCTCACAGCGGGATATTATCGTGTTTCTTCCATGGATTTTCGAGCTTTTTGCCGCGCAGCATGGCTAATGCGCGGGCAATGCGCTTGCGGGTGCCGTGCGGCATGATGACTTCGTCAATATAGCCGCGCTCGGCCGCGACAAAGGGGGAGAGAAAGCGCTTTTCATATTCAGCGGTTTTTTCGGCAATGACCTCGGGTGTATTGCCGCGAAAGATGATTTCCACCGCGCCTTTTGCGCCCATAACGGCGATTTGCGCCGTGGGCCAAGCGTAGTTGGCGTCGCCGCGCAAATGCTTTGACGCCATCACATCATAGGCCCCGCCGAAAGCTTTGCGGGTGATGACGGTCACCTTCGGCACTGTGGCCTCGGCATAGGCAAACAAAAGCTTGGCGCCGTGTTTAATCAAGCCGCCATACTCTTGCGCCGTGCCGGGCAAAAAGCCGGGCACATCGACAAAGGTGATGATCGGGATGTTGAAACAATCACAAAAGCGCACGAAGCGCGCCGCTTTGCGCGAAGCGTCCGAATCCAGCACGCCAGCCAGCACCATCGGCTGATTGGCGACAATACCGACGCTGCGGCCTTCTATGCGGCCAAAGCCAACCACGATGTTTTTGGCATGGGTTTCTTGAATTTCGAAGAAATCCGCCTCGTCGACGGTTTTGAGGATCAATTCCTTGATGTCATACGGCTTATTGGGGTTGTCTGGAACCAAAGTGTCGAGCGACATATCGATACGCTCGCCATCGTCGAAGGTTGGCCATTCTGGCAGGTCGGCGGTGTTGCTGGCCGGTAAAAAGTCAATCAGGCGGCGCATTTGCAGCAGCGCTTCCACGTCATTTTCATAGCCGCGATCGGCCACAGAAGACTTCACCGCATGGACCGAAGCGCCGCCCAGCTCCTCGGCGGTTACGGTTTCGTTGGTGACGGTTTTGACCACCTCGGGGCCGGTGACAAACATATAGGAAGTGTCTTTCACCATGAATATGAAGTCTGTCATGGCAGGCGAATATACATCGCCGCCGGCGCAAGGGCCCATGATCAACGAAATCTGCGGGATGACGCCGCTGGCCAACACATTGCGCTGAAACACTTCGCCATAGCCGCCAAGCGCGGCGACGCCTTCTTGGATACGCGCGCCGCCCGCGTCAAACAGGCCGATGATGGGGGCGCGGTTTTTGAGCGCCATGTCTTGGATTTTTGTGATTTTTCCAGCGTGGGTTTCGGACAGCGAGCCGCCGAAAACTGTAAAATCTTTGGCGAAAACATAAGTGAGCCGACCATTGACGGTGCCCCAACCGGTGACGACGCCATCACCCGGGGTTTTGGTTTTCTCCATGCCAAAATCGGTGCTGCGATGCTGGACAAACATGTCATATTCTTCGAAAGAACCGTGATCGAGCAACAGTTCTATGCGCTCGCGGGCGGTGAGCTTGCCTTTGGCATGTTGCGCATCAATGCGCTTCTGCCCGCCGCCCAAACGGGCCTCGTCGCGACGCTGCTCAAGTTCTTCCAGAATATGTTTCATTTTGCCCTGCCATGATTGATCATGGCTTTTCTAGCATGGAAAAATGCGGGCTGGAACCGATACAAAAGGGGAGGATAGCCCCTCAAAATCCAAAGGCTCGCCCGAGCGCGGCACAATTACCTTGACCGTCGACCCGCGCATTTGAGCTTTAAACAGGTCCGCGTTCGGCTCAAGCACTTTGAAACTGCCGTAGTGCATCGGGATGGCCCATTTTGGCCGGAGATATCGATTGAGCGCCAGCGCCGCCGCGCGCGCGCCCATGGTAAACCGGTCACCAATGGGAATCAGCACAATTTCGGGCTCGTGGAGTTCTGCAACTAGCGCTAAATCCGAAAAAATGTCGGTGTCGCCCATGTGATAAAGCGTTGGCGAGCCTGCCCTTTTGACGATGAGTCCATGTGGACTGCCAAGGAAAACCGGAGTTCCATCGTGCATGGTTGAAGACGAATGGAGCGCCGGAGTGAAGGACACCGTGAAATCGCCGCACTTTACAGTGCCCCCCGTGTTGCCCGGATTGGTGTTTTTGACGCCTTGCGCTTGCAAAAAGCTGCAAATTTCAACATTTGCCACCAATTGCGCCCCGCTCTTGCGGATGATGTCCAACGTATCCCCAATGTGATCATCATGGCCATGGGTAAGCAAAACATGGGTGGTGCCCGCAGTCGCTGCTCGAAAATCGCTGTTGAAAGCCGGGTTCCCGGTTAAAAACGGGTCGATAAGCAGAGTGTTGTCGCCAATTTCAACACGAAATGCCGAATGCCCGAACCAAGTGATATTCATAATGCGCGCTCCGTGATAGCTGTTCGAAGATAGCAATCAATTGGAGAAACACAATCTTAGGTTGTTTTTTAATTTTGGTGAGCGGCAACGAAGGCCCGAATTTATGAAAAATGTGCTTGAACTCACGGCTTTGCAGAGCCTTTTGCCACGCCACGCACGGCTGATGGGCCTTGATCTGGGCACCAAAACCATTGGCCTCGCCACATCCGACGTGGAACGGCGATTCGCCACACCGCTGGAAACGATTCGGCGGGTGAAATTTGGCAAAGATGTCGAGGCGCTGCTTGCTTTCGCAAAAAAGCACGAGATTTTTGCGTTTGTGATCGGCTTGCCGCTGAATATGGATGGCTCCGAAGGGCCGCGCGTGCAGGCAACGCGCGCTTTTGTGCGCGCTATGCAGCCGCTAACTCTGATTCCCTTTGTCTATTGGGACGAGCGCCTGTCCACCGCCGCCGTGACGCGAAGCCTGATCGAGCAAGACGCCTCGCGCGCCAAGCGGGCCGAAGTTGTGGACCGCATGGCGGCGGCCTATATATTACAAGGCGCGCTAGATCGTCTGGCGCGCCTTGCTTCTCAGGACTGATGATAAATTAGTCGGCGCGATCAATAACCGCGGTCGTACCCATCCTGCACATCAAAATCGGGCTGATAGTGGTGACGATGCGGCTGCGGGGCAAAATAGACCTGACGCGGTGCCGGGGCAAACAAGGGCTGACGGGCACGATAGTCCGACCGGTAGGCCGGGCGCGCATAATAGTCCGGGTTATAGTCAGAGCCGTTATAGTCCGCGCCATTGTAATCGCCGCCGTCATAGCCATCGTAGGCCGGAGCAGAGTGATGCTGGCCGGCAATGATGGCACCCACCGCTAAGGCACCGACAGCGCCAAGCAGCAAGACGCTTGGATCGATGCCGTGATGGCGCGCATAGTGGCGGCGGGGATATCTATCGCCGTAACGATCATAGGCAGAAGCGGACGATACGCCGCCAATAATCATTGCACCGACCAAGACGCCTGATACAATTTTTGAAATTCCGCGCATAATTTTAAACCTTATGAAGCGTGGGGCTCATTGCCTCACTGCGTACATAGTTAACGGTTTAGAATTGAACGATAGCTGAATGAAAACAGGCGGGATTGTGGCAGAAGTATATGTGACATTTTACGCACTCAATACAATTTATGCTTGTATTAGTGCCTACGCATCTTGAAATTATATGATCTTAGGTTGTATATTGCCTTAAGGGAATTTGGGGGACAAGATGACAAATCTGACACGGAACCAAAACGACGACATTTTATATGAGTCAGATCAAGATCTCGGCCAGACATCAGGCGCGAAGCCAGCGGTAACCGCGCGCGAGCGAGCCGATGTTGCCCATTATGTGGCACATATGTCGGCGGAACTGGCGCAAATGGCCGCCGCCGCCAAGCTGGAGACGGTGAGCTACCTGCTTTCTATGGTGCAGCTTGAGGCAGACGTTGAATCACGCAGGGGTTGAGACTTAAATCACAGATACACAGCCATTGGCGTGACGCTGCAAGCGCCCCGCCATCTCCAAGTCCAGCAATTCCATCTGCACTTCAGCGATAGGCAATCCGGAATTGCGAATTAAATCATCAATGGACACCGGGGCGGCACCGAGCAGGCCCTCAACCGAGGAGCGGAGCGGCGAATCGCTTAGGGCCTCTCCGGGGTTGTCCGCAGGCGGTGCCGATTCCAACCCGACAAATTCTGTTGCGGCCTCACGAAACAGATCCCGTGGCGGCAAACCATGGCTGCGCACGGGGTTGAGTGCCTCAATCACATCTTCAACGCGGGTGCAGAGGGTTGCGCCCTCGCGCAACAGGTTGTTTGTGCCCTCAGCGCGCGGATCGAGCGGCGAACCTGGCACCGCGAACACCTGCCTGCCCTGCTCATTGGCCAGCCTGGCTGTGATCAGCGAGCCGGACCGCAACGCCGCCTCGATGACAATCGTGCCAAGAGAAATACCGGCCACCAAGCGGTTCCGGCGCGGAAAATCCGGCCCGCGCGGCTCCCAATTGAGCGGCATTTCGGAAATCAACGCGCCCTGCTCGCAAATTTCTGCCGCCAATTTGGTGTGTTCAGACGGATAGATGCGATTATGGCCGCCTGCAAGAACAGCGATGGTCGCGGTTTTCAGACTGGCGCGATGCGCTTTAGCGTCTATCCCGCGCGCCAGCCCCGAAGTGACGCAAAAGCCTGCATCACTAAGCCCGCGCGCCAGCCTTTCGGTTAGCAATAGGCCTGCGGCGGAAGCGTTGCGCGACCCGACGATGGAGACGCAAGACATTTGTAAACACGCGCGGTTTCCCCGCACCGTGAGAATCGGCGGCGGCGAATCAATTTCGCGCAAAGCTGGCGGATAGTCCGGCTCGCACAATGCGATCAACTGCAGTTTTTGATGCTCGATCTCGTCCCATTCGCGCATAACATCATCACGCGGGGCAATCACCACATGTGCAAGGCGGCCAGAGCGCATCAACTCCGGCAGTGCTTTCAACGCAGCACCCGCACTGCCAAAGCGCGTGACCAACATCTGGAAATTGCGAGGGCCGATATTTTCACAGCGCGTGAGTTGCAGCCAATCCAGCTTCTGGCTTTGCGAAAGAAGCGCGGTCTTCATCATTTCTGGCCGATTTTTCCTTCAGAACCTGCCAGCAGGCGGCGGATATTGTCGCTGTGTTTCCACCAAAGCACCGCTGCCAAAACGAGAAACACAACACAGGCCTGACCCAGCGAAAAAACTGCCAGCGATAGCGCCGATGCGGCACTTGCAACCAGTGCCGAGAGCGAGGAATAGCGAAAAAGATAGGCCAACGCGAGCCAAACCGCCGCAAACACGAGCGCCGCCGGCCAATGGATGCCTAGCAGGCAGCCCAAAAACGTCGCCACCCCTTTGCCCCCGCGAAAATTCAGCCAGACTGGATAAAGGTGCCCGAAAAACGCCGCCGCCGCCGCAACGAGATTCAATTCCGCAACGTGGTAGAGGCTGTTGACGATCAAAATTGCGACGGTGCCTTTGAGCATGTCGAGAAGCAAGGTGGCTGCGGCTAGTCCTTTGCGGCCCGTGCGCAAGACATTGGTGGCTCCGATATTTCCGGAGCCAATGGTGCGCAGATCTTGCGTGCCCGCCAATCTGGTGATGACCAAGCCAAAAGGCACTGAGCCGCAGAGATAGCCGATGGCAATCGCGATAATTACGGTCAAAACGGTCATTGATCAAATCCTGCCATATTATACCCAGCGTATCCCATGACAGGCGATTTCAGCAACTGTTCTCGCCGAATTTTCCGTTCAGGGCATATTTTAGAACAATTTGTGCTGCGGCTTGGGCGGGCGACCCATCCGGCAACTGCATCAAGGCATCAAGCCGTTTCAACTGCGTGAGTTGATGTTCACGCTCCGGCGTTGGTTCGATTAGCTTTATGAGTGCATCCGCCAGCAGCGCGGGCTGGCATTTTTCCTGCAAAAGTTCCGGCACGGCATTTTGGCCGAGAATCAAATTCGGCAGCACAATCGAGGGAACTTTGATGACGTAGCGCAGCGGCTCTTCGAATTTGCTGACCTTATAAGCGACCACGGTCGGCACTTGCGCCAAAGCAAGCTCCAGAGTTACCGTGCCCGACGCAGCTAGCGCGGCGCGCGCAGTGCGAAATGCAGCATATTTGGCAGCTTCGCCGCGCAGGATTTGCGGCTTGACCTGCCAATCCGCCATTTTTTCTAAAATCAGCGCTTCGACATGCGCAACGGCCGGGAGCACAAATTCCGCATGTGGATATTGGTGCGCCAGTAAGGCGACGGTTTTGCCAAAATCATCCATCAAATGAGTGATTTCCGACCGGCGGGAACCGGGCAAAATAACAATCTGCGGATTTGGTAACGGGCTTTGAGCGCCGCGCCGCGCCGTTTCCGCCGCGTTTGGCCGCAGGCTATCGAGCCGCTCAATCAGCGGATGACCTACATAAGTGCACGGCGGCCCGCCGAGACGTTGATGTGCGGCAGGTTCAAACGGCAGCAGCGCCAGAACATGATCGACATAAAGGCGCATTTTGCGCGCACGGCCCTGCCGCCAAGCCCAGACTGACGGGCTGACATAGTCAATTATAGGAATTTTAGGCCATTTTGCGCGGACGCGTTTGGCGACAGCATGAGTAAAGTCCGGACTGTCAATAATCACCAACACGTCTGGCTGCACCTGCCCTACCCCGGCAACCGTTTGATACACCCGTTGGACGATTTTCGGCAACCGCGCCAAAACCGCTACGATGCCCATAACGGCGATGTCTTCGAGCGGAAACAGCGATTGCAGGCCCTGTGCTGACATAGCCTCTCCGCCGACGCCCGCAAAAGCGATTGGCGCCGACGAAGCCTGTTTCAACGCCGCGATGAGCTTTCCGCCAAGGTCATCGCCTGACTTTTCTCCGGCAACGATAAAGACGCTGAGCGGTTTGGAGCCGCTCAAGCGACGGCATCCTTACCGTCGCGCGGCATGCAAATGGCACGATCGCCACCGGCGCGAATGAATTCAAGAATTTGATGCACCTGTTCGTGATTCTCAAATTCGTTTGCCACATCCTCTAACCGCTCTTTCAAAGTGCCGTCCGGCCCGAACAACTGGCGGTAGGCGCGGCGCAAGTCATGGATGGCCTCGCGGGAGAAACCGCGGCGCTTGAGCCCGATAATGTTCAGCCCGGCCAACGCGGCGCGATTTCCCAACGCCATGCCATAGGGGATCACATCATTTTCAACACCGGCAAGACCACCAACAATGGCATGAGCACCGATGCGGACAAATTGGTGCACTCCGGTGCCGCCACCGATGATGACAAAATCCCCGACGTGGCAATGGCCGGCGATCATCACATTGTTTGAAAACACCACATTGTTGCCGATGATCGCATCGTGCCCGACATGAGAATTTGCCAGAAATGCACATTTGTTGCCAACAGTTGTCTTGGAGCCGCCACCCTCTGTGCCGGGGTTCATGGTCACACCTTCGCGGATGAGGCAATCTGTGCCGATGGTGAGAACCGAGTGCTCGCCGCGAAATTTGAGGTCTTGCGGCTGATGACCGATGGACGCAAACGGGAATATTTTACCGCGCGCGCCAACCGAAGTGTGGCCCGCCACCACGACATGCGACAGCAATTCAACGTCATCGGCAAGTTCAACATGCGGGCCGACGTGGCAAAACGGACCGATTTTTACGCCAGACCCGAGTCGCGCGCCGCGTTCGATAACGCTGGAAGGATGGATATCATTGGACAATTTAACGCTCCCCCAGGACAAAAAGGCTAATCGCCCGCGACCAGCATGGCACTGATTTCAGCCTCGCAGACCACAACACCGTCCACCTTGGCAAGCCCTTTGTACCACCACATATTGCGGCGATGGTTGGTTTTTACCATATGAAACTCCACCCGGTCGCCGGGAACAACCGGCTTGCGGAACTTCGCATTGTCAATGGTCATGAAATAAACCAGTTTTGGCTTGCTGACGCCGCTTTGGCTTTGGACGCATATAGCGCCCGCGGTTTGCGCCATACCCTCAATCAGCAAAACGCCGGGCATGACCGGAGCACCTGGAAAGTGACCCTGGAATTGCGGCTCGTTAAAGGTGACGTTTTTAATACCGATGCACGAATTATCGCCATCGATGTCAATAATCTTGTCCACCAGCAAAAACGGGTAGCGGTGCGGGAGGTTTTCCAGCAGCCGCTTGATATCAATCACTTCCAAAATTTTTACGTCTGCATCCATGGCTGCTTAACCCTCCCCCGTTTTTAGGATGATTTCTCTGTGTATTTTGCCGCCATCTTACGCAGCGTCGTTAGTTCTCGAAAGAATTCTTTAATCGGTTGAGCCGGAGTGCCGCCCCATCTGCCGCCAGCGGGCACATCGGTCATAACGCCTGATGAGGCGGCAATTTGTGCGCCCATGCCAATTTTCAAATGACCGGCAACGCCCGCCTGCCCGCCGATGGCGACAAAATCACCCAGTTGGGTGGAGCCAGATATGCCGACCTGACCGGTGATAACGCAATGGCGACCAATGACCACGTTGTGGCCGATTTGAACCAGATTATCGATCTTTGTGCCCTCACCAATCACCGTATCGCGGTTTGCGCCGCGATCCACCGTGGTATTGGCGCCAATTTCAACATCGTCCTGAATGATGACGCGCCCGATTTGTGGCACTTTCAAATGGCCCTGTGGCCCCATAGCAAATCCAAAACCGTCCTGCCCGATGCAGGCTCCGGTATGAATGATAACATTATTGCCGAGCAGAGCATGAGACAGGCTGACGCGCGCACCAATCGAGCAATGGCGGCCAATGCGAACATTGCTGCCGATGACGGCGTTGGCACCAATAAAACTACCCATTCCGATTTCGACGCCGCTGCCGATGACGGCACCCGGATCAACCGTAACGCCGCTTTCAAACCGTGCTGTCGGGTGGATGGTTGCGGCTTGGGATAGTCCGGACTGACCGAAAACTGATGCTGGTTTTGCTGCGTCCGGAAACAAGCGTGCCAAAACCGTGGCAAAAGCGCGGTAAGGCTCCGGAGTGCTGAGTGCAATTGTTCCGGCAGGAACGCGCGCTGCAAACTTCGGGTGGATCAGGCAGGCTGCGGCGCGGGTGACCGCCAGATCATCAAGATATTTTTGGTTTTCAAAAAAGGCCAAAGACGAGCGGCCGGCGCGGTCCAGCGGGCCAACCGACTTGAGCTGCAAGGAAAGGTCTGCCCCTTCTGCAACGGTCGCACCCGTCCAGCTCAGAATTTCAGCCAAGGTGGGGCGGGAGGCCGGAAGAAAAAAGAAAGGTTCAGACATATTGGATTGGCTTTAACATGGGTGTCACAATGTGAAAAGACCCGCACTGCGAGAAGCAGACGGGCCTTTTAAGATCAAGCATTTATGAGCTTAGAAGCTGGTGCCGCCGGAGAAGCGGAACGCCTGTTTTTGGTCGTTCTTGGCTTTTGACAGCACGAAGGCATAATCGAAGCGAATCGGGCCAAGTGGCGAAGCCCAGAGAATGGACGCACCTACCGAGGAGCGGATTTTGCGACCGTCTTCGACAGTTATGCAGGTGCCTTGTGTGAAGGTTGGCGTCACATTGTTTGGAACGCATGCGCCCGTGCCAAAGTTTGTTTTGCCATGATAGCCGAACAATGTGCCGGCATCAGCAAACAGCGCGCCTTTCAAGCCAATTTCCTTTGGCATACCCAATATCGGGAACTGCACTTCTGCCGAAGCACCGAAGTAAGTTGTACCACCCAAAGCCGAAGAAGAAGTCGGCAATTCAGAAATATCGCGTGGGCCAATGCCGCTCGGGGCGAAACCGCGAACCAGTTCCGGCCCGAGATTGAAGTTATCTGTCTGGCGAAGTTTCTGATTGCCATAGCCGATAATGTTACCAGCTTGGCCGCGAACAAAGCCGACCACGTCGTCATAGATTTCGTGATAATAACGGACATCAGCAGTCGTGCGAACAAAGTGACTGGCACCGCCCAAACCGGCAAGATCCTGCTTGAATTCAGCAAACAGACCGCTGGAAGGATTACGGCGATCATCAAGCGAATTATATTGCAGAGTATAGCCGATCAGCGAGGTAAGCTTGGTGCCGCGCAATTCTTTAATGGCGAGGGAAGCTTCGCCATTAGTCAAGCAGCTTGCACCAATCGTGGGAGTAGTTGGAGTCGTGCCGACAATCGGGGTTGTACAGTCATCGTAGGGCTTGCTGACGGTATTCGGGATTTTCACTGTTGATGCGTAAAGCGAATAACGACCAGCGACCGAGAATTCTTCGGTTATTGGCAATCCGGCGCGCAATGTGCCGCCCGTGATCCAGTTTTGATAGAATGCATATTTTGATGCATCAGTCTGCTTGCGGAACAGGTCGAAGCCAAGAGCGATGCGTTGGTCAGCAAAGTTTGGCTCGGTGAAGTTCAATTCCACACCGCGCGAGCTGGAACCGCCGCTGGCGGAAATTTTGAGATACTGACCGCGGCCAAGGAAGTTGGTTTCTGTCAACGACACTTCGCCGATGATGCCATCAGCAGTAGAATAACCACCACCGAAGCCGAAGGAGCCGGTTGACTGGTCTTCCACGTCAACGTTGATAACGACGCGGTCCGGTGCTGAACCAGGCGCATTAGTGATCTTGACGCTTTTGAAGAAGCCCAAGCCGTTTAAGCGGCGCTCTGCGCGATCAATCAACACGCGGTTGTAGGGGTCGCCTTCACCAATATCAAACTCGCGGCGAATAACATAGTCGCGGGTGCGGGTGTTGCCATGAACGTTGATACGCTCAACGTAAACGCGCGGGCCGTCTTCAACGATGAAGGTGATGGCCACAGTGCGGGCAGGCCCGTTGCGGTCACCGCGCGGATGAACTTGTGCGAAAGAGTAACCTGCGCGGGCAACAGTGCGGGTCATGCGCTCAACACTCTTTTCGAGTGCATCGCCGTTGTAAACATCACCGACCGAGAGGCCGATGTCGCGGGTCAGCGATGCATTGGCAACGTTTGGCAGGCGCGAATCAATATTCAGAGCGCTGATGCGATACTGAGGGCCTTCGTTGACGCCGATGGTGACAATCCAGCCGCCCTGCGCCGCGTCAAACACGCCAGATGCTTTGGTGATCTGAATGTCAGCGTAACCGTTTTTGAGGTAGTAGCGGCGAATGGTTTCCGCGTCAGTCGCGATTTTGTCGGGATCGTAAACGTCCGAAGTTTTGAAGAACGACAGGAAGTTCATTTCCGAGGTGGACATGAGGCCGCGCAATTTTGATGCGGAATAAGCCTCGCTGCCGATAATATCGATCTTTTTAACGCCGGTCTTGTCACCCTCTTTGATGGTGAAAACAACGTCGACGCGACCATTTGGCAAATCAACCGTGCGATACGACACTGATGCAAGGCCGCGGCCGGAACGCTTGTAAACTTCTAGAATGCGCTGAGTGTCTGCCTGTGCTGTGGCAGCATCGAACTTGCCGCGGGACTTTGTCTGCAGATAATCGACAATTTCAGAACCCTTGAGCTTGCTGTTGCCCTCAAAGGCCACCTGATTGATTTCGATGCCTGATGTCGCCGCCATAGCTGACGGAGCAAGGACGACCGGAGCCGCAACCAAACCGCCGAACACCAGAGCAACCAAAGACAGGCGCTGAAAAAATCCACGAACTGAGCGCATTAAGACCGATCCCTCGTCTTTAATTGCTTCGGGTAACATTGAACCGAAGCATCAAGAATTTAAACGTCAGCGTTAAAGGTGTGCGCATTAAACTTGCACTATTAACAACCGTTAACACTTTTCCAGTTTTCGCTTCTACCTGTTTTAAGGCGCGGTGCAAACCCTGAAACAGCATTAAAGCACAATTTTAACCGACCGTGGCTATCACATCACAGTTTAAGGTAAGCCGATGGTTAACGCCGCAGACAGGATCGGCGGCGCAGGTTTAACCACCCGCCATGCGCAGCACGTCATGCATGTTTACCATGACAACCAGAGCTATGATTGCCGCCAAACCAAAGCGAAAGCCGTATTCCTGCACACGCTCGCTCAGCGGCTTGCCGCGAATGGCTTCAAAGGCAAAATACATCAGATGGCCGCCGTCAAGGACAGGGATGGGCAGAAGGTTCATCAGGCCGATGGAGATGGAGATGCCGGCGATGATTTGCAGCAACATGCCAAGGCCCATTTCAACAACCTTACCCGCCACTTCGGCCGTGCGCAGCAACCCGGAAACCTTGTCAACAGAGTCCCTGCCGGTGACCAGACGACGCACATAATTGCCTGTGACTTCCACCTGCTGCCAGACCATGCCTGTGGCCATGCGCGCCGAAGACAGAATGCTCATTTTCTGAGATCGCTGATCTTCGGCCGCTTCGCTGCCCTGAATGCCAACGATGCCGACACTCTGTTTAATGCCCAGAATATTGAGCTGTTCCTTGGTTTCGGGAATCAGCGTCGCTTGAGTTTGCACACCCCCCCGCACCAGTTCCACCACCAGAGGCGTTTCAGCATTGGTGCTGACGACGCGCTGCAAATCCGCGAAAGATTCGATTGTGCGGCCTTCAATACTCAACAGCAGGTCTCCCGGCTTGAGGCCAGCCCGGTCTGCAGGACCGCCAGCCACAACAGCCGCCACCTTTGGCAGAGTGTATTGGTGGCCGTAGGAATAGACCAATCCGGTGTAGATAACGATGGCAAGAATGAAGTTGGCGGCGGGCCCCGCTGCAACAATGGCCATGCGCTGCCAAACCGTTTTGGACGCAAGCGTAATTTTTTGTTCCGCCACCGGCATGTTGTTCAAGGCGTCCACGTCCGGCATGCTTGCGGCGTTTTGGTCGCCATGAAACTTGACGTAACCACCAAGCGGCAATGCCGCAAAACGCCAGCGGGTGCCCTTTTTATCAACGAAAGCGAACAGCTCCGGACCAAAGCCAATTGAAAACGCATCAACTTTAACGCCGCACCAACGGCCAACCAGAAAATGGCCAAGCTCGTGGAAAAACACCACAACTGTCAAAAGAACGAAAAGACCCAAAAAACTGACAAAAGGATGTTGAGCAAGATAGGCAAAGCCTGAAAGAGATGACATCTACGCCTCCTCGCATCCGGCACTCTTAACCGCGATGCGTATGGTTACTGTTTTATTAACATGCCTTAGTTGGAGCTTCCGGCCAAGAGGGCGAGGCACCTATCTCTTGTAACATGGTGAACGGCGAGCGCTTCTTCCAGAGTCTGTGGCTCGGTGGCGACTCCGTACCGCACGGCAGCGTTCATGGCTTCTTCGACCAACTTCGCCATGTCGTAGAACTTTAGCCGGCCTGTCAGGAAGGCAGTAACGGCGACCTCGTTTGCCGCATTGAGCACTGTGGGCAGCCCCCTGCCCTCATGCAGGGCATTTAGCGCCAATTGCAGCGCCGGAAAGCGCGCCAAATCCGGCGCTTCGAACGTGAGCGAGCTCAGCTTGGCCAAATCCAGCTTGGGCGAAGCTGTGCTGATGCGGTGAGGCCAAGACAGGCAATGGGCAATCGGAATGCGCATATCCGGGCAAGCCAGTCCCGCCGTCACGGAGCCATCAGCAAAGCTGATCAGCCCGTGCACGATGGATTGAGGATGCACTAACACCGCAAGCTTGGCAGGATCGATGTTAAAAAGATGATGAGCTTCGATAAGCTCCAGACCCTTGTTCATCAGGCTGGCTGAGTCGATTGTAACTTTCGGGCCCATCGACCAATTGGGATGGGCGAGCGCTTGATCCGGCGTGGCATCGGCAATTTGTTGATGCGACCAAAGCCGGAACGGCCCGCCGGAAGCTGTGAGGGTCATGGTTTCAACATGCGCCACGTCTTCGCCGCCCAAGGCTTGAAAGATGGCGTTATGCTCCGAATCCATCGGCAAAATTCGAGCGCCATGTTTCGCAGCCAAGGCCATCACCGCCGTGCCTGCGCAGACCATGCTTTCTTTATTCGCCAGCGCCACCATACGGCCAAGACTTAAAGCGGCACAGGTGGGCGCAACGCCCTGTGTCCCGGCGATTGCGGCCACGACGATGTCTACCGGAACGCAGGCCGCTTCGATGACGGCATCAGGCCCGGCGGCGCAACGAATGCCTGAGCCGCTGAGGGCGGATTTTAACGCGAGATAGGCTCTCGGGTCGGCGATTGCGGCGAAGTCTACGTTAAAATCACGTGCGACCTGCGCAAGGGCTTCGGCGTCTGAGCCACCGGCAACAGAGGATATCTGGAAAGCGCCTTGTGAGTCGGCAACAAGCCGCGTTGTTGACGTGCCGATAGAGCCGGTTGCGCCTAACAGCGCAAGCTTACGCGGACCCTGCGTGGACATACTCTTGGGCGCTACCACGCCAGCAAGCCGTTGGCGGGATCGAAGATACCGGCGCGAAAAGCACCAAAAATGCAGGCAAAAACAGCAGCGGCAATAAAGCCGTCGAGCCTATCCATGAAACCACCATGGCCGGGAATAAGATTGCTGGTGTCCTTGACGCCAAAATGCCGCTTGAACGAACTTTCCAGCAAGTCCCCGCCCTGAGCGACAGCGCCAGTGGCGAGGCCCAGCAGAAATATTGGCCATACGGGCATGTCAACCTGAGCGCCGATCAGCAGACCTAGCAATGCGCCGCTGATGATACCGGTTAAAAAGCCGGACCACGTTTTTGAAGGCGAAACACGCGGCCAGAGCTTCGGCCCGCCGATGAACCGGCCGCCAAAATAGGCCATGACATCGGTGCCCCAAACTACGGCAAACAACCAGAAGATTGCCGGTAAGCCCAATGGAAATGAAAAGCGCAACATGATAGCCGCCATAAGCAGGCTCGCTGCGTAGAACAGACCCAGCGTGTGCCAGAGCCTTCGGGTGGATGGCAGCGCGGCGATCAGGGCCATGGCTACGGCCAAAATGAGCGCGGCATACAGTATCGCTCCGCCTGCGATGGCGGGGGCAATTGCGGCCAAAGCAATCGCCCCGATCGCAAACTTCAACCGCGCATCCGGCGCAACAATCTGTGTCCATTCCCAAAATATGGCGGCGGAAACCGCCAGCCAGAAGATGATATAGACGCGGTCTCCGTACCAAGCGGTGCCAAGGGCCAATGCCGCCATAACCACTGCCGAAGCAATGCGCGGTGCTAAATCGCTCAGATTGACGGCTTTGCGCGGATTAGAACTCACGATGCGTTGACCTTTGCGCTGGTGACATTGCCAAAACGCCTGTCACGGGCGCGAAATTCGTTGAGCGCGGTTTCAAATGCGGCGCGGTCAAAATCCGGCCAATGCATCGGCAAAAACACAAACTCGGCATAGGCCGCCTGCCAGAGCAGAAAGTTTGACAGGCGCTGTTCGCCGGACGTGCGGATGATGACGTCCGGATCCGGAATGTCGTGCGTGTCGAGATGCGCGCTGATTAACTCCGGCGTGATGGCGCTGGCGCTCAAAGTTCCGGCGCGCACTTCGGCGGCGATTTTTTGCATCGCCTGCGCCAACTCCTGACGCCCGCCATAGTTGAACGCGACGATCAGGCAAAGCCCCGTGTTGGATTTGGTGATGTCTTCGGCTTCGTTCAGCAGCTTTTTGAGATCCGGCGCGAGGCTGATGCGCTCCCCGATGATGCGCACGCGAACATTTTGATTATGAAGGTCGGCCAAATCATTGCGGATAAAGCGTTTGAGCAGGCCAATAAGGTCCATGACTTCTTGAACCGGGCGACTCCAATTTTCGGTGGAAAAGCTGTATACTGTCAAAAAATCGATGTTCAGCTCAATGGCAGAGCGCACGGCTTTGCGCAAAGCCTCCACGCCACGGCGATGACCTTCCAGTCGCGGAAGCCCCTTCGCTGCGGCCCAGCGGCCGTTTCCATCCATAATGATGCCGACGTGCACTTTTTGGCTACCTCTGCCGATCTGTTCAGGTTTCAGACCCGAACACCTTAGATCTGCATAACTTCTTTTTCTTTGTGGGCCAGAGCGGTGTCCACTTCGGCGACAAATTGGTCGGTCACTTTTTGAACTTCAGTGGCCTGACGCTTCTCGTCATCTTCGCTGATAAGCTTATCTTTAAGGGCTTTTTTAACGGCATCAATGCCATCCCGGCGGACATGGCGCACGGCTACACGGCCTTCTTCGGCATATTTGTGGGCAATCTTGACCATTTCTCGGCGGCGCTGCTCGTTCAGCTCCGGCATACGAATGCGCAAGATTTGCCCTTCGATGGTTGGTGACAGGCCGAGATTGGCATCGCGGATGGCTTTGTCCACCGCATTGACCATGCCTTTATCCCAAACCTGAACGGCCAAGGCGCGCGGCTCCGGCACGGACACGGTTGCAACCTGATTGAGCGGCATCGCCTGCCCGTAAGCCAAGACCATGATACTATCGAGAAGATTGGCCGAAGCGCGACCGGTGCGCAGTCCGCTTAGCTCTTTCTTCAAAGAGGTTATGGCGCTGGTCATGCGGTGCTTGATGTCCGCCATGTCGAATTCATTGCTCATAATTACACCTATCTCTTCAAATTCACGGAGTGACCAAAGTGAAGCGACCCTCGCCACAGATGGCGGCAGTGATCGACCCTTGCTCTTTCAACGCGAAAACCACTATTGGAATAGCGTTTTCGCGCGCCAATGCAAATGCGGCTGTGTCCATCACCGCCAGATTTTTCTCAATTGCTTCGCCGCTGGTCAAGGTTTCATAGCGTTTGGCGTTGGGGAATTTTTTCGGATCGGCCGAATAAATCCCGTCCACCTGTGTTGCTTTCAAAACCGCGTCACATGAAAGCTCGGCTGCACGCAACGCCGCGCCAGTATCTGTCGTAAAAAACGGGTTCCCGGTCCCACCTGCGAGCACAACCACCCTGCCCTTGCCAAGATGATTGAGAGCAGCCTGCCGGGAAAACGGCTGGCATACTGAGGGCATAGGAACCGCTGAAAGCGCACGGCATGGCTGGCCTTGCCGCTCGACTGCAAATTCCAGCGCCAATGAATTCATGACCGTTGCCAACATGCCGATGGAGTCTGCGCGGGCGCGCTCGATGCCCTTATCCGCACCCTGGAAGCCGCGGAAAAAATTACCACCGCCGACAAC
>JAYVYB010000040.1:0-6727 GCA_043784625.1 Methylovirgula sp.
GATGTATATGTGCCGTATTGTGTGCTCAAAGTGGGGAACGAAAAGGTGAGATTTTTGTTGGTCCACTGAATTCCGGACAGCACACCGTCGATGTCCTGAATACCGGTGGCACCGGTGGTCGTGGTGGTGGACAGGCCGCCGTTACGCACCGGCGTTGGCGTGGCCACATTGGTGGATGTGATGAGGGACGGGTCTACCGAAGCGCCATATTGGAGCAGGGATTCATCCAAGGTAATCGAACTTGAATTGAGTTGATCTTCCAACATCGTGAACCCCTTGAGATAGGTAGGGTGCGTTAAGCAAAATGAATACAAATTTACGCAAGGTTAGCGCGCAAAACGATACGAACGCGTTAACAAAATCATAAAAAACCAGCGCGTCAGTCCTTTAGCGCGGCCAGTTTTTTCTTGGCCTCGAGAGTGTAAGCACTCTCCGGATGACGGGCGATGAACAACTCCAAAGCGGCGCGAGTGCCAGCCTGCAAGGCTGCGGTATATTCCTCAAGATCGGCGATTTGCGGATCCCGCACAGTGTTTGAGCGCGCTGGTTCAACAATCACGGTCTGAACGGGTTCAGGTGCGGTGTAAATCATGGACGTCTTTCTCATTGAACAACCTGACTCTGCGACACCTTAATTCTGTGGTGCCGCGAGATTGAATCCTGATCCACCCACATTGACGGTTTGAATGTGCGTTCCGGAGTCATAGCCGGAATAGGTGGCATTAAAAAGCTGCGTGCTGGCGTGGCTGCCGGCGTTAAAATCTGATCTGCTCTGCGAAACGGCAAAATCGAAGTTTCTATCTTCCGTTTTGGAAAGAATGGTTCCTGTAAATGGCTGGTCGGCAGTACTGTTTATCGTCGGCGTGGTTGTGGTGCCAGTTGGCTGCCAACCGGGTGTGTCTGGTCCGCCATTTGTGAATATGTCAGGTGTTTTTCCTGAAGATGAGTCCGGCAACCAATGATCAGTGATAGAATTCAGCATCACGCTGGGAGAGACGAAGCCGTCGGCGTTTGGTCCCGGGTGGGTGGGCAGCAGCGAGGACAAGTTCGACATGGCGGTATCGTCCGTAAATGACGATGTCACGAGAGGATTTGTCGGGCCTGTGCCCGCCTGCAACCAATCATCAAAATAACTGGAACGCGGATCTGCCATATCTCCCCAAGCGGAGCCTTGCGCCAGATAAGGCGATGTATCGGAATTAAGCGCCGCATCGGACTTTTTGAATGCGCTGACGGAGGACTTGAACAAAGATGCCAGTGAGTCCAGCCCCAAAAAATTCATAGTCGCCATGAACGCCTCAAAATAAGGAATGATTCGAATATCTTAGCGAAAACTACGCTCGCGCTGACGAAAGGTAAAGCATGGCCTATTAATTTTGCGATAATGTGTCAGGCTGGAGTTTAGGGAAAATTCACGATATCAAGGGCTCACGAAATCGGGAATTTCCGAAATTGCCAAAGTCACGATAGGGGGGCTAGGATCAATTTTGCACCCGCAATTTCATGCTTAAAGCGTGTAACTTCAAATCAGGACAAAAGTGGCACAGACAGTTTCGCAGCACGGTAGAAGCTTGGCGGCGACACGGCCCGCCGTGGTTTATCTGAACCGCCACAGCGTGGCGCCGCAGTTTGCGACTGCTTTTCTGCATTCCATATTGCCGGGTCAGTCGCCGGACGCGTTTGATCTGGTTGTTTTGATTAAAGGCGATTGCGCCAACAGCGAGGCTATTCAGGGCGTCTGTGCGCAGTACGGCTTCACGCCGCGCCTGATGGCCGTTTCAGACGACTTGTTTGATTTGAGTGCCTATATGGCTGCCGCCAAACTGCTGCCGCACGAAACTGTGTTGCTGTTCAATTCCTACGCGCGGGTATTGTCTCGAAATTGGTTTGAGTGTTTTTCCAGCGCGTTCGCGCAGTTGGGCCGTGGCGCGCTGCTAGGGGCAACCGGCAGCTTTGAAACGCACGGCAATGTTCCGCCATTCCCCAATCCGCATATTCGCACGAACGCCTTCATGATATCGCGCGCGCTTTTGCTCGTCTTCAACGCGCCGCTTTTAACCAAGCGAGATTGTAACCTCTTTGAAGCCGGGCCGGAGGGGCTAACCAAACGGGTTCTGGAGGCGGGCGGCCAAATTGGTATTATCGGGCGTGATGGCGTGGTTTATGAGCCGAAAGCTTGGCCGTCAGCCCAAATTTTCCGCTCTGGCAGACAGGAAAATTTGCTGGTTGCGGATAACAGAACCCAAGACTATCAGACTGCCTCAATTTTCAGACGGAGAAAACTCGCGGCGCTGGCTTGGGGCAGTGCCGCGCATGTAACAGCCAATAACATTGTGACGCGTTTGATGGTGCGGCGGGCATGGGTACGCGGGGATCAGTTATCCTAAATGGCGGGCTAGGGTCAGCACCCTAGGTCCCTCTGTTTTTCCACCAATCGTAGGTTTCGGACAGCCGTGTTTGGGTGGATTTTTGCCGGATGAAGCCGAGCTCTGATTTCAGGCGCAGAATGTCGGCAACGATGCGCGGCGGTTCATTTGGCCGGTCCTGCAGTGCGCCGATGTGCAATTTGGCATCCCCGGCGGCAGCGCTGGCCAGAAGTCTGGCAATGTCGGCAATGCTGTGGCTCTCGCCGCTGCCGATATTGATCGGGCCGGTCAGGGCTGATGTTGTAAGCGCAGCCAGCGCAGCGCCCGCGTCCCGCACATCAAGAAAATCACGGGTCACAAAGCCAGATGACATCTCTGCAATTTCACCGTCGGCAAATTTGCGGGCGAGGGACGCTACAAGTCTATCCGGCCCCTCAAACGGCCCAAACAAATAGAACAGCCGCGCCCATGCGAACTCAATTTTTTTGAGCTGCGTAAACTCAGCTAAAATCCGCCGCGCCGCGTCTTTGCTGACGGCATAGAGGCTGGTGGGCTTGAGCGGCGTGGACAGCTCATTGCAATCTGACAGGGCCGGCCAATCATATTCGAAGCAGGTGCCTACACCAATAAAACGCCGGACATTGTGGCGGGCGGCGGCTTGAGCCAGGCGCAGCGTTGCTGCAACCCAATCAAGGTTTTCTTGGCCGTGCCAAAAGGTGCCATGCTCGACGCACCAGCCCATGTGGAGAATGATTTCGGGCTTAATTGCAGCGACAACGGCCTCAGCGCATCCCGTTTCCAGCAAATTTCCCTGCACAGTTTGGGCGTGGCTTTCACCCTTGCGCGAGACAACAAAAACCTCGTGACCGGCTTGGCGCAGAGACACAACCGCCCAGCGCCCGACAAAGCCAGTTCCCCCCGTTACCAGAATGCGCATGAAAGTTACCTTAAAATTCGTTTTTTGTATCGCGAGGAGCTTTGTCGCCCAACACCTTCTGCTTGATGATCTTTTTTAAAGTATAGACGCGCTTATCGACAAACCACAGAAGGTCGGTTTTCAAAACGGCGCGCTCAAACAGTGAAAATTTGCGCTCGTCAATAAACCGCAGGCATTGTGCTTTGAATTGCCGCCGCATGACGAGCATGTCGGCAATGCGTGGCTTGGTTCCGGCCGTAGGCGTGTAGGATTTGACTTTATACCGCTGGATGAAGGTTGTGTGCGGCACGGCTACCACCGCTTGATCGAGTATTGCCGGATAGATTGCCAAAAAGTCTAATGCCCACGCATGGGGAAAATTGGCCCAAGCTGCTTCAAAATCCCGCTGCAGAGTTTCGCGATCCCATAATCCGTAAAACCAGCCCGCCGAGGCTTGATGGGTGGCTTTTATGATGGATGGCAATCCGGAGCGTTTGAGCAACTTTGGCTTGCGCAAAACCTGTTTGCCATTTGGCCGCACAAACAGGTTTGTAGCAACCGCCAGCTTTGCATCGGGGTTTTCAACCAGTGCCTGATGCAGCTTTTCGACATAGTCGGGCGCGCTAAGGTCATCATGAGCCCGCAACATCACGTATTTTGTGGTTGCATCGCAGATGACGCGATGGAAATTCGGCATGGCGCGAATGTTTTCAGGGTGGCGGATATAACTGATACGCGGATCCCGGCTGGCATAGGCCAAGGCGATGTTTCCGGTCTCATCTGTTGAGGCATTGTCATAAATGCGAATGTCGAGGTTTGTGTATGTCTGCGCCAGCAAACATTCGAGACATTCAGCCAGATCATCCGCGCCATTATAGACCGGCACTCCGATGGTAATTTTTTCCATGGGTTACCCCTAAAGCAAAGGCCAAGCCAGATCGGCGGGGGCGATGACGCGAGGCTGCTGCGGCCAGTTTATTTTCAGTGCAGGATCATCAAAGCGCAGACCTTTGGCGTGGCCGGGAACGTAGCTTTTGCTCATCTGATAGATAACATCGCAATCGGGTTCCAGCGTGAGAAAGCCGTGGGCGCACCCTTCCGGGATGTACAGAGCCGCTGCGCTTTCGCCATCAAGACGGCGCGCGATGTGCTGCAGATAAGTTGGTTGGCCGGGTCGCAAATCCACCACCACGTCAAAAATTGCGCCGCGGCTCACGCGTACCAGCTTGGCCTCGGCATGGGGTGGATTTTGAAAATGCATGCCACGCAACGTATAGGCATTGTCATTGCGTGAAAGGTTTATCTGGGGCGATGTAAAATCCAGCCCGGCGCGCTCAAACTCTTGCGTGCAGAACATGCGGGCGAAAAAGCCGCGCTCGTCCTGATGCGGCTGAAGAGCCACATCAAAGACGCCGGCAATTTCGGTTTCAGTCAATTTCATGGCTGCAAAATGCGCGTTTCTGGCACCGCCACCACGAAACGGCCACCCCAAGCGGTGATTTGCTTGAAGGCTCCGCTGATTTCATGCTTGAGGTTCCACGGCAGGATAACCAGATAATCCGGCTTGAGAGTCTCAATCTCTTTCGGGTCAAGGATGGGGATATGGCTGCCGGGGAGCAATTTGCCCTGCTTGGCGGCGCTGCGGTCAAACACAAAGGCAATATCGGCGGCGCTGACGTGGCACACGTTCAGGAACGTATTGCCTTTTGCAGCGGCTCCATAGGCCCCGACAGTTTTTCTGTCGGCTTTTGCCTGCGCTAAAAAGGCGCTGAACGAGGCTTTGACTTTTTCAACCTTGGCGGCAAATCCGGTGTAACCGGCAAGCTGGTTCAATTTGGCGTCGGCTTCTTTGGAACGCAACGCAACAAGGCGTTCTGATTGCACATGCGCGGCGCTTTCGTGGCAGACATAGACCCTGAGCGAGCCACCGTGGGTGGCTAGTTCGTCCACGTCAAAAGCGCGCAAACCGACTGAGGAGGCGATTTTTTCGACAATGTAAAGCGATAGGTAAGAGAAATGCTCGTGATAGATGGTGTCAAACTGCACTTGCTGGATCAGGTTGAGCACGTGGGGAAACTCGAAGGTGGCAACCCCTTGCGGCTTCAGCATGATCGCGAAACCGCGAACGAAATCGGCAATTTCCGGCACATGGGCAAGAACATTATTGGCTGCCATCATGTCAGCTTTTATACCGCGCGCGACCAGTGCCTGCGCGGTTTTCGAGCCAAAAAACCCGACTTCGGTGTCAATGCCTTTTGCACTGGCCACAGCCGCTACGTTGGCGGCAGGTTCCACGCCCCACACCGGTACGCCGCGCGCTTTGAAATGTTGCAGTAAATAGCCGTCGTTGCTGGCAATTTCGACCATTTGCGAATTTGGGCCCAGTCCGAACCGCGCGATCATTGCGTCTGCGTAGTGGCGGGCATGTTCCACCCACGAATCTGAATAGGATGAGAAATAGGCGTAATCGGAAAAGATCGCGTCGGGTGGGACCGAGTCTTCCGCCTGCACCAGCAAGCAGGCGTCGCATACACGGGCGTGGAGCGGATATTTCTGGTCACGTCCGGCGGCAATGTCCGCTTGCGTCACATAGGAATTTGCCAGCGGCGTCGGACCAAGATCGACGAAGCTGGTGATGAGTTGTGCTTGGCAAAACCGGCACAGATGGACTTTTGACATATAAACTCCGGAAATTCTAAGCCGCGCTGTTTCGCGCGCAATAAGCATCAATCTGCGCCAATGTCACGTCGCGCGGGGCGTGGTTCTGATGGACGCGTTGATACCACTGCGCAGTCCATTCTATAATTTTATGTGCCTTTAGCTGATCATGCCAGTTCAGGCACCGCCTCGCGAGGGAGGCGTCAATGGCCAAAGTTGCCATCTCGACGCTGCCCTCGATATTTTGAGAGATAAAATCTGTCGGTCTGCCCAGCGCGGCGAGCATGGCGCGCGTCATTTCCGCCACCGTGACCGGCGCGCTGAAGTCCGGGCCGAAATTGAGCGTTCCGTGTAAATCTAATCCCTTATCCAGCGCCTCGGCATAAAGTAAATAGCCGCACAAGCAGTCTAGCACATGCTGCCACGGGCGGGTGGCTTGCGGCATGCGCAACACCGGCTTTTCACTGTTTTGCGCTGCGCGGATAATATCCGGCACGATCCTGTCCGCGGAATAATCCCCGCCGCCGATGACATTGCCACCGCGCGCGGTGGCCACGCGAACATTTCTGGCGGCAAAATAAGTCTGCGCGTAGGAGCGTGTGACTATCTCGCAGGCGGCTTTCGAGGCGGAATAGGGGTCTTTGCCGCCCAGATGTCCGGATTCAGTGTGGGCGACGCCATCATCGGCATTGGCATAAACTTTGTCCGAGGTAACCACCAGAATTGTTCGCACACTCCCGCAGCCGCGTAAGGCTTCCAGTAAATTCGCGGTGCCGATTATGTTGGA
>JAYVYB010000041.1:0-12722 GCA_043784625.1 Methylovirgula sp.
CGGACCCGGGGGCGGTACCCGGCGCCTCCACCACAAGTGTTGTCACAGCAGGCCTTGCCAGCTTAGGTCAACATTTTTGATGGGGGCGAAATAGGATCGACGAGGGTGTAAAGAGTGAACTTTTGCCCGGTATGGTACCGTCGTTATCGGGCCATTTCTTAGTTGCAAATGACAACTATGCTCCGGTGTCTATTGCTGCGTAATGCGGTAATGAAACCGAAATCAAAGCCCTTGCGGTTAGCGCTGTAAGGCGGGGTTCGGAGGCACCTGGCAACAGAAGCCTCCACTTCACCTTTTCCCGCGTTTGGCGCTCCCGTGAGACGTGTTTCGGCTTGAAGTGGTTTGTTGAGCACAGAGAGTCTCATTTCCAAGAAATATTTTGCAGAAACCGGAACATTTGCTGTGTTTCAACGTTTGCATTTGCGGTACAATGGGGAGTGGTTGGTTGACGTGTAATGCCGGGCTGGGGTTGATTTATGGCGAGTGATTTAATCCGGTATGATTTGATGGTCCAGGAGGCTTTGCGCAACGTGGTGCGCAAGGTGATGCAGGACGCCGCCAAAGATGGTTTGCGTGGTGATCACCATTTTTTCATCACTTTTCGAACCAAAGCGGCTGGTATTCGTCTCTCAGACAGGATGAAAGCACGTTATCCGGATGAAATGACTATTATCCTCCAGCATCAGTTTTGGGATTTGGCCGTTACCGACAGCTATTTTGAAGTGGGGCTGTCGTTTGGCGGCGTGCCGGAACGGCTGTTGATTCCTTTTGAGGCGCTGAGCGCGTTTTCCGATCCTGCCGCAGAGTTCGGGTTGAAATTCGAGGTCAATCTGCCAGTCGAGGCGGACGGTGAGAAAGCTGCCGGGACAGTAACGAAACTTCCATCCAGCGCGGGGCCTAAACTGGCCGCGAAGGATGCCAAAGACGCCAAGACCCCGGCGATGGCGCTCAAACTAAAAAGTACAGCGGCATCGAAAAGCCCGGTGCCTGCTGAGACAAGTCCTGCAACTCCGGAGCCGCCAAAAGCTGCCGAAGTGGCGGCACCGGAAAAAGACGCGAAAATTGTTTCTATTGACGCGTTCCGTAAAAAGTAGAACGATAAAATGACGGTCTTGCCTGAGTGTATTAGCTTAGGGCCATCCCTTTAGCGGCGTTCCTGAACGATGCTATTAATATTGCAAGGTTACTCAGCGGTATAACTGCTCCATTGCCCGATTGAACATTTGCATTTGTCTAATTTCGAAATTCGAAGTTCAATATGCGAGGTTAACGCAAATAAGCGTTAGCATTGGTTTACGTGGAATGTGATATGGGCGACGTTATAAATCTAAGAATGCGTAAAAAGGCCTTAGCTAAAGCTGGAAAAGAGCTCGCTTCCGCGCAAAATCGTGTCGATTTTGGGCGATCAAAGCTTGAAAAACAGAATAGTTTACGTGTAAACATGCTGGCTTTACATAAGCATTCCGCCCATAAACGTGATGTGACTGAAGAAACGAATCTAAACACGGGAGAAGACCATGAAAGATGATCCAATCGCATCAGGACGGGTGATCAAACGCTCCTTGGTTGTTGCAGGGCACTCGACCTCAGTGTCTCTGGAAGAAGAGTTTTGGATGGCGCTAAAAGCCAACGCTGCAGCGCGCGCGCTTTCTGTTGCAGCTTTGGTTGCCGACATCGACCGCTCGCGCAAGGGCGCGAATCTGTCGTCCTCGCTGCGGGTTTACTGTCTGCGTGAGGCGCAGAAAAAGTCTGCCTAACTGAAGAGGTTTATGGTGTCAGCTGCAAAGGAGCGTCTTGAGGCGCGACCGGCGGCTCCAGCTGTAGCGGTGGCTCCAGCACTAAGGGCGGAGCGGGCTTAGAGTCTTCTGTTTTACGGCGCGCGGCCTCATCGGCTTTTTTCTGCGCTTCGGCCTTTAGCGCTTCCGCTTTTTTGAGTTCTTCGCGCTTGGCGTCCTCTTCAGCTTTTTTGCGCGCCTCCTCTTCTTGTTTTTGGCGCAAATCAAGATCCTTGAAAGCTTTCATGCGGCGCACGAACAAAGCCCGTTCACGTATATCGGCGTCCAGTGCATCAATTTTTGCTTGATTTCGCTCGATCGCACGTGAGGCCAGCGCGTTGGCCAAAGCATTAACATCAATGGAACGGGTGGGGGCGGCAAACGGGCCACGCCAGTTAAGCTCAATGGCCGGGGCGGAACCAACCCAATTTTTTGGCGGGGCGGCGGGCAAGCTGGAGTTGGCGCTGAACATACCGGTACGAACGTCGTAGCCAAGCATAAACGCGGCACGGTCGGGAAGCAGGTATCCCGGCCCGATTTTTACGGCTCCATTGGCCAGCGCGAGCGGAGCCGGGGCCGCATCGATTGAGCGTGTGTATTTGTCGAGTTCATTCGCCAATGCAAATTGCAGTGCCGTAACATCGGCTTTAATTTCGTCACGCTCTGTTGCCGCAACCACTGTGGCGAGCGCTGGCGTGCCTTGGCCGCGCCAGACCCCTGCGCTGATGGTAAGCGAGCCGGAGCCGCCAGCGCTTCCTGCCAGCTGCGCCGCAGTCTGTCCGGTGGCGGCAAACGAGAGTTGTCCATCGGCCTTACCGCTTAGCAACAGCGAGGACAGATCAAGACCGCTGAAGACCGCATCAGCGCTGAGCGAGACATTGGCGGCGGCGCGGCGCAGGGTGAGGTTTCCGCCGAGAGTCCCGCCATTATAGGCCATTTTGGCTTGGCTCAGGGCCAACCGATCACCGCTCAAGTCGAGGTTGAACGATGCGTTGCCTGCGGTTTGCGCGGGTGAGAGGGCGAGTTTTTCGGCGGTGATGGCCAGCGCCAAATCGGGCAATTGTGCCGCCCCGGCGAGAAACTTTGCATCGCTCCAGAGGTCACCGCGCTTGGGTGTTTGTTGCGGGCCAAGAAGCAAAGACAGCAGGCTTTGGACATCAAGATGGTTGAGAGCGAGGTTGCCCTTCAGCACCGGACTTGCGGCCGTTTGAAAGTTAAGCGCGCCGGTGAGCTTGGTTCCGGCAGCTTCGCCTTGCAGGGTCACTTTACTGGTATCGGGGGCAAGGCTGGCGTCACCCAGCAGATTGAGCGGCACTCTGGACTGGATGTCTGGCAACAGCACCGAGAGCGCCTGCAACAGCGCGCTGGCATCCGCGCTTTTCAAGCTATAGGGGCCGGATAGCGCGTTCAAACCGGGGTTTAAAACCGGCGCGAAATTCAGGTCGGTTCCGGCCAATGTCGCGGTGATTTGGGCCTGAACCGGTGCGTCCCATTTGCCTTGCGCGGCCACGCCGATATCCGCCTTGCCGAGACCAACCAGCGGCAATGTGGGAATGCCAGATTGGGCAAACAGCCGTGTAATATCGTCGGCCTGAATTTTTCCACTTAAATTCAAACCGGTGCCATCACTTTTATGGCTCAAACTGATGTGAGATCCGCCAGCAATGCCATTGATATCGAGCTTCTGTACGGCGCGTATGTCGGTTAGCTCGCCGCTGCCCAGCGCACTAACTTCGAGATGCAGCGGCTCCAGCAGCGCCGCGCGGCTTTTCAAGGTTTGTGTCACGGCGCCGGGAAATAACCGCGCCAAAAGTTTGGTCATTTCATCCAGCTTTTGCGCGTCCGCCCGCGCGGTGAGGCTGGTCGCGCGTGGTGACAGCGAGCCGGATATTTCAAGATTTGCGCCGCCGATGTTGTCGAATTTCAACCTGTTAATGTTGAGCGTGTCATTGGCGCGGGCCACATCAAGCGTAATATGCCCTGCTTCCAATTGACCCTGCCCAACCCTGGCAAATTTGACAGTTCTCGCGTCCAAATTGAGTTGCAATTCCGCATCTGCGGCCAAGGGCGTCAGGGCCGATAGATCGGGAATGCTATCAAGATCAAGCGCGTCTGACGCCAGATTTGCCGTAATTTTTGCTTTGGTATGCTTTTCGCCAAGCATTTCGGCAGGCGTAAAGCTCAGCCCTCCGTGCAAAATTGATCGATCTAAAGTGAGCTTTGCATCGGGTGAAGCAAGGCCATTGTTGAGTGTGACGGGGCCCTGCAAAGCGAAGCTGCGAAACAACAGATTTTGCTCTGTTGGAGTCTGGTTGAGCCATTGCAACAAGGCTGCCGCATTTTTGGTGTTGGCATCGAGCGAGCCGATAAAGTTGCTTTGTTCAAATAAAGTGCCATCCAGCTTGATATGGCTGCCAAACGGGCCACCCGCCTCCAAATGCAAGCTTGGCACGGCATCGTTCTTGTCTTCCAGCGCGAGGTGGGCGTTTGAGATAGATTCGCCGCCGAGCACCACACTATCGACGGTGACATCCACACTCAGCGGCCAGTCTCTGGGAAGGCTCTGCAACTCGCCGTAAAGCGTTCGCGCCCGCAGCGCCAAATCCAGCGGCACGGCTTGCGCGGCTTTGGGTGCAAAAAGCGCGTCAAAATCAAAAGTGCCGGCTTTGAGCCGCAATTTCAAATCGGGGTTAAGCAGACCGACCTGCGCCGATCCGGTAAATTTGAGCGGACGCTCTTCGGTGCCGATTTTGGCTTCAAGCGCCTCGCTGACAGCCTGATTTCGGGTGATGCTGACCGGGCCGGAAACTGACCAGGGCAGATCGCCATTGCTGAGATGCAAGCTGCTTTGCGAGGTGAATTGCCCGTCAAATCCGGGCATATTTTCGAATTTGAGTGCGCCATCCAGCACGCCTTTGGGTGTGGAGGGTGTTTCGTCCAGACTTAGCTTTATGCGGACAGTCTCCGGCTCCAGCGCCGCAGTCGAAAGATGAAACGGTACTGTGGTTTGCGCGAAATTGAACGTGCCGTCGGCCTTATACGGTCCTTTTTGCAGGGACGTGGCGCTGGCGGTGCCGCTTATGCCAAAAAGGCTCTGGGTGGTTTCTGATTTTACATCCACCAGATGAAGAGTGCCGTTGGTGACGGAAATTTTATCAAACCGCACCGATACCGGAGTTGATTTTGGCAATTTAGGCCAGTTGAAATTGCTGCCATCAAAGAAAAACGTAAAGTCGGGGGCGTCGAAGGTTGCCTCCGTGAACTGCAAATCACCGCCCAGAAGCGGCATGGCCGCCAGTTCAAACCGCATAGATTTTGCTTGAAATTTAGCGTCGCCCGGTTTTGCCGGCACATTGCTAACCCCTGACGCAATCAAATAAGGCGTCGGCAGCAGCTTGACGTCAATGTCGCCGGTAATTTTTATCGGCGTGCCAACGGCGCGCGACAGGCGCGTTTCAATCAGGGCGCGGGCTTGCGTCCAATCGTAAAAATACGGCCCAACCAGCGCCGCAAACAGCACCAGAATAATCGCAATGGCAAATATGGTCAGGCTTTCGCGCACATTACCTCAGGTTTTTCCAAACTCTAACATGCGTGAGGGATGCACAAAATCCTAATCAGATTTATGGCGGGTTTATAAAATCTTGCCCGGATTCATAATATTATGCGGGTCGATCGCAGTTTTGAGGCTGGCCATGACATTGAGCGCGCCGCTGCCATGCTCACGCAGCATATATTTGCGTTTGGCTTGGCCAATGCCGTGCTCGCCCGTGCAAGTTCCGTCCATGGCCAATGCCCGCAAAACCAGCCGCTCGATGAAGCCTTCGACGGCTTTCATCTCTTCCGGGCTATCGGTGTCCACCAAAACACCGACATGGAAGTTACCGTCGCCGACATGGCCGACGATGGGTGCGATCAATCTGGTTTTGGCAATATCCGCCTGCGTTTCCTCAACGCAATCGGCCAGCCTTGAGATGGGCACACAAACGTCAGTGGCAAGACTCTTGGTTCCCGGGCGCAGGCCCAAGGTGGCCCAATAGACGTCGTGGCGCGCGGCCCAGAGCGTGGAGCGTTCTTCGGGGGCGGTGGCCCATTGAAACGGGCCGCCATCAAAATCATCGGCGATTTCGCCAAACCGGCGCGCATCCTCGGCGACGCTCATCGCCGAGCCGTGAAATTCAACCATCAACAGCGGCATTTCCGGCAGGCTTAGCTTGGAATAGGCATTGACGCTTTTCACCTGCAACGCATCGAGCAATTCAATACGCGCGACATTCAAGCCGGACTGGATGGTGGCAATTGTGGCTTCGCAGGCGGCGCGCACGGTGGGGAAAGGGCAGATGCCCGCCGAGATCGCTTCAGGGATGCCGTGCAGCTTCAACGTGATTTGGGTTATCAGCCCTAGGGTGCCTTCAGAGCCGACAAACAACCGGGTGAGGTCATATCCGGCAGAGGATTTTTTGGCGCGGGAGCCGGTCTTGATGATTTCGCCATTTGGCAGCACGACCTCGAGCGCCAGCACATTGTCTTTCATCGTGCCGTAGCGCACCGCATTGGTGCCAGAGGCGCGCGTTGCCGCCATGCCGCCCAAGGAAGCATCGGCGCCGGGGTCGATGGGGAAAAACAACCCGACATCGCGCAAATGTTCATTGAGCTTTTTGCGGGTGACACCGGGCTGCACCGTGCAGGTGAGGTCTTGCGCATGGATGCCCACCACAGCGTTCATATGGGACAGATCTATGCAAACACCGCCGAGCGGCGCATTGACGTGCCCCTCAAGCGAGGTTCCCGTGCCATAAGGGATGATCGGGATTTTGTGCACGGCGCAGATTTTCACCGCCTCCGCCACCTCTTCTGTGGTGTTTGGAAATACCACCGCATCGGGTGGTTGCGGCGCTGTCCAGCTCAAGGTGTGGGCATGGGCGGCGCGGATGCTGGTGTTTGCGGAAAAGCGATTGCCGAAACGGGCGGCAAGTTCGGCTAAGGCAGCTTCAAGTGCTGCGGGGGCGGGGCGGTGGGGGCGGGGCGTATTCGGGTTCAATGTCACGATGGCGTTTCCATTTTTTTGAAAGTTTGGCCCCGAAAAGGCTAAGGTGCAAGGGCTTATCCAAAGCCAGCTTGACGCGCCGTCCGTCAAATCCTCGACATTTTAGCCCTCGCACCCCACATTAACGGTTCCCGATTCGTTTTGTTAAGGTTTTGCTTTGTCCCGTGCCACGCCCCTCGATCCCTATGTGCCTGATGCCGGTGGCATTGCCGCGCGGGCCCGCGCCATGGCTACGGGCGGTGCGCGGTATCTGGAGGGCTTAAACCCTGAACAACGCGAAGCTGTGGAGACGCTCGACGGGCCATTGCTGATTTTGGCGGGCGCTGGCACCGGTAAAACCCGCGTGCTCACCACCCGCATTGCCCACTTATTGGCAACAGGGCGTGCCCGCACCCACGAGATATTGGCGGTGACCTTCACCAACAAGGCGGCGCGCGAAATGAAGCACCGCTTGGGCAAGTTGGCAGGGCCGGCAGCCGAAGGTATGCCGTGGCTCGGGACGTTCCATTCGATTGGCACCAAGATTTTGCGCCGCCACGCCGAGCTGGTCGGCCTGAAATCCGATTTCACCATTCTGGACACAGATGACCAAATCCGCCTGCTGAAACAGGTGCTGAAAGCCGAAGATATCGACGACAAACGCTGGCCGGCGCGCCAACTGGCCTATTTGATCGACGCTTGGAAAAACCGCGGCCTGACACCGGATAAGGTTCAAGCGGGTGAAGCCTCCGCTTTTGCCAATGGCAAGGCCGGTAAACTCTACAAGATTTATCAGGAGCGCCTGAAAATTCTCAATGCCGCCGATTTTGGTGATTTGCTGGTGGAAGGTCTGCGGCTGCTGCGTGAAAACCCGGACGTGCTGGAGCTGTATCAATCGCGTTTCAAATATATGATGGTGGACGAATATCAGGACACCAACGTTGTTCAATATCTGTGGCTGAAATTGTTGGCGCAAAAACGCCAGAACATCTGTTGCGTGGGGGATGACGACCAATCTATCTACGGCTGGCGCGGGGCCGAGGTGGATAATATTTTGCGGTTTGAACATGAGTTCAAGGGCGCGAAAGTTATCAAGCTGGAACGGAATTACCGCTCAACCGGGCATATTCTGGGCGCTGCGGCGCATCTCATCGCCAAAAATGACGGGCGTCTGGGCAAGACGCTGTTCACCGACGATGAGGATGGCGAGCGCGTTACGGTCACGGGCGTGTGGGACTCGGAAGAAGAGGCCCGCATCGTTGGCGAGGACATCGAACAGCAACAGCGGCGGCAGCATAGCCTTGACGAAATGGCGGTTCTGGTGCGGGCGTCGTTCCAGATGCGCGAATTTGAAGAGCGGTTCATCACGCTGGGGCTGCCTTACCGTGTTATCGGCGGTCCGCGCTTTTATGAGCGGCTGGAAATCCGCGATGCGCTGGCTTATTTGCGTATGGTGGCGCAACCGGCTGACGATTTGGCGTTTGAGCGGATTATCAACACCCCCAAGCGCGGCCTTGGTGATGCGACGCTTCAGGTTTTGCACACCTATGCCCGGGCGCAGGGCGTGCCGCTGATGCAAGCGGCGCGGGTGATGGTGGAAACAGAAGAGCTAAAGCCCAAGCCGCGCCAAACTTTGCGGGATTTGGTGCAGGCTTTTGCGCGCTGGAGCAGCCAGATTGAAACGATGAAGCAAAACGAGCTGGCCGAGCTGGTTTTGGAAGAATCCGGCTATACCGATATGTGGAAAAACGACAAGGCACCGGATGCGCCTTCGCGGCTGGAAAACCTCAAAGAACTCTGCCGTTCAATGGAAGAATTTCAAGACTTGGGCGCTTTCCTTGAGCATGTCTCGCTGGTGATGGATGTGGAGCAGGGCGAGAGCGGCGAAAAGGTGTCGATCATGACACTGCACGCCGCCAAAGGGCTGGAATTCGAGACGGTGTTTCTTCCCGGCTGGGAAGAGGCGCTGTTTCCGCACCAACGCAGTTTGGATGAAAGCGGCCGGGCCGGGCTGGAAGAAGAGCGCAGGCTGGCCTATGTCGGCATTACGCGGGCCAAGCGCCGCGCCAAAATCTTTTTTGCCACCAACAGGCGAATCCACGGCATGTGGCAGGTGACTATTCCTTCGCGGTTTTTGGATGAACTGCCCGCGATGCATGTGGAAGTGGTGGAAGCGCCGGGCGCGCAGAACTTTGGCGGCTACGGCCAAAGCCGGTTTGATCGCAGCAATACATTTTCAAGCGGATACACCACCCCCGGCTGGCAGCGCGGGCAGGAGCGCCAAAATTCGGCTCGGCAAGGGGCCTCAGGGCAAGCGACCGGACGCGGCGCGGATGTTTCCTCGCTGCGCAGAGGCCCGCCGCAGATCGAGCTGCGCCCGGCTGCCAGTTCCTATGCGCCGCAGGGCTCCAACTTTGAAATCGGGATGCGGGTGTTTCATCTGAAATTCGGCCCCGGAGACGTGTCTGGCATTGATGGCAACAAGCTGACCATTGATTTTGACAAGGCGGGCCGGAAAATGGTGCTGGATAGTTTTGTGGAGAAGCGGTGAGAGGCAGAGTCGCAAGTGCTGTGACGGCCAATCTAGACTGGCGGGCAAGATATTGATCGTTACCGCTCTTTCTCAGAAAGGACAGATGTATGGTTTGGGGGATGGCTTTACCAAGCGGACTTGGCGATTTTTTTCCAGATGGAAGCTATGTCGGCTGGAGGGAATATCTGAATGCATATTTCCTCGAAAAGATGGCCTCCGAGCAAAAAGCCCGCTTCAGCGACGGTAGCGCATCGACCTATCGACGTTATGTGTCGGAGAAATTCATCAACGAACCAGGTAGTAAAAGAAGTCCAGATGTGCCGGCCTTTGGCCCGATTGAGGGGCATGAGGCACCCAAGCGATTTGAGACAGAAAAAAGCTACTCTTCATTGGGTTCGCTCGTGATGCTCAATGATCGTATTTTGGCCGTGGACGCGTCATTGAAGGATATTATTGAACGCTATGAGGCGGGCAAACATCATTTCTTCCCGATCGAGATCGTAATGCCAAAGAAAGTTATTTACCCAAATAGCTATTTTGTCATGGCGATCGGCCAGTACCTAGATAGTTTTTCGCCGCAACAGAGTGACCCGGCCTCTTGGAATCAGCAATCACTAGGATATTGTTCGTTTGTGGAGTCAAAAAAATCCATGTCCGGCCTTGCGCTTTCTAGCAATAAATTTGGCGGGGCGCATCTATGGCGCGAGCGTCGCATGTCAAATCCGTTAATTTGCTTTTCAGATTATTTGATGTCTGAAATTGAGAATTTGGGGCAACGATTGCCGAAACATTATCAGATGAGGGCGGTCTGAGTATATTTTGGTACAGAATAGCCTTCGCAATGTTCCTCAAACATTGGTGTCCGGCATTGACGGCAACAAGCTGACTATTGATTTTGACGAGGCGGGCCGGAAAATGGTGCTGGATAGTTTTGTCGAGAAAAGGTGAGGGGGTAAGGACTTGCTGCGAGCCGCTAGGTGATTTTTAGGTGAATTCCGCGCTTTTTCCTTCGAACACTTATCAAACCCAAACGTCAGTTGCCGCCACTCGCCGAAAACCACTTATTGTATAGTGCGCGATATTCGCCGCTTTCGCGCAAATGCAGCAGCGCGGCGTCTATTGGCTTGCGCAAAGGGCTCCCGAGCGGCATGAGGATGCCATAGGCCTCGGGCTTGAAGATTTCGCCTGCAACCTGCGCTACGCCCTTGCCCTCATGCGCCGCGTAATATTGCAAAATCGGCGTATCATGCACCATAGCCACCACGGCTCCGCTTTTTAGCGCGTCATAGGCTTCGTTTAGCTGAGGAAACTCCACCGCCACGGCGCCGTATGCCCGCGCGGCCGCAGCTCCGGTGGCGCCCTTCAACACCGCGACGCGTTTGCCGCTCAAATCTTGCGGGCCGGAAATGCCGCTTTCCAATTGTTTCACCGTGAGGTTAGCGGTTACTGTTGCGGTGAAATAGGAGATGAAGATGACTCCCACAAACATCCAAACCATCGCGATCAAGCGGCCCGCCAGCGTGTGCGGCATATGAGTGGCTTGCCCGGCAACTGTTGAGGATGACCACCACAATGTTTTGCCGAGGCTGCCGAGCGCCGATTTGCCTTTGAACAGGGCTTCCGGATTTTTGCGCTCAAACAGCCAGACCAAGGGCACCGGCAAAATCGCCAAAACAAGCATAATCAGGGCCAATTCCTGAAACGCTTTCGAGGTAAACAACGCCAACATCGCCGGAATGATGGAGCTGTCCTGGCTGCGGTTGCTTGGCACCATGATTTGCAGGCCGGCGTCTAACATCGGCTGCGAGAAATCGAAGGCTTTTTCCCGCTCCGAGGTGATTGAGATTGCGGCGATGGCAAGGTCGGCGCGTCCGGATTTCACCTCGTCGAGCAAATCGGGAACATTGGCCTTCTCGACAAATTCAGTTTTGATATTGAGGTCGCGCCCCAGCGCATACCATAACTCGGTGCTGAAGCCGGTGAGGCTGTTGGCCTCTTTAAAAACAAAGGGCGGCACGATGCGCACTGCCACTTTCAGCGCGCGGTCGGGCTGGCCATTGGCCTCCTGCGCCAAGGCTTTCTGGGCGTCTAAGTGCAGAGCCAGCAGCGCGCATAAAAGGCTTAGTTTGAGCCGCAACGGAAATTCCTCAACATCCAAAGTTCAGGATTTATGCGTGGGCTTTACCGCAGTGTCAAATCGCAGTTATTCGCCTTTTTTGCAGAGCATTTCGGCAGGTTGGCAGGCGATGCCGGGGAGGGAACAGGAGATTTTGTCGGTGTCTCGCAGGCATGTTGTGCATGCGTCGCTCCATTCCATACATTTAGGATGGGCTGCCGAGAAGGCTTCGGATTTTACAAGTTCGCGCATCACATGCGGAGGGGCCGGGCCAAACAGCGTGAAGGCTCCAAGCAGAGCAATGAAAGGCACAATCTGGCTTAATTTCGGCAAATGACTCACCCCGTGTTTTTTATGTTTTACGCGGGATGAGTGGTGTTGTCATTCTGGTTTTCAGAGCTGCGCTTAGAGCCCCAAGATGCTTTCAGCGCTGACATATTTGAGGCCGTGCGCTTCCGCCACGGCGGAATAGGTAACCATGTGATCGTGGACATTGAGGCCGTTGCGCAGGTGTTTGTCGTCTGCAAGGGCCTTTTTCCACCCCTTATCTGCCAAGGCGAGCGCAAACGGCAAAGTTGCGTTGTTCAGCGCAAAGGTCGATGTGCGCGCCACAGCGCCCGGCATATTTGCCACGCAATAATGCACCACACCATCGACAACATAGGTTGGTTCGGCGTGGGTTGTGGCGTGCGAGGTTTCAGTGCAACCGCCCTGATCGATGGCCACATCGACAATCACCGAGCCGGGCTTCATGGTTTTCAACATAGCGCGGGTCACCAGCTTTGGCGCTGCCGCTCCGGGGATGAGCACCGTTCCAATCAACAAATCCGCACGCTTGACCAATTCTTCAATGGCTGAACGCGTCGAGAAAATTGTGCGCACGCCGGTGCCGAATTGCGCAGAAAGACGGCGTAGAACATCAGCGGAGCGATCCACCACGGTGACGTTTGCGCCCATGCCCAGCGCGATGGTAGCTGCATGTGTGCCGGAGACGCCGCCACCCAGAATGACCACTTCGGCGGCGGGAACGCCGGGAACGCCGCCCAGCAAAATGCCGCGGCCACCGGCAGCCTTCTCCAGCGCGTGTGCGCCCACCTGCGGTGCCAAACGCCCTGCCACTTCCGACATGGGGGTTAGCAGAGGCAGTCCGCCTGTCGGCGATGTAACCGTTTCATAGGCAATGCAGGTTGCGCCGGAGGCGATCAGGTCATTGGTCTGCTCGGCGTCTGGCGCAAGATGCAGATAAGTGAACAGAATTTGGCCCTTTTTCAG
>JAYVYB010000042.1:0-3534 GCA_043784625.1 Methylovirgula sp.
TGATGCTGCACATTGTTGCAGCGTTCAGCCCTATGAGAGCGCCTAAATTGTCACTTGCAATTTAGCACCGATACCGTCAACTCCTCCCGCAAAAATCCTTTACTTTGCAATATCCCGTAAGCACAACCTTGCTTGCCACAACCACGATTCGAGAGTGTTTCATGCGCCATTTCTCCCGCCGTCAGCTTCTTAGAAAAATGGCAATGACGCATATGGGTGCCGCAATGCTGGCTGCAATTCCATTCGCTGCCAAATCGCAAGACAACAAGCCGCAGGAACCAAAACCGCCCGAGCCCAAAACCAACACACCTTTCAGCTTCGAAGACGTTATCAAGCGCGCCAAAGAGTTGAATGCTGCAGCCTTTGATGTCTCCATTCCCAAACTGCCAGAGCAGCTCAAAAATTTGAATTTTGACACGTGGCGGGACATCCGCTTCAAGCCCGAAAAATCAATGCTGGCCGCCAAAGACAGCCCCATCCGGCTGCAGCTCTTTCATTTAGGCCATCTTTACACCCGCCCCGTCACCATCAATCTCATTCGCGATGGCATTGCCGCCCCCATTCCCTATACCGCCTCGCTGTTCGAATACGGCCGCACAATTCTGACAGCGCCATTACCGGTCAACACCGGCTTTGCCGGTTTCCGGCTGCATTCGGCGCTTAACAAGCCAAATGTTTTTGACGAGCTAATTGCCTTCCTCGGTGCCAGCTATTTCCGGCTTTTGGGCCGCGATCAACACTATGGCTTGTCGGCGCGCGGTCTGGCATTGCCCTCCGCACCCGATGTGCCGGAAGAATTTCCATTTTTCAAAGAATTTTGGGTGGAGACGCCCACCGCAAATTCGGACAAAGCCACCGTCTATGCGCTGCTGGACAGCGCCTCTGTCACTGGTGCCTACCGCTTCGATATTCATCCCGGCGCCGAAAGCTTCATCGACGTTACCGCCAATCTTTTTCCGCGCCGCGCTCTGAGCCATATTGGTCTTGCGCCGCTCACCTCGATGTTCTTCAAAAGCCCGGGCGATATGCGCAATGCCGATCCGCAGCAACCCGTGGCCACGGCCCCGGACTATCGTCCGCAGATGCACGATTCTGACGGACTATTGATGCATTCCGGCAATGGTGAGTGGATTTGGCGACCTCTGCGCAACACAAAAAAAGCCGAGGTTTCCGCCTTTGTCGATAAGGATATGCGCGGGTTTGGCCTGTTGCAAAGAGACCGTGCTTTTGATCACTATCAAGACTTGGACTTGGCCTATGAGCGCCGCCCCTCCTATTGGGTTGAGCCGCGTGAAGGCTGGGGCGAGGGCCGCATAGAGCTTCTTGAACTGCCAACATCTGACGAAACCAATGACAACATTGTCGCCTTGTGGACGCCCGCGCAAACTCTGGAAGAAGGTAAGGTCTTCGCCTTCGGCTATCGCCTCACCAGCTTGATTGATGAGACCAAGCTTTCGCCCAATGGCAGGGCCGTCAACACTTTCATCACCCAAGCCAAGGCCAACGGTGCCAGCGATGCCGTGCCTTTGGGCGCGCACCGCATTATTATCGATTTTGCCGGAGGTGATCTCGAATTTTATCTGACGGATCCTGCCGCGTTGGAGTTGGTGCCCAGCGTCACCCATGGCCGGATTATCCGCGCGTTCCTGGTACCCAATCCGCATATCGCCGGTTTTCGCGCCGCCATTGATTTTGTTGCAGACGCGGGTCAGCCAACCGATATCCGCGCGTTTTTGCGCAGCAATGTGCACGCGCTCACCGAGACATGGACGATGAGCTATCCCGGCTAGGGGCACTATGGTTAATCAAACCTAAACCCCTTTCGGGTTAGCGTGGCGATCAAGAGTTGAATCCGCGAGCGCCCCATGACGATCCATACCACGCGAAACCAATTGTCGGATTTTCAGGCGAGGCGCCGACACGACGCGCCCTTGCGCGCATCTCATGCCCGCCAACTCACGCTTCAGATGGCGCGGCTATGCCTGTTGATCGCAGCTTTAGCCGTTGCAGTGTATTGTTTAGCCCTGCAACCGACTGCCGCCCGCGCTGCAGATACGGACTTTTCGCGCTTTATCGCTGGACTATGGACGGATGCCAAAGACCAAGGCGTCTCCCGCGAAACATTTGACGATGCTTTTGCGCAAATGACACCTGATAGAGCCATCATAGCGCTGACCCGCAAACAGGCTGAGTTCGTCAAACCGGTTTTTGCCTATCTGGACGGAGCCATCACCAATGGCCGGATCGCCAAAGGCAAGGCCTTGAGCGAAGAATGGAGCCAAACTCTTGATCGTATTCAGGCGCGTTACGGCGTGGAGTGGCCAATTGTCGTGGGCGTGTGGGGCATGGAGAGCAACTTTGGTGCAAACCCGGGAAATATTGACACGATACGGGCGCTCGCCACACTTGCCTATGCGCACTATCGCGGCGACTTTTTCCGCAATGAGTTGCTGATTGCCCTCAAAATCCTCGAACACGGCGATATTGAGCGCACCGCCATGCGCGGCTCTTGGGCGGGAGCCATGGGCCAAACCCAGTTTATGCCGTCGAGTTTCGAAAAATATGCTGTGGATTTTAACGGCTCCGGCCGACGCGACATTTGGAAATCCACACCGGACGCATTGGCCTCCACTGCCAATTACCTTAACGAACACGGCTGGATAAACGGAGAGACCTGGGGTTACGAAGTCAATTTGCCTGACAATTTCGACTTTACAGAAATATCCGACAAGCCGTTCTCCTACTGGTCCGCAAAGGGCTTCACGCTGGCCAGCGGTGAAGCTCTACCCACCTCCGGCACTGCAAGCCTTTTACTGCCTATGGGACGTTTTGGCGCTGTATTTTTGGTAACACCAAACTTTCAGGTGATAAAATCCTACAATAATTCAACCTCTTATGCTTTAGCCGTCGCGCTTTTGGGCGACCGGATTGCGGGTGAGGGGCCGTTGAAAAAATCCTGGCCGCGTAAAATGCGCCTGCTCAACCGCGCCGAGTCCCTGGAGATGCAACGCGCCCTCGTCAAAATGGGGTACAAGATCGGCGAATTGGACGGCAAGGTCGGAGACAAGGCCAAAGAGGCTTTGCGCCAATATCAGAAGCGGGCGGGCCTTGTGCCGGACGGCTTTCCGACGTTGCAATTGCTGCAAAGGATGCGCAAACCGCTTTGATCTGCTAAACATTATCCATGTTGCGAGCGATACGATATTTTTGTCTGATCTTGGTTTTAAGCGTGGGCGCGTCGCCCGCTGCGTTCGCTCAGCAACGCACGATTTTTGATGCATTCAAGAGTATTTTTCAGCCAAGCCCCTCGCCCAATGTAATCCCGGTTACGCCGGAGCGTCCGCGTCGGGTGCGCAAACCCAGTGTGCCTCTGGTGCCGCGCCGCGTCGTCCGGGCGCCGCGAGTCGTTCCAACTGATATTCCCGACATTATTCCACCCGGCGGACCGGTAAACGCCATGCCATGGCCTAACGCCGTGCCGCCTACGCCGGGCCCCAAGGTAGCGGCTCCCATCCTTGCTGATGAGATAGCCGC
>JAYVYB010000043.1:0-5986 GCA_043784625.1 Methylovirgula sp.
ATCCGAGTCCTGCTCTACCCAAGTCCTTGCATTTGCGGGCGTTTGGCTCTATGCAACCCCCGCGCTCGTTTTTCCGACACCCCTGGAGGCGAGGGCGCAATTTTTGTTTTTTGAAGGATACATACACATGGCAGAGTATAAGCAACTCGTGGCCACTGCGCGCGCAGGGACCGGCAAGGGGGCCGCCCGTGGTGCACGTCGTGACGGCCGCATTCCAGCAGTGATCTATGGTGGCGGTGAAGCCGCTGAACCGATCTCACTCGATTTTCGTTCGCTCAATCAACTGATTTACGCGGGTCACTTTCTGACCACGATTTTTGAAGTTGAAGTTGACGGCAAGAAGCAGCGCGTTCTCCCGCGCGACTATCAGCTTGACCCCGTGCGCGACATGCCGCTGCACATTGATTTTTTGCGCTTGAAAGCAGGCGCAACCTTGCGCGTTGACGTTCCGGTGCATTTCTTGAATCAGGACATTTGCCCGGGTTTGAAGAAGGGCGGCTCGCTCAACATCGTTACCCACGCCATCAACATGCGCGTGCCTGCGGACAACATTCCGGGCGCAATTGCAGTTGATTTGTCGAAGTATGACTTCAACGAATCCATTCACGCGTCGGTTCTCAAGCTGCCGGAAGGCTGCAAGCCAACCAGCACCGAGAAGGACTTCACTGTGGCCACCATCGTGCCACCAGTTGTTGTTGCTGAAACGCCAGCTCAGGCCGCTGCGGCTGCCGGTGCAAAAAAGAAGTAAGCTCTGCGCTGCTTCGATAGAATTTTTCGCCCGCTTCATGCGGGCGAATTTGTTTGGAACCCTCGAAATGCTGTTTGTAGGTTTAGGAAATCCCGGCACCGGCTATCGTCATAACCGCCATAACATCGGTTTTATGGCGGTGGACACGCTTGCGCGGGCGTTCAACTTTCCGAATTTTAAAACCAAGTTTTCGGGCGAAGTGGCAGACGGCATCATTGCCGGAGAAAAGGTTACGCTGCTGAAGCCGATGACATTCATGAACGAGTCCGGCCGCTCTGTGGGAGAGGCGATGCGGTTTTCAAAAATTCCGGTCGCCGATGTGACGGTGTTTCATGACGAGCTGGATTTGGACGCCGGCAAACTGCGGGTGAAGCTTGGTGGCGGCAACGCCGGGCATAACGGCTTGCGCTCGATCTCGGCGCTGTGCGGCAACGACTACCGCCGTGTGCGGCTCGGCATCGGGCATCCCGGTGTCAAGGAGCTGGTGCATGGCCATGTGCTGTCGGATTTTCATCCTGATGAGCGGCCATGGGTGCGCACGCTGTGTGATGCTATTGCCTCGCACGCGCCGCTGCTGGTGAAGGGCGATGAGGCCGGATTTGCTTCAAAGATCGCCATCGCCATGGGTCAGGCATAAATTTGTGTCGCTAAATCTTGTCGTTCAAGCTAGGACAGCGGCAACTTATTTTCAAACTTACGAGTGGTTCCATGGGTTTTAAATGTGGCATTGTCGGCCTGCCAAATGTGGGCAAATCGACGCTTTTTAACGCGCTCACCCAAACTGCCGCAGCGCAGGCGGCCAACTATCCGTTTTGCACCATTGAGCCGAATGTCGGCGATGTTGCCGTGCCGGATGCGCGTCTTGACGAGCTGGTGAAAATTTCGCACTCCAAGGAAATCATTCCAACCCGCCTGACCTTTGTTGATATTGCCGGGCTGGTGCGCGGTGCCTCCAAGGGTGAAGGTCTCGGCAACCAGTTTTTGGCCAATATCCGTGAGTGCGACGCGATTGCGCATGTGGTGCGCTGCTTTGAAGATGGCGACATCACCCATGTGGAAGGCAAGATCGCGCCGATCAATGACATCGACATCATCGAAACCGAGCTGATGCTGGCGGACTTGGAAAGCCTTGAAAAGCGCCTCAATGCGCTGGAAAAGCGCGCCAAGGGCGGTGACAAGGAAGCTAAGGAAACGCTCGATCTGGTCAACCGCTGTCTGGTGTTGCTGCGCGAAGGCAAGCCCGCCCGCATTGTTGAGCGCTCGCCGGATGAACATAAGATTTTTGCCGGACTGGGCCTGCTGTCGTCAAAGCCGGTGCTGTATGTTTGCAATGTTGAGGAAGCGGCTGCCGATCAGGGCAATGCGTTTTCCGAAGAAGTGAAAAAGCGCGCGGCTGAAGAGGGCGCAGTTGCGGTTGTGGTTTCGGCAAAGATCGAGTCTGAAATTGCGGTGCTGCCGATTGGCGACCAGCGCGATTATCTGGACGCGGTTGGCCTCGCCGAACCGGGCCTTAACCGCTGCATCCGCGCCGGATATAATCTGCTTCACCTGATTACCTATTTCACCGTTGGCCCGAAAGAGGCGCGCGCCTGGACCATTGAAAAGGGCACCAAGGGGCCTGCGGCGGCGGGTGTTATTCATACAGACTTTGAAAAGGGCTATATTCGCGCCGAGACCATTGGCTATGAGGATTACATTGCCAATAAGGGTGAAAGCGGCGCGCGCGAGGCCGGCAAATTCCGCCTTGAGGGCAAGGACTATGTGGTGCAGGACGGCGATGTCTTGCACTTCCGGTTTGCGAATTAAGGCGGGCCAGCAGAGCTTGCATTTTTGCGCAAAGCGCATTCTGCGGCAGACGGTTGCATTGCCGCGTTTTGGCCCTAATTGAATCCGGAGCTGTCTCCGCCGCAAATTTTGCGGAGGAGAACCAGGGAGGTTTTCATGTCCAAAATTGTGTTTCTATCTTCAGCCTTAGGGCTGGCGCTGCTCGGCGCGGCCACCTTTCGTCCGGCTTTTGCCGCCGGTGATGCACCGCCGCCGCCAACCTGCGGCAAGGGCGAAGTCTATGATGAAAAAGCGCAGAAATGCGTGAAGAAAGAGGGTGCCAACCTCACCGACGAGAATTATGCCGCCTATGCGCTGGCATTGGCCAAGGCCGGACGCGCGCCGGAGGCTCTCGAAGTTCTGGATTTGTTGAAAGATCAGAACACGCCGCAAGCGCTAAACTATCGTGGCTATGCCACCCGCAAAAGCGGCAAGGTCGATGAAGGCATCGGATTTTATCTGAAATCTGTGGCGCTGAAACCCGACTATGCGCAGGTGCGCGAATATTTGGGCGAGGCCTATGTTTTGAAGGGCCAAATGGATTTGGCCAAAGCCGAGCTTGATAAGATCAAGGGCATTTGCGGCAATACAACCTGCGAAGAATATGAGGATTTGGAAGCCGCGATCAAAGATCCTTCGACAATCTGATTTTGCAACGATCTAATTTCGCGACGATTTGATTTTAAAAGGGGGCGGTTTTGCCGCCCCTTTTGTTTGTGGCGATTAGCGATACAGATTTTCTGCTTTATCGACATTCTTGTACAGCGCCGCAACCTGCTCGCCATAGCCGTTAAACAGCAATGTCGGCCGGCGCTCATTGGTGCCAATGACATTTTCAGTGGCCTGGCTCCAGCGCGGGTGCGGAACTTCGGGGTTCACATTGGCCCAGAAGCCATACTCCGAATTTTGCAACGCTTCCCAGAGGCCGACCGGGCGCTTGTCAACAAAGCTGATTTTGACAATCGATTTGATCGACTTAAATCCATATTTCCACGGGGTGGCCAGCCGCAATGGCGCGCCATGGACCTTGGCTAACGGATGACCGTAAGCACCGGTGACCATAAATGCGAGGTCGTTCATGGCTTCTTCCATGGTCAGCGCCTCGATATAGGGCCAAGGGTAGATCGGGGATTTCTGTCCCGGCGCCATTTTGGGATTGTTGAAGGTTTCGAAGCGGACGAACTTTGCCGCTGACGTCGGCTTTGCCGCAGCAATCAGCGCCTTCAAGGGGAATCCGGTCCATGGAATGGTCATTGACCACGCCTCGACACAACGATGGCGATAGAGCCGCTCTTCGAGGGGCATGGATTTGATCAAATCATCAATGCCGATGTCTTTGGGTGTTTCGACCAAACCATCGACCTTTACCATCCAAGGGCGGGTTATCAGCTTGTCGGCGTTAAGCTTCTTGTCGGTGCTGTATTCATAAAAATTGTTATAGGAAGCGTTGGCCGCTTCGGGCGTCAGCGGACGATCCAGCGTGTAGGCATCGTTCTTCTTGGCGGGATAGAGCGAAGTGGTCATGTCCTCTTCGGCAGCTTGCGCAAAGCCCGGCAACGCGCTGGCACCGACAAGCGCAGCGCCCGCTCCAAGAAGTGCACGGCGGTTGAGGAACAGGTGCTCGGGCGTAACCTGATTTTCAGATATTTCCCAAGATTTACGGCTTTTGATCAGCATGGCTTTCTCCCTTTGATTTTTAAGATACGCGGAAGAAATCAAAACGGCTAATCACGCCCACCAAAAAACCCTCACTTTTTTGTGAAAGCCGGTTTTGGCAAGTCCGGCTCGTTTTTGGAGCCGGATATCACGGGCGTTTCAGCGGCACCGGAACCGGCACTTGCGGAACTGAAACCGGCGTTTGCGCAATGGTTGGTGCATCAAGGTCGGTTGCCGCCTGGGCATCATCGCCAAAGGGGAGGAACTTCTTGTAGAACGGCTTTTCGACTTTGGCGGTCTGCTGAAACGTCGAGGACGGGCCGGTCTGCACCAAGGCCAGCGCATTGTTGGCGGGGGACGCAGATGTTGCGGCAATCGCGGTCTTATCGATTGGCTGCGCTGCGGCGGGGCTGGCGGTTTTGGCTACGGCCTGCACGATAGCCGGAGTTTTCGATTTCGGATCGTTGAGCACAACCTCGGTCGGCAACTCGGCCAAAGCTTCCGGGCGGCTCATGTCGGCAACCTTATTGCGGAAATCCGGGTGCTGGCCGCCGTCCTGGTAGACCAGCTTGATCGGCTGGGTGCCTTTGGCGATGAGTTCGGCAACCGCCTGATTGTCCTTTGTTTGCTTTTCGGACACGGCGCTGGCGAGTTGGTCATCGACCTTTAGCGCAGGGCACTGGCTGCCTGCTTCAATAGGGCTGCCGTCGGTGGATTTTGCATCAAACACATAGTGACGGCCGCAGACACCAACCGCAGGTTCGGTTTTTGTGATCTCGAAATGGTCGGAACCTTCTTTGAGGTTGCGCCAAAACGCCATATTCGGGTCAAGCCGGTGCTTGGCGAGATTTTCGGCGGTCATGCGGAACGGATAGGACTGCATCTGGATGGAGCGCTGGCCCCCGGCAAAGGATTCGCGGGCGATGGCATAAATTTCTGCGATTTGTGCATCGGTCATCGAATAGCAACCGGCGGACGAGCAAATCCCGTGCACCATGATGGCACCGCCGGTGTGGCCCAAAGAGCGATCCAGCGCATTGGGATAGCCGACGTTGAAGGAGAGGTAATAGGAGGAATTCGGGTTCATCTGCGCCGGTGTAACGCCATAGAAGCCTTCAGGAACCTGGCGGTCGCCCTCGCGCACTTTGGGGCCAAGCTGTCCGGACCAGCGGCACATGGGGAAGGTTTTAAGATAGGCGTAAGTTCCGTCCGGCTTTTGCTTCCAGACTTCAAATTCGGCTTCTTTTTTGAAGGTGCGGATGAGCGTTGCGGCGTGCTGATCCGAGCCGATTTTGCTCATCTGGGCGATGGTTGCGGCTGGAACGGGCTTTGTAGCGCCGGCGTTTTGGCTGGAATCGTCGCAGCCTGCAAGGCTGAGTGCCAAAAGCGATGCCCCGAACAGATAAGCCGCAGTGCGCAAACGAAAAGAACTCATCATCTTCGACATGTACCCTTTATACACCAAAAACCTATACACCAAAACGTGGCGGTTTCATCAAATTTGAACCAAAACAAGTTCCAAATTCTTAACCAAATGCCGCCTCGTGGGCTTTTGCGGTATTCATGGTCAATATTGCGTTAATATTGCCGCTTTTTGCGGGGCGATTCCGGCAATACTAAGACCAACGCCCACTAATTACGCTTCCACAGAGGTGTTTAGCATGGGCTTCACGGCGTTTAGAATTTACGGCCCATGTTGAGGAATTTGTCTGCGCGGGCGTTGCGAACAGCTTCGCCTGACAATTTGGACAGGTCTTT
>JAYVYB010000044.1:0-7985 GCA_043784625.1 Methylovirgula sp.
AAGTTTGCGCTTCCTGCGCGATCCAGTCCGCGAGCGAGCCGGTTGTTTCACCGCGAAAAGCACCGCCCAACGCCGAATGTGCATCCACGTCAAACGGCAATCGGGTGGACAGTGCCGGGCTGATTAACATCCGCTTCGCATTGGCAATCACATAATCACGCTCTTTGTCCTGCCCGCACCACCATGTGGCGACATTGGGCATGGCCAACGCTTCGCCGCGCAAGCTTTGGCAAATGCGTGGCAAAAACGCCAACAACGCCCGCATTTCCAGCACGCCGCTGCCCAATGCATTGACCAGCGAAACGCCACTATGCCGCAAGGCGTTCAGCAGCCCGGGAGTGCCAAGCGACGACGCCTCGTTTAATTCCAGCGGATCGGCAAAGGCCGAATCAAGCCGTCGCCATAACACGCTAACAGGCCGCAAACCGGCAACAGTGCGCACCAGAACCTGACCATTTTGCACGGTCAAATCTTCGCCTTCCAGCAGCATGAAGCCGAGATAGCGCGCGATATAGGCGTGTTCGTAATAGGTGTCGTTTAGCGGACCGGGGGTTAAAATCGCCACGCGGCCGGCACCGTCGCCGCACATGTTCTGAAGTTCATCCCGAAACGAGCGGAAAAACCCGGCAAGCCGGTGCACATTGGCCTTGGTGTAGAAATCCGTAAACATGCGCGCCGTGGCAACGCGGTTTTCCAGCGCGAAGCCCGACCCCGAAGGCGCTTGCGTGCGGTCTCCCAAAACCCACCACTGCCCGTTGGGCCCGCGCCCGATTTCGAAGGCGATAAACTGCAGAAAATGCCCTGATGACGGCTTAACCCCGACCAGAGGCCGCAACCACTCGGCGCTATTGGCGATGAGCGCAGCAGGCAATTGGCCGCTTTCAACCAACCGATTCGGCCCGTATAAATCTGCCATCACCGCTTCAAGCAGTTCTGCGCGCTGTACCAGCCCTTTTGAAATGTGCGTCCATTCGGATTCTGCAATCAAAACCGGAATGGAGCTCAGCGGCCATGCCCGCTCTGTGGAACCGGCCTGGCCATATTGCCGGAAAAACACACCCGCATCGCGCAGATACTGATCACCGCGCGCGATGCGCCGCTCGATATCGCCGCCGGGCAGTTCGCTCAGAAATTTGACAAAATTCTGCCAGACCAGGCGCACATTGCCCCGTGCGTCCATCAATTCATCTGCCACGCCACGCGGCGGCGCGTAACCCTGCAACGGGTCCGCGCTCTGCTCTTGCCCGAGTTTATTCAGCTTATGCGGCACGTCACAAGCCGGGCTTGCGGCGCAAATCGAGCGTCAGCGGAAATTCGGGGTGTGGCGTTTCTGGCAAAGGCATATAGCTTCCGGAGTTGTGACCGTGAGGCAGGAACCGCGCCAGCCGACGCGCCTCCGCCTCATTTCCGTTCACCGGGAACGTGTCATAGGAACGGCCGCCCGGATGAGCGACGTGGTATATGCAACCACCTAAAGCCTTGCCTGTCCAGCTATCAAAAATATCGAAGGTCAACGGCGCGTCTACCTCCAGCACCGGATGCAGAGACAGTGTCGGTTGCCACGCCTTGTAACGCACCGCGCCCACGCTCACGCCGCTGGTTTGGGTCTTCTGCAACGGAACCCGTCGCTTGTTACAGGTTATGATGTAGCGTTCCGGGTTTGTGGTGGTCAGCTTAACCTGCAAGCGCTCCACCGAACTGTCAGTGTAGCGCACGGTGCCGCCAATGGCTCCGGTTTCACCCAACACATGCCATGGCTCCAGCGCTTGCCGCAGTTCCAGATGCACCCCCTCATATTCAACTTCGCCGCAGAACGGAAAGCGGAATTCGCACTGCGCTTCAAACCACTCGGAGCGCATCGCAAAACCGTGGTCGCCCAGATCCGCCAGCACATCCTTCAAATCTTCCCACAGGAAATGCGGCAACATATAGCGGTCATGCAAGGTGGTGCCCCAGCGCGTCAGATTGCCCGCAACGGGGCTTTGCCACATACGGGCGACGATGGCACGAATGAGCACCATCTGCGCCAAAGCCATGCGCGGATGCGGCGGCATTTCGAAGCCGCGAAACTCGACAAGGCCGAGCCGCCCGGTTGGGCCGTCGGGAGAATAGAGCTTATCGATGCAGATTTCGGCGCGGTGCGTATTGCCGGTGACGTCAATCAGCAAATTACGCAGCAGCCTGTCCACCAGCCACGGCGCAGGCTGTGTGCCCAAACCCGGGTGCGGAATTTGATCCAGCGCCATTTCCAGCTCATAGAGGCTGTCATGCCGCGCCTCATCAATGCGCGGGGCCTGACTTGTCGGGCCAATGAACATGCCGGAAAACAGATAGGATAGGCTCGGATGGCGCTGCCAGTGCAAAATCAAACTGCGCAGCAAATCCGGCCGCCGCAAGAACGGGCTGTCCAGCGTGGTGGCGCCGCCAACGACAATGTGATTACCGCCGCCGGTTCCGGTGTGGCGGCCATCCAGCATAAACTTATCCGCGCCCAGCCGCGTTAGCCGCGCCTCTTCATAAACCGCCTCGGTTATCGCGACCATATCCGCCCAGCTTTTGGCGGGGTGAATGTTCACTTCGATTACACCCGGGTCGGGTGCCACGCGCACAACGTTCATGCGCGGGTCATGCGGCGGGGCATATCCTTCAATGTGCACCGGCAGACCAAGCTGCTTGGCGGCAATTTCTGCCGCTGCTACCAGCTCCAGATAATCGTCAATCTTCTCAACGGGCGGCATGAACACACACAAGCGTCCGTCGCGCGGCTCCACCGACATCGCTGTGCGGGTGGCGTTGTCCTCGTCGCCCAAGGTTTGCTCAATCTGCTCTTGTGCCGCTGTGCCTGCGGTAAAGTGCGCGGCAGGTTGCGGGCGAATCGCACCGCCATCATGGCGCGGCGAAAAATCTGGCAAAGGCTCGCGCGCGATGGTCGGGTCCATCTGGTGCACATAGGGATATTGCGCTGGCGGGATATATGGCAACCCTGCAAGCGGCAGGCGGTAGCCCACAGGGCTGTCCCCCGGCACCAAAAACACGTGACTGCGACGGGTCTTCCACCGCTCTGAACGCCAGCGCTGGCCGGTGGCCTGCGCCTGCCAACGTTGAATTGGCAAAATGAATCCCGACGGTTGGGTAAGGCCCCGCTCAAACACCCGCGCGATGCGGCTGCGCTCTTCAGCGTCTTCCAGCTTTGAGTTTTCCGGCGTGACATTGTCCGGCAGATTGGCTTCTTTCAAAATCCATTGCGCCGGATCTTCAAAGGCCGGCGTCACCATATTGGTTGGCACAGCGAGTTGCGTCGCGATCGCCTTTAACAGCGCTTCGGCCTCATTCGGGCCGACTTTCGCATCGGCATCCTCTTTGGCAATAAGGCCAACATCGTTCCAGATCGGTTTGCCATCAGCGCGCCAATACAGCGAAAACGTCCAGCGCGGCAAGGTTTCGCCCGGATACCACTTGCCCTGCCCGTAATGCAAAAAACCGCCCGGCGCGAACTTATCCCGCAGACGGCGAATAAGCTCGTCTGCCAACACCCGCTTGGTGGGCCCCACCGCAGCCGAATTCCACTCTTCGGCTTCAAAATCATCGATGGACACAAAGGTCGGCTCGCCGCCCATAGTGAGGCGCACATCGCCAGCTTGCAGCGAAGCGTCAATCTGGTGACCGAGCTTATCCAGCGCTGCCCACGACTCATCCGAAAACGGCTTGGTGATGCGCGGATGTTCCGCCACACGCGTCACCCGCATGTCAAAGCCGAATTCGACATTGGCAAAGCTGGCCATTCCCGAAATGGGAGCGGCATTGCGATAATGCGGCGTCGCGGCCAACGGAATGTGGCTCTCTCCCGCCAGCAGGCCGGAGGTGGGGTCGAGCCCGATCCAGCCTGCGCCGGGCAAATACACCTCCACCCACGCATGAAGATCGGTGAAGTCAGTCTCGGTGCCGGACGGGCCGTCCAGCGCTTTCAAATCCGGCTTGAGCTGGATGAGATAGCCGGAGACAAACCGCGCCGCAAAACCGAAATGGCGCAGCGCCTGCACCAATAGCCAACTTGAATCGCGGCACGAACCTGTCCCGCGCGCGAAAGTCTCTTCCGGCGTTTGCACACCCGGCTCCATACGGATGACGTAGCCAACCGACCCCGAAACCTGCGCATTGAGATTGACGACAAAATCAACTGTGCGCAGCGGATGTGTTGGAACCTTTGCCAAAAAGCCCTGCAAAAGCGGCCCGACCGGCTCTGCTTGACGGTAGATGCTGAGATCCTGCGCCAAGTCCTCAGGATATTCAAATGGCCAATTCTCCGCTTCCGGCTCAACAAAAAAGTCGAACGGATTGTAGACCGTCATGTCGGCAACGAGATCAACCTCGATCTTGAATTCGAGCACGGGCTCGGGAAACACAAACCGCGCCAGCCAGTTTCCGTAGGGGTCTTGCTGATAATTGACGAAGTGATTGGCGGGCGAAACCTTCAGCGCATGCGATATCACGCGGGTTCGGCTATGGGGGGCCGGTCTGAGGCGAATGACTTGCGGGCCCAACACAACCGGACGGTCATATTTGTAGTGAGTAAGGTGATAGATACTGGCTTTTATCGACATGAAACCCGCGCTTTATGATGCAATTGTGGCAGCAAGTGTTTCACAAAATATCGCACCGCACTATGCCTTTCCAGTTGCAAACTGCCTACATTTTAGGCAAGCCGAAAACGCCGCACCCCGGCTGCGCAGCGTTCAGGCGAGGGCCGCAATAGCCTTGCCCAGCATATCAACTGTGAACGGTTTTTGGAGAACCGCGGTTCTGGCATCCAGCGTAACACCCGCGATATGGCTATGGCCGCTGGCAAAAAGCACCGGCAACAAGGCGTTTATTTGGCGCAACCGGTTGGCCAGCTCCACGCCCGATATGTCCGGCAAGCCGACATCCGTTATCAGCATATCAATTGCGTGCTGCGCTGAAAGCTCCAGCGCCTCTGCACCGTTTCCGGCTTCAAGGCCGGTATGGCCAAAGTCTTCAATAATATCGAGCATATTCATGCGGATGAGCATGTCATCTTCGCAGAGCAAAATTGTCAAAGCGCGTGACTCATTGGCAGTTGGCATGGAAACTTCCATTGGAACAGCATTTTTGGGCGGCCCCAAAACCGAGCGGACTTTTCGCGCCAGTGTCTCGTGATTATAGGGTTTGGCCAAAAATGCAATTCCGTCTGACAAGCGGCCCGAATGTACGATGGCCCCCTCGGTATAGCCTGACGTGAAGATGATTTTGGCGTGCGGCAGCAAGGCCTGCGCCCGCTGCGCCAGCGCATCCACTTTGACCGGGCCCGGCATGATCACATCCGTCAAAATCAAATCGAGCGCTGCTTGGCTTTCGACAATGTCAATGCCGCTTGAAGCATCTTTGGCGGTTAGCACCGTATAGCCCAAATCGCTCAATTGCGCGACGACGGTGGCCCGCACAGCCTCATCGTCCTCCACCACCAAGATGGTTTCGTGCCCGCCGATAACCGGCGAATAATCCACCTCGGCAACATCATCTTCGGTATCGGTGGAGCTGGGAAGATAAAGCCGAACCGTGGTGCCCTCACCCGGCTCGCTGTACAGCCGCACCTGCCCGCCGGATTGTTTGACGAAGCCATAAACCATGGACAGGCCGAGGCCACTGCCTTTGCCCTGCGGTTTGGTGGTGAAAAACGGATCAAACACTTTTTCCAGCAACTCCTTTGGCATGCCATGTCCGGTGTCTGTAACGCTCACCATCACGTATTGCCCGGGTGCCAGCTCGCGTTGTTTTGTAGCGCTTGACGCGTCCAGAATCACGTTTGCCACTTCTATCGTCAGCTTGCCCACGCCCTCCATCGCGTCACGCGCATTGATGGAAAGATTGAGAATAGCGTTTTCCAAATTCACCGGATCGATCAGACTTTTGCCGGCCCCGTTGTGAACGATGGTTTTGAGCTCGATTGTCACACCCAGAACCCGCCGCAACATATCCTCCACGCCATGCAACAGCTTCCCGACATTTACAACTTTGGGCGCCAACGCCTGCCGCCGCCCGAAGGCCAGCAATTGCGCGGCCAGATGCGCGCCGCGCTCAACACCTTCCATGGCGTTTTGGGCATGACGCACAGCTTGCGGTTGATCGGCGATGTGCCGCCGCAACAGTTCCAGATTTCCGCCGACAACTTGCAACAGATTGTTGAAATCATGGGCGATACCGCCGGTGAGGTTGCCTATCGCCTCCATTTTTTGCGATTGGCGCAAAATCTCCTGGGTTTGCGCCAGCTCGGCTGTGCGGGTTTCGACGCGCGCTTCAAGCTCTATCGCCAGTGCCGCGAGCTCGCTCTCCGCCCGCTTTTGCGCCTCAATGTCGGTGTTGCTGCCAATCCAGTAAATGATCTTGCCGCTTTCATCGCGGATGGGCGTTGCACGGGTGATAAACCACCGGAAGGTTCCATCAAAACGGCGCAGGCGTAATTCGGTCTCGTACATCGAGCCGGTACGCAATGCTTCGCTCCACGCAAGCGCCACTGAAGCCACATCGTCGGGATGTAAATGCTGTCCCCATGCTTCACCCAGCACGGCCTCATCACCCGCGCCGACATATTCATGAATGCGCCCGTTGCACCAACTGAGCAGACCATCCGGCCGCGCCGTCCAAAGCAGATTGGTCATTGACTGAGCCAGCGTGCGAAAACGCTCTTCCGCGTCCCGCAGCGCGGCCTCGGCCTGCTTGCGCGCAGTGATGTCGGTGACTGTGCCCACAAAGCGGCGCACCGAAACCCCGGTGGCTGAAATCACCCGGCCCTGACGGGCCAGCCATCTAATCTCATTGGTTTGCGAACAGATACGGCGATATTCCACATAGGCCAGCGGGTTATCGCTGTCGCGCTTATGGGTTCCCGACTTGGTGGCATCATCAGGATGTAGCAAGCTCACCAGCATTGCGTCGGTCACCTCAACATGTGGATCGAGACCCCAAATACGGCGGTATTCGTCGGAGACGTCGAGCGTACCCTTGTCCGGATACCACTCAAAGGTGCCGACGCCCCCGGCTTCTTGGGCAAAGTTCAGCCGTTGCTCGATGCGTGTCCGCTCAGTCGTGTCTTTTATAATGGCGAAAACCGCACAAACAGCGCCGTTGTCGTCCACAATCGGGCTGTAGTCCTGGTTGACCCAAACCTCCTGAAATTTTCCGTCGCGCTCCAACATCGTCAGCATGTCGCGCTCCGCCACGGTTTTGCCGGACAAAACTGACCTGATAACATCCCTCATAAATACTGAAAATTGCGGAAAAAGTTCGAGCAGACTGCACCCTAAGGCGCTGAAGTCCGGCTTGCCTACCAAAGTTCCAAAGGCTTTGTTATGAAGCAAGATGCCTGTCTCGCCCCAAAGAACGGCCATTGGAACATTGGCGTGCAACATCAGCGACAACGTGGACTTGATACACTCTGGCCAGCTATCGATGGCCCCAAGCGGTGTGGCGGACCAATCAAACCCCGCCACTGCGCGGCCCTGATCTCCACAATGCGCAAGAAATTGCGGCACAGATTGATGCTGTTCGACGCTCATGCGTCTCCTTTTTGCACTTTAAGCCAGCAGCCTAGGACTGACGCCCCGCCTTGCGGTCAAAAAACAACGCTTGGCTGATGGCAGCCTTGACGGCCTCTTCTTGAAACGGTTTGGTGATCAAAAATGCGGGTTCAGGTCGCTCGCCCGTGAGCAGGCGCTCTGGATAGGCGGTGATAAAAATGACAGGGACGTTGATGTCTTTCAAAATTTCATTCACGGCGTCCAGTCCTGAACTGCCGTCCGCCAGTTGAATGTCCGCCAACACCAGCCCCGGCTTGCGCTCATGCACAAACGCCACAGCCTCTTTATGGGTGCGGGCAACGCCGGTGATGGTATGACCAAGTTCTTCGACGATAGCCTCAATATCCAGAGCGATGATGGGCTCGTCTTCGATAATCAAGACATTTGTGGACA
>JAYVYB010000045.1:0-6984 GCA_043784625.1 Methylovirgula sp.
CCCACGCGCCCAAGGCGCAAGCGCAAGCGTGCTTGATCAAAACACTTTAATTTTCTGGCATTTCGCTTTTATCAATTTCACAAACAATTGACATTATACGCTGCTCGGCAGCGACGCGCTCACCGGGGCGTTGCACGAGAGATCTAATTACAACAAAACCATCGTTTGATGCTGCAACCAATCTCAGTTCCGGCACTGGCTCTTCAGGATCATCTTCGGATTCTATGGCGCGCAACTGCTGTTGCGTCACAAGAAGAATATTCAGTTCATTTTTTGTAGCTGCCTTGTCGGTAACTGCAAAAAATGCAGTTCCATCGGGGGCGTGAAAAGCAATGGAAAGGAACTCCTGCGCTTCTGGTTTGGTTCTGACGCGCAAGGGGCCATCTGCTAGGCGATATGGACAAGCTCCAACCACAACATTTGGGTCGGATCGTGTGAAGATTTGCGAATCTGCATTTATTAAGCTTACCCGCGTTTCGGGGCTTTTGCGCGTGAGACGAATATAGGCGTCCTGGCTAGCAAAGCGTGGTATCAGAAGTAACGAAGAGACATGCACGACAATAGCTACTGCCGTAATGAGCACAGTCCAGTATAACACCCGGCTGGCGCGTTCTTCAATAAATAGTCGAGCTGATTTATTGATCAATTGCACTTAATTCTCTTTATGTAAGGAAGTCTATCACGTTGAATGGCGGATGTTCCGCCCAAAATGGTCGGTTCATAGAGGTTCAAAACGAGGCTAAAGTTGTCTGACGAGATTAGCGGTTGCCAGTTGCCTGCGGTCATAGCCTGGTTCAAAAAAATAGACCACCTTCCCGTCTCATCGCGAAGTATTTCCGACGATGTAAACCCGTTTCGATGAATATCATTCTCGATGGTTACTCCATCTTTGCTTTCAAGAAAAATCGTCCAAAATCTGCTTTGAGGCGTGTTACCTGCAATGATGTAACTGCAATTACCCACCAATGGACGCCCATCATCTGATGCAGTGGCTTTTAGTCTAATTCCTTCCGCCAAGGCCAAAGCAATTTCGCCCGTTTTTGCGGAATGTGCCCGAACGTAGGGGTCTGGATCATTTGCGGCACGCAGATTTGCGACCCAAGGGCCAGACCGCACAACACCAAATTCGAGCCCTCTGTCGGCAAGTAAATAAGTGCTGCCCAGTCCTAAAACGAGGCTGGCAACCATAGACAAAAATACAAAAAATGCCCGCGACACTCGGATCATCTCCATGGAATTTTAGTTATTCAAGCTTAGGGGCTGCAGACTAATCTGATATTTTGTTAATTTGCAGCTGTTTCCACAATATACAACAGGACGCAATAGGGACGTTATCGGAAGGGATTTGCTAGAGATATGTTGCACATTCACATTCTCTCAAATTGCTGCACTCATCACAAACCTGTAACTTTAGCAGGAACTACAGTGGCAAAACCCGGGGCTCTTGGATTGGAAGAGAAGCCTGTGTCCGCGCGTTTCTCACTTTTAGGACGACTTAACTCCTCAATTCCTTGAATCACACTCGTTCCACGCTTTGACAGTGCGCCAAGTCCTTGGGATACTGCATTTAATTCTATAATTTTCGAGCCATCAGCGTTTGTCTGAGGAATTCGCGCAATCGAGGGTGTAAATTTCCCGCCTTCGCCAGGCAATGGCTTAAGTTCAATACCATTATGGGCAAACGCCATTATTTCATGCCATGTACGAGCAGGCAGTGACCCGCCGGTCATATTTTCCATGGGCGAGTTATCGTCATTGCCAAACCAAATCGCCTCCACAAAATTACCCGAATAACCAACAAACCACGCATCACGCGACTCATTTGTTGTGCCAGTCTTGCCCGCAAGATGAACGCCCGGAATTTTTGCCGCCTGCGCAGTGCCCTCTTCAACCACATGGGTCATCATACCCACCATATCTTCCATCACCTTTGTAGAAAAAATCTGCGGCATTTTGTTTATGTCCGTTACATTTTCGTACAATTTGTCTCCGCGAGCATTTCTCACCTCGACGGTTGCGAAAGGTGGCGCCCGGTGGCCACCGTTGGCAAATGTGGCATAAGCTGACGCCATATCGATGACGTGAACATCGTCCGCTCCGATTACCAGCGAGGGCGTGTCTGGCAGAGGCGTTGTGATACCCATTTTCCTAGCTGTTTCAACAACTTTCGTCCGGCCGACCTTTTGATTACCATTGCCAATTGCAATTGAAAGCTTGACGGCAACGGTATTCAGAGACTTGGTCAAAGCTTGCCAGAGCGGTAGTCGACCATAGTACGAACCCCCAAAATTATGCGGACACCAGTTGCCAACGCACACAGGTGAGTCTTCGACGATAGTGTCTGGTGTGAACTTTCCACTCATAAGCGCAGTTGTATAAACAAATGGTTTGAAGGAAGAACCTGGTTGCCGACTTGCCTCCGTTGCCCGATTGAACTGACTGTCTCCATAGTCTCGGCCGCCTACGATTGCCCTAACCGCGCCGTTTGGCTCCAAAACCACCGTTGCACTCTGGGTTGCATGGTAGCGAGGCCCGGATTCACGTAACGCGTCTTCCAACGAGGCCTCAGCCTTTTTTTGAAGCACACTATCGAGAGCCGTCCGAACCACTAATGTGCGCTCGTTACCAAACATTCCTAAATCCGCCAGATGTTTCACCTCATCAAACGCCCAATCAAGATACCAATCTGGAGAATCGATAAGCTGCCGATCGATCGGAGTCGCGGGGTTTTGACGGGCAGCGTAAACTTGGCCTTGCGTCATGTATCCAGCCTCCACCAAATTGCTCAACACGTCGTTGGCCCTAGAACGAGCAGCGGGCAGATTTACATGCGGGGCAAATTTGGTGGGAGCCTTAAATAAACCTGCAAGCATTGCAGCTTCCGGCAAAGTAATTTCTCGGATCGATTTTCCGAAATAGAATTGCGCTGCTGCTTGGGCCCCAAAAGTCCCCGCCCCCATGTACACGCGATCAAGGTACAACTTGAGAATATCACGCTTAGATAAATGCGTTTCTAGCCAAACGGCCAAAAATGCCTCCTTTATCTTGCGCGTTATGGATTTTTCACGCGTTAGAAACAGATTTTTGGCCAACTGCTGAGTAATCGTGCTTCCGCCCTGCGCTGCACGGGAAATTTGCGTGTCGACAATAATCGCACGCGTCGTGCCGATGAGGTCGACGCCAAAATGATCAAAGAAACGCCGATCCTCAGTCGCCAAAACAGCTTTGATAAAGAAGTCTGGCCACTGCTCGAACGGAACCGAATCATCATGCAAAATACCGCGGCGCCCCACTTCTTCGCCGTATCTGTCCAAGAATGTGACAGCTATGTCCTGCTTTTTGAGCCAGTCATCCGAAGTTTCATTGAACGCGGGTTGAGCCAATGCCAACGCAACAATCGCGCCTCCTAAGCCCAAGGTAAGGCTTTCGCATGCTAATTCTACCGAAATCCACTTGAAACCAGATACGTAAAATCGGTCCATAAAAGCTGAAAAACGGGAGTATTTCTCTTTAAACGCTGAAGCACTTTGAAAAAAGGCAGTGTCGATCCAGGAATCGAGCGCGAGCAGTATGTTTTTCATAGCTGCTGCCGCTCTCAAGAAACGCCAAGATGTCATAAAAGTTGTCTTTCGTGCAAACCGTCTTGCTACCAAACCAAAGCGTTTAAATGGTTTAACGCTTTTTAAACCATTGCGCCATGCGTAGGTGTCAGCAAAACAAATGCCATACGGAACTGGTTCAATTTTACACACGAAGCGCTATGTTCGTCCTATTGGAGAAAAATTTGACAAATATCCTCGATCAACAACAGTCGTTTTGGAAACATAAGTCGTTAGAAGAGATGAACGAAACCGAATGGGAGTCATTATGTGATCGGTGCGGTCGATGCTGCTTGGTTAAGCTAGAAGACGAAGACAGCGGGAAGATTCATTTTACGGATGTTGGATGCAAACTGTTGTCGTTGGGCTCATGCACGTGCTCAAACTACGAACATCGGCAAAGCTTTGTGTCGGATTGTATCAGATTGACGCCGGAGGAAGTTCGAAAGCTTACATGGCTGCCACCCACGTGCGGATACAGGCTCGTGCGGGATGGTGAAGACTTGAAATGGTGGCATCCATTAATCTCAGGATCTCTTGACACTGTACATAAAGCGGGAGTGTCTGTGCGCGGTCGCGTAGCAGGACTTGAGGACCAAGTGGATTTTCTGGATCTGATTGACCATATCGTGCAGTGGCCGACAAAGACGCCGAAAAAAGCCAAGTAAGGTACGCGAAAATGCTCGCCAAAATAGTTGAAAACTTTGAATATCTCGACGATTGGGAAGATCGCTATCGCTACCTGATAGAACTCGGTCGTGACTTACCTGCAATGGACTCTGCTGACCAAGTTGAGTCAAACAAAGTCAAAGGCTGCGCCAGCCAAGTGTGGTTAAAAACGAAGATTTCACCCAACCCTCAACCCATTCTAACCTTTGAAGGCGACAGTGACGCTCATATCGTTAGGGGGTTAGTCGCTTTAATTATTGCATTTTATTCAGGCAAAACTGCGCCGGACATTTTAAAATCCGACGCGCTTGAGCTGTTTGGTCGCCTTGGATTGGCAGCCCACTTGACGCCCCAACGTTCTAACGGCGTTAGGTCGATGATTGAACGTATAAAAAGCGATGCTTTGAGAGCTCTTGCTTCCGAGAAGCGCGGTTTAACGCCCTAAATAGCCCAACTGCGCATAGGCACTCGCTCTTTGCCCACGGCAAATTGCTTAAGGCCATAGTGCTGTGCCAAGCTATTGAGAGCTAGGCCGAGAACCACCTTTCCCGAACGGGCTGGCCAATTCCGTTCAGCTTCGATTTGCTCCAACCCCTTGAGAAACCCACACAAATCGATCAGAATTCCGCTCAGGTCGGGACCGACTGCGGTCAGAGCATGGTGGACGCGTTGACGCGCGGCAAGCGAGATATCACTTGGATTGAACAAGGACGCTCCGCCCTGGTTGCCCCCTACCGAGCCCCAATTGGCGGTGACGCGCGGCAGCATCGCTGCAACAGTCAAATCGGCACGCAGCCGCTCGCCAGCCTGGAATTGAACCGCAGAAATAAGAGCAACTCCGGCTTTGTTTTTTCGCCGCGCAAGCCACGCCAAAGGGCTTTCATTTGCATCGCGAAACCGCAATGAAACCGGGTCTTTTGTGGCAGCTTCATGTTGGTGTTTCTCTCCTAATATCAATTGTTTATGCTGCGCTGAAAATTCCGAGATGCCAAGAGCGGCAGTACCCGTTATTGCGGCCGCCCGACGGCGCAGATTTGCGTGTCCTTCCGGCGTGATTTTGACAACCCTGTCGCCGGGTTTCCAGGTGACGCAGCCTGCCGAAACCAAGCTTTTAAGCGCGGAAAAAGGGAAGCTGCCGCGGCTGACCGATACATTTTTTCGCTGACAATAGAGCACAAAATGCGGTTCATCGCGTGTGCTGTCCGCTCGAATGGTGACATTTTCCGAGGCCAAAACGGTCAATAAATGGCCGGAATCTTCTGTACAAATCGCGGCGGAGTTAGGCCATTTGTCGGACATTTCAGTACGCTTGTAATTCATGAATTTTGCTCCCTAGATTCGGGTTTTGAGGATGGGCGATACGGCCCGTTTGCAGAGCGAATCGCGCGCTTGTTCAATCCTCTCAAGCCCACGACGATTGGTGACGGCGTCGAGACGGTGCACGCAGTGACGGTGCCTAAATTCAAATCTGAAAAGGCATGGCTTTGGCGGAAGCTGATGCAATGGCCCCGAAAGCGATGCAAGAGCGTAATCCGCCGAAAAGTTATACTTGCCTAAATCGAAGATTGACCAAGTCTTTCCCCGCGCAAAAGCAAACTTGGTGATCGAACGCTGGCAATTCTGGTTCGAGGGCAATTTGTAACCGAGACAATTCGCAGTGTTCGTTGGCAACATTGATTTCAGACCTCATGGGTTGAGAACCCTTAAAGCCATAATAGGAATTTTGTCTTATTTCAACAATTTTTAAATTTATTTTCCTATTTATTTCGCGTACGCTCTCAGATATTGACCATCAGAGAGGTTTAACAGGTATTAAAATACTTAAACATCGTTGCCGTTAGACTATTTGCGGGTCGATCATGGTCGACGGTTCCATCACCGCCCCCGGCGGCGGAATCGCCATCGTCAACACGCGATATCAGGATGGCACGGACGAACGGCGCCCGTCACTTTACGCGCCTGGCCTGGCGGTTTGGCTCGGTGCGTCCAGCAGCCTGAATGTTTCAGGCATTTCATTTACCGCGCCGGATAGCCAAGGCCGGCCATTCGGCGTCGTGCAGAACGGCGGTACCATCGGCATCGGCGGCATTGGCGGCACCAGCCCCGACGGCACGCTGCAAACCACCGACGCCCAGGTGATCATCCGCCCCGGTGCCATGCTGCTGGCTAACGGCGCCCACGCCGCAATCAACCCAGCGGCAGGGCAAGACAGTCTCGTTTCACAAGCAATTTCCGCTTCTGAAAAAGTAATGGTGGCGGGTGGCGGCGGCACGATCGCGCTGTCCTCCTACACCGGCATCTATGCGGACGGCAGACTGCGCGCCGCTGCCGGAGGGCCAAATGCCGCCGGCGGCACGCTGTCGGTCACCCTGGAGACGCCGATCTACAACGTCAGCAAAACCGCTCCGGACAGCTCCCTGCTGGTGCCGCGCGTGCTGTTGATCGCGCAGAAAGCCGTCCAGTTCTTGCCGACAAATCAGCAGGAAGACGTCGCAACGCCGCAATCTTCCTTCGCCCGCGCCGAGATCAGTGCCGCCCAGATAACCCACGGCGGCTTCGGCACGGTCGCGCTGTCCAGCCGCGGCCTGATCCTGTTCAACGGCGATGTTTCCCTTACCGCCGCGCAATCGATCACACTGAGCAACGGAATCCTGGCGGATAGCGGGCCTGCCGGGCGCGTCGTGATCGCCGCTCCTTATGTGCGGCTCTCCGGGGA
>JAYVYB010000046.1:0-9058 GCA_043784625.1 Methylovirgula sp.
CTGTCACCGTGCCGTCTGCCGCCACTTTCGCGCCGCCGCCAAGGGCTGCAACTGTACCGGCACCCAGCATATTAACCGCTGTGCCAACCGCGAACAGCTGTGATCCGTTGACCGCATCGGTGCTCGTGGCCGAGACCACTCCCGCCGCCACATTGGTAATCTGGCGTTCCGAACCGAGCACGCCAACCGACACAACCGAAGCCGCCTTGGTTGCTGCAACCGTGCCGCCGTTGAGCGAGAACACGCCGACATTCGCCGCTGCCGTCACCGAACCTGCGCCCAGCGCCACATCATTGGCGTTGGTTGCTGTTGCGCCATTGCCCAGCGAGACGCCATTGGCCGCCAGCGATGCCGCCAAAGGCCCGATGGCAACGCTGGCTGTGCCTGTGGCGGTGCTGTCCGCCAAGGCCGAATTGGCATTGAAGTATTTGCTCTTCGCCCCGCCATTGGCCAGCGCCCCCAGCGCCGAACCCACATCGGTATAGTTCGAACCGGCAATCGCATAGGTCGGGTTGGTCACCGTACCCGTCACCGGATCATAGCTCGACCCGCCGCCAAGATTGGTGGCAACCGAACTCAAGCCGGTGTTCAACTGCCCGCCATTGACCGCATCAAGCGAGCCTGCCTTGGTCGAGCCTGCCGCAACCCCGGTCAAAGCCACAGAAGTGGTACCAGCCGGGAGATTGGGATTCGACGCCAGATCAACCGCCGCAGTCGGGTTCCCCGCCTTGTCAGCCGTATATTGCACCCCGAGCTTGCCCGCTGCGTTCAAGCTATCCACCACTTTTGCCACTGCAAACAGCTCCGAGCCGTTAATGGCATCGGTTGAGGTCGCGGTAATGCGCCCGGCTGCCACATTGGTAAGGGTTCGTTCGGCACCGCTTGAGCCGATGCTCACAGTGCTGCCTGGCGCTGTTCCTGCAAAACCGCCGAAGACTGTGTTACCAACTGTCGCGCTGGATGTGCCAACTGCCGCGGCAGTCACCGAAGCCGCCCCCAAGGCAACGTCATTTGAGAATGTCGCAAGTGAATTTGAACCTATCGCCACCCCTGTTGCCGATTTTGCTGTGGCGGTGTCACCTAGAGCAATCGCGCCAACCGCCCCCGCACTCGACGCATTGCCCAACGCCACAGACCCTTGACCGGACGCCGTATTGGCGCTGCCAAGTGCCACAGATCCTTGACCTGTGGCGGAGTTGGTATCACCCATCGCCACAGCGCCCTGACCGTTGGCAATGTTCGGATCACCAATCGCCACAGCGCCGTTTCCGCTGGCGGTATTCCCCACGCCAACCGACACTGCGCGGCCACCCTTTGCCGTTGCATTCAAGCCGATGGCGATCGCCCCTGCGGTGGACGCGCTGGCGGCTTGCCCGATAGCAACACTCGAAACGCCCGCCGCCTGAGCGCTGGCACCCATCGCCACCGCTCCGCTGGCCGAAGAGGCCGCCCCGTCGCCAAGCGCCACGCCGCTTCCGGCTGTTGCGCTGGCACCATTGCCAATGGCTACGTCATTGATGACGGCTTTGGAAAGGCCGGACTGGCCGGCAACTGCATTTTTGCCTTCAGCCACCGAACCGTTGCCATAGGCATTGGCTACAGGACCAATGGCAGTTGAGTCCGTGCCCGCTGCGGTTGAGTCCGCCAGTGCCGATGTTACGTTAAAGTATTTACTCTTCGCGCCGCCGCTGGCCAGCGCGGCCAGCGCGGCCAGTGCCGTGCCGACATTGCTATAATTTGTCCCGGCTATCGCGTATGTCGGATTGGTCACCGCTCCGGTCACCGGATTATAGCTCGCGCCGCCGCCAAGGTCGGTCGCAACCGACGCCAAACCGGTGTTGAGCTGGCCACCATTGACCGCATCTGTCGATGCCGCCGCCGTGGAACCCGCCGCCACATTATGCAATGCAACTGCGCCCGCTGCCTTACCCACCAGCGTCATATCTTGCGAGGCAATCAAACCGTTTGGTGTGATTGGAGCGCCGGAGGTCGAATATTGAACCGGCGCACCGCTTTGCAGCGCATTCAGCGCGGCGCTGACATTGTTGTAGCTGGCACCTGCAACCGAGAAGCTCGGGGCTGTCACAGTTCCATTGGCCGCAACCGCAGCCCCGCCGCCCAAGGCTGTGGCCAGACCCGTGCCCTGTTTTTGAGAGGCGGTGTCCAGCGCGCTAAGCGCCGCGCCGACAGTTGTTTGTGTACCACCGGCAACTGAGGAACCAAAGCCGATAACGCCTTTGCCCGGCGTATATATCGCGCCATCACCCAAAGTGTTGGTTGCTGTCGCAACAGAGAACAATTGCGAACCGTTCACCGCATCCGTTGAGGTTGCTGTTAGGTTAGCGGCGGCAACATTGGTAATGCGGCGCTCTGCCCCGCTCGAACCGACAGAAACCACCGATGCCGGTGCGGTGGCAACCGCCGTGCCCCCGGTGAGATCAAATGGACCGGAATTGTTGACTGCGGCAGTGATAGAACCTGTGCCAAGGGCAACGTCGTTCTGGTTCAGAGCATTGGCGTTTGCACCAAGCGCAACTCCAAAATTTTGTTGCGCCTTGGCATTATACCCAAGCGCAACCGAGTTAATTCCCGCTGCACTGGACGCTCCGCCTATACCCACGGCATTGGCAGCTGCGGCGCTGGATTGCGTTCCGATGGCAACGCCATCATTTGCGGTCGAACTTGCCTGATTGCCAAGTGCCACCGAACCGGAATTTGACGCCGTCGCATGAGAGCCAATCGCGGTTGCCAATGCTGCACAGCGGTGGAAGTGTCGCCCAAGGCAATCGCGCTTTGACCATTGGCACTATTGGAATTGCCGAGTGCCAGCGCGCCCTGCCCTGTTGCGGTATTGTTCGCGCCTATTGTCACTGCGCCCGTGCCGCTCGCGGTGTTCGGGTCACCGATGGCAACAGCGCCGTTTCCTGTGGCCGATTGCTGATTGCCGATGGCAACGGCGCCAACACCGCTAACGATGGTTGATTTATACCCGATCGCAACCGCTCCGGCTCCCGCCGCGCCTGCAATGGTGCTACTATCGCCCGCAGCGAAAGACGACGGTGCCGCCGCGCTGGAACCATTTCCGATTGCGGTCGCATTTGTGCCGTTTGCCGCAGCGTTGACACCGATTGCGGTAGCATTATTGCCACCCGCAACAGCGCCGCTGCCAAAAGCCGCAGCCAATGCGCCGCTTGCAGAGGCCGACAAACCAGCGGCAATTGCGCCGTTACCTGCCGCCGATGCCAGCGGACCTATTGCCACCGCATCTCCGCCCACAACGCTGCTATCCGCCTTGGTCGAATTGGCGTGGAAATATTTTGATGATGAGCCGCCCGAGCTCAAAGCGGCGAGCGCAGAACCCACATCATTATAGGTGGCACCTCCGACAACATAAGCCGGCGCCGTGATTGCGCCGGTTGCAGCCGTGTAGGTCGAACCGCCACCCAAGCCAGCCGCGACTGCTTTACCCACCGTGTTAACATTGGTCTGCACGCTGAACAGTTGCGAGCCATTGATAGCGTCGGTGGAGGTTGCGCTCACCAAGCCCGCTGCCACAAACTGCACCTGACGCGTGGCGGCGGCGGTGCCAACCGCAACGGTGGAGGCCACACCGGTATTGGCGTTGCTGGCAATGCCCAGCGCCGCATTCCCGGCCACCGAATTTACCGCCGCGCTCACCGAATTCGCACCCAAAGCCACATCATTGGCATTGGTGGCGACGGATTTTTAGCCGAGCGCCACGCCACCCGCTAGTTTTGCCGCTGCCGTAGCACCCAAGGCAATACCGCCCGCGCCACCCGTCGTTGAGGTGTTACCGATGGCAACAGATCCTTGCCCGAAAGCGATGGAAGCATTGCCCGCCGCGAAAGCGCCATTGGCCGCAGCTCCGGCAGCCGTGCCATTTGCTGTGGCAATCGAATTAAATCCGAGCGCAACCGCACCGGTGCCGTTAGCCACTGACGGATCACCAATCGCCACTGCGCCCGCACCTGTAGCGGTATTGCCTGCGCCAATGGAAACGGCAGAGCCTGTGCCCGCCACACCAACCGCCGTTGCGCCCTTGCCGATAGCAATATCGGAGGCATTTGTCGCAACCGACTGGCCGCCAATCGCCACAGAATCCGCGCCGGAAGCCTTCGCCCCTGCCGTCGCATTGCCGCCGATCGCCGTCGCGCCAGCGCCCGCTGCCGTCACAGCCGTTGCGCCGCCGCCGATGGCAACCGAATTTGCTCCGGCTGCAGATGAATCTGCAAGCGTGGAATTGGCGTGGAAATATTTCTCCACCGCACCGCCGCTGGCCAGTGCATTCAGCGCGCCCTGCACATTGCCATATGTGGTCACACCGGTGGTTGGCAGCGTGAAGGCGGGCGCAGTAAACACGCCTGTCGTTGTATTATAGGCCGCGCCACCGCCCAAAGCCGTTGCGGTGGCTGTGCCCAGCGCATTGACGTTGGCGGTAATGCCAGTTGCAACGTTAAATAGCTGGCTGCCGTTAATAGCGTCGGTTGACGCTGCAGACACATTGCCATCGGCAATACCCTGAATTTGACGATTTCCCACAGCGACAACGCCGTTGGTGGGGGCTTGCGTCACCGCAAATGTCTTGCCGTCCACCAGCGCATTGGCGGTGGTATAACCCGTTGTGGCTGAAACTGCCGAGGCGGTAGAGCCGGAGCCGAGCGCCACGCTATTGGCCAGCGATGCCGATGCGCCCGAGCCAAGCACTGTCGTATTGGCCGCAGTGGCTTTTGTGATTGCGCCATCACCAATCACGGTTGAGGCAGTGGCGGCAGCCGATGTGCTGGCATTGTTGCCGATGACAAAGGAATTGTTGCCCGCATTGCTGTTGGTGTTGCCCGCCGTAAAGGTGCTATTCCCGGCCACAGTATTGTTATTGCCCACTGCAAAAGCGTTAGATCCCGAAATCGTATTCGGATCACCAATAGCAACCGAGTTGTTTCCCGAAACATTGTTCTGGAAACCAATCGAAATCGATTGGGTGCCGGAGGCCTTCGCGGCATTGCCTATCGCGATCGAATCCGTGCCAGATGCTGCGACGCTCAAGCCGAACGCCATCGCATCGGTGTTGGAAGCCGCCGCGCCCACGCCCAGCGCCAGAGTGTTAATGCCAACACTGGCCACCGCGCCTTTACCAATGGCAATGCCGGATGTCGCCGCTGCCACAACCGAAGATTGCCCGCCGATGGCGATTGCGTCGGCGCTGGCTGCACGCGCACCTGTTCCGTTTGTGCCAAGCGCCAACGCACCGGCACCGGAAGCCTGCGCGTCAACGCCCAAGGCGGTTGCATTGGCCGCAGTAGCCGAGGTTGAATTGTTACCGATTGCAACGGTGTTTGTTTCGGATGCTAACGACTGGCCGCCGATGGCAGTGGCATCCTGCCCCGTTGCCTTCGCACCGGAACCGATTGCGAGAGAATCGCCTAAACCGGTAGATGACGAAGCAATTGCGCCACCACCCAAAGCCAATGCGGACATGCCGCCGCTGCTTGCAGTAGCGCTAGCGCCTTCGCCAATCGCCATGGCCGATGCGGTGTTTCCGAGCGCGACGGCAGTTGCTGACGAATTTAGGCCAATCGCGATTGCCGCCGGACCAACAGCAGAAGATTGTCCGCCTATCGCGGTCGAATCTTGCCCCGAAGCATTCGCGCCCGCTGTGGCATTGCCGCCCAAAGCGGTTGCGCCGATGCCGGAAGCTGACGCCTTATAACCAAACGCCGATCCATATTGCGCGGAAGATGCCGCCAGTTCGCCCACGGCGGTGGTGTCATTGGCGGTTGCAGCCGCGCTGGTGCCCAAGGCGCTCGAATTTGTGCCCGTTGCTTTGGTGGCCGTAGCATCATAATTGCTGGTGCCGTTTACCGTGCCGCCACCTATGGCTATGGCGCCGGTGTTGCTCGCCGTTGTCGAATTGCCGATTGCAATTGCGTTAATACCGCCAGCGGTGCTCACGTTGCCCTCGGCAATGGAAAAATTGCCCGATGCAGTCGATTGGCGTCCCATAGCAATGGCAGTGTTGCCACTGGCAACGTTGGCAACACCGATTGCAATTGTGGAAGATGCGCTGGTATTGTTTGCATAGCCAAAGGCCGAGCTGTAGGCTCCCAGCGCCAGATTTTCATTGCCGAGCACGAAGCTTGCCGTGCCAACCGTGCCACTGTTATTGTCAAAGCCAACCGCAACACCGCCGCCATTCACCGTGTTGGTGACGCCGATAGCCACACCTTGCGGAGTGGAGTTCGCCGTTCCGGTTGTCGGATTGTTCAAATTGCCAATGCCCGTAAGCCGGTTGAGAATACCTTCATTCGTGACATTTACTGCGGGCGTCGCGCTGCCACCCGCCGCATATTGCGCCAGTGCCAGGTCCGGCGTGAAGATCACACCCATAGCCATCAAGGTTGCCGCCACGCTGGCGCCGCCGCCAAGCTTGCCGATACGGCTCTTCTTGCCTTTCATCAGCTGTTTGCACGCCAACCGCATAATCGCCATCAGGCGGCTGCGTTTCCCCCAACCCATCACCACATCTCCAGAGACGGCACTAACGCTCCGATCAGCACGCAAAAAACCGCTTGAAGACTTGGCGCTCGAAAAATTGGAATTCATGGAATTTTCCCCGGAAAAAATAGAAATGGATTCTGCGGCGTTTGCGTTTGCGCTGGAATTGAAGACTCTGCCCTGCATATTCGCCCCGATAGTCTTGTCCGCGCTTTGCTCAAGGCGGACTGGTCTTCAGCTGTGCCGTCTTCCCGGGCAGCCTCCCCGAAAAACAAACGCTAAAATTGATCGACTTATAATTATTCTACTATAAGTTGCAATATGGATATGACGCAATCATTAAGAGAAGTTTAATGTTCTCAAGTTTCACAACTTTAACGCGATTTTTAGATATATTTTAAGCGGCTGACACGGAGTTGCGTTTGAGCAAGTGCTTACCCCGCCCCGGCCACATCTTGGCAATGCGTATTCAGGCCACCAGCAAGCCCGCATGCGCCATATCGCGCAAAGCCGCAGTCACATGCGCTGCCGCTTCCCGGGCCAGATCGTCGCCGTCGCTTAAATTCACGCCATTACGCTGCAAGCACAGCCGCCCGTCAGCAATCGCCTGTAAAACCAGCTGCACCAACACATCAAAACGCTTTGTTCCATCCAAATGCGGCATCAGGATGTGCGCCACCAGACCCAGTTGAATGCCCTCATGCAAGGCGTTGACCGCCTGCGTGCCCCGTTCCGCATCAATGCGGTTGAGCTTGCTTGCTTCAGGAGCCTCGCTCACCATCGGTACACAGCTTAGCGCTTCGGTGGACAGCATAATCATCCCGTTTTGCAGCATTTTTGTCAGCGCGCCTTTCACAAAATCCTGCTCTTGTACTGTGGAGCAGTGTTGCAAAACTTCGTGCATCTGAATGGACGCGGGCAGCTTGTTGATGAGCAGATTCAGCGCCTGCGCCACGCAGCCTTGATTTGTGCTGATGGTTCGTCCGGCAGGGTCGGCATAAAGCGCGATTCCATCGGCCCGTTGCTGGCGTTTCAGTTCGCGGTTGGCAATCAGATGCGCACCCGCGAGCCGTTCGGGATCGAGCAACCGCGAAATCTGCGCTGCCTGTGTTTGGCGTACCAACAAACTTTGCCGGAAGGTGCGCCCGGTCACAATATCCATATATTGCTCCACCGCTATCACCTGCCCGCCACACATTTCGCGCAAGGACGCCGCAGTCGCCACGGGTAGATTTTCCGGGATCATTTGAGCAACATCCGCGTCGCCCAAATAGGCCAGCCCGTGCGCCGCTGCCTGATACGCAAAAGCAGTAAAAGTCGTCGGCTCATTGGTGCCTTCCAAAAACTCATGCGCGATATAATCATCGGCGAAGCGCCCGACCATATCTGCCTCGCGCTGGAACACTTGGCCCCACAGCGTGCTGCCGTTGGTGTGCTCCTTGAGAAAGTTCATGATCCACCGCGCCCGGGTCACGCGATTTTGCGGATCATGCTCCAGTCCGGCATGCAGCACCATGGCATCCCGCAAAGCCTGCCGCATCCGCCAGCCGGGCAAAACATTATAGCTCACATCCGCCACGCCGTGCGGGCTAAGCAGGCGGCCGGTTTTCGCCAAAATCGCGGCGCGTACCGGCTCTGGAACCCATGAGAAAACCCCATGGCAAATGATATAATCAAACGAGCCTTCTGCCGCTTCAAAGTCGGTAATGCTGGCACAATGGATTTTGATATTGTCCAAACCATGCGCAGCGATGCGCGCGCACCCCGCTTCAACCTGCACCGCCGAAATATCGATGCCAACCACGCTCGCCTGCGGATAACGCGCCGCTAGGGGCATAATGTTCCCCCCTGAAGCACAGCCAATTTCCAGAATTCGCGCGCGCGCCGGGTCAACCGCGGCCAGCCCGAACAGCCGCGCAATTGCACCGATGCGCGATGGCTGGCTGAACGGAAACGGATTGGACACGTAAGGAAGCTTATCATAATGCGCGGCATTTATCGCGATGGTTGCACCCAACCCTTCCGGACTACCGCCGGAAACCGCAGGCTTAGCGGGCGCTTCAGCCGCTTTAGCCGTAAACTGCGCGGGTTTCGGCGGTGATGTGTGCAATTTTTTTCCACCAGCTGACATAATTTACCCCGCCCAACCTATGATTCGCACAAATCTAACAGCATGATTTTCGATTTACAACCTTAGGTAGCATAGCTGCCCGCAGTGCTGTTCAGATTTACTTTGCCAAACTGGACTGACACGCTAATTTAAGTGTCCCTGCCCAGCAATAAAGAGCCGCCATGCCTTTCTCTCATCTGCGCCAGAAGCCGTTTAATCTTGATGATGCGGCCATATCGTGGGTTCGAAACACCCTCAACAGCCTGTCGATTGATGAGCGTATTGCTCAAACATTCACCCTGCTGTCGCGCGGCGGCACCGAGGCGGATTTAACAGAGCTGGCAACATTGCAGCCGGGCGGCATCACCCGCTTTTTTACCGGCACTGCACAAACCGAGGCAGCGTTCATCGCTGCCTATGCCAAAGCCGCAAAAG
>JAYVYB010000047.1:0-14229 GCA_043784625.1 Methylovirgula sp.
CCGCTCGTCCTCACAAACGGAGCAAAAAATGCCCATTCCTTATCGCTCATCAAACCACGAACCAAATCAGCCTCCCCTCAGAAAGGGAGCTTGAATCACATTTCAACCGATTTGTGAATCCTCTTTGTCAACAGAACCTAGGAGCTTTTATTTCTCCCGCCAATATTTTAGCCCATCGCTCTTGCATTTTTTCAGTGGATGCATCTTGAGCAAATTTCTCGAAAATATTCATCCAATCAGGGTCAACCGCGTGCAATTCTTCTGTGTGTCCTGAATTATTTGCGCTAGATTCTTCTAGTATTTCAATTGTCTTTTTAGCTATTTTTTCTTTGTTATATTGATAGCGGTATTCACGAGCGACCAAATTATGCTTGGCTCTTTCTAAAAGATCCGCATCCTGCACGACCATCTCAGAAACTTTCTGGGATATTGCGCCGCTTACTTGCTTTCTACCGTCTGTTTTATTTCGAATATTTTGGGCGAAACGTTCTAAATAAGCCACAGGAATATCCGTAGCACCAGCTACCAGCCGAGATATTGCTTCACCCGCTGGTCCAAGTAAAATTTTTGGAACACTTACGCTGCCCAACCAATTGGAAATTGGATTTATTGTTTCAGGTAAACTTGGTTCGTCGGTGGCAATTATATACTTGACACACCACGCGCTTTGAATCATATTAGATTCAAGGAGTTAGGTTATGTCTGTTCTTTCCAGTAAATACTTTCATGATGAAGCCGCTGCTTTTGCGCATTTGGAAAACATTCTCTGGAATGGCTCGCCTGTATGCCCGCATTGTGGTTCGGTATCTGGAAAGCATTATGATCTGGGTAAAAACCGCCTTGGCCTTCGCAAGTGCTCTGACTGCCGCAAGCAGTTCACTGTAAAGGTCGGTACGGTTTTTGAATCCGCACATATTCCTTTGAGCAAGATGCTTCAGGCTGTTTACCTAATGACCTCTTCCAAGAAGGGCATTAGCGCACACCAGATACACCGCATTATTGGCGTGACCTATAAGAGCGCATGGTTCCTTTGCCATCGTATACGTGAGGCTATGCGCTCTGATGCACACTTGGCCGCTGGTGGCCTTGGTGGCTTGAACAAGGTTGTCGAAATTGATGAAACCTATGTCGGCGGCAAAGCTAAAAATCGCGCCTTCAAAGAAGTTGCGCCTAAGAAGCCTGTTTTAACTCTGGTAGAGCGTGACGGTCGCGCGGTTTCGTTTCATGTCGCAAACGTGACTGCAAAAACCTTAAGCCCGATCATTGCAAAAAATATCAATCTTGCCAGCGCAATTATGACCGACGAAAGCCCCGTCTATCCTAAGATCGTCAAGGACTTCGCCAATCATCACACCACGAACCATAGCGCGAACGAATATGTCCGCCTTGGCGCATACGTTCACAGCAATACCGCCGAGAATTTCTTTTCGATATTTAAGCGTGGCGTGACTGGCGTCTATCACTCGGTTTCTGAGGCGCATTTGCATCGTTATCTGGCAGAGTTTGATTTCCGTTATAATAACCGTTCGAAGTTGGGCGTTGAAGATGCACAGCGCTGCGTGAACGCCTTGGCGGGTATCGGCGGCAAGCGCTTAACATACCATGGGCCTAACTTGCTTTAAAAAAAGCAAATAGGGGGTTCCCCTTCTGCTAGTTAAGTGCTATCAGACCAAGGCGGTTGGCACCTGATGACAAGGGCCCATGGGGCACTTCAGTCAAATGATAGTTGGGGATGCGGCCGTAACTTTTTAAATAAAGGTGTTTGGTGCCATGCGCCCATAGATCATATTCATAATTGATTTTATCAACTATAGAGTTGAATGGGCGGAGTTCCTTTTTCGAGGATTCATATTTTTTCTGGATTGCCCATGTGCAATAATCTGCGGTCCACAGACAAGGATCACTCTGGCACGACCAGAAATGTGTTTTAACTTTTTGCTTTGTCTGCGTCTGCTTGACTACAGACCTAACGGCGTCCTCAAATAAAACCCGTTTTTTCTTTGTCCCGATGGTTGCTATCGTCGATTGTAATTCAGTTAAATGCGGGAGATATTTCGAGGAAGAATACTGAAAGTGGTAAAACCACCCATATTTGTAAAACAGTTCTTCAGTGGTTCGGGTGTGCGGCTGAGCTTTAGACTTCTCCATAATCGTTGCTTGGATATTGAATTCTTCGTTTTTTAAGGCTTCAAATACCCTATCTCTAACGGCTTGCCTGTCTGTTGAGGCATGAAAAAAGTCTCCCATTTCTACACCCTCCCATGCAAGAGATCGTCGCAGTTCAAGGAGCCTGTTTCCAGCGTCGCATGAGTTTAACGTCACCGTGCAAATTACGTAATATCTGCTAACATTCTGAGCTCTATTAAATGTGAAGCATCCCGCTTCATCGGCAAAAAGGAACATTCGTGTCATGGGTGATAGAAAACCCCATAACGTAACTGAGAGTCAATCTACTGTGTTTAAAGAGGCCGCTCGTTCACTTAGTTGCGATGAATCCGAGGAGCACTTTAACGAGGCACTTGGCAAGATCGCGCGGGTAAAGCCTAAGCCAGACGCGGCGGAAAAAATCGAAGAGCCTAGCACAGATAAACCCGCCAAGTAGGCGGGTTTTTTATTGGAGAACGATGATGTTAGTTGATCTGGTTTTTTGGGGGCGTCTGCTGCGTCTGAACTTCTTCATTCCGGCCAAGAGAATTACCGAGTGCAGCATAAAGGCGCTCTGCAAACCCTTTGCTAAGTCTCAATCGGCTAGAAACCACAATTCGCGGCAAATCATCACTGCCCTCCCTAAGCGAGTGATCAACAGTTCCCAGAGTGATATTAACGACGCCCTCAAATTCTCCGCTTGTGACAACCCAGTCAACAAACACGGTATTAATATTGTGGGGGTCAACGATTTTAAAGCGCTCAGGGGCAATCAATTCTTTTTCCGACATAGCAAAGCTCCATTTTGAGAATCAAGTTAAAGCTATCCTACCCCATTTTATTTATGGTGCGCAAAGTATATAATTGCCTCGTCGGTCATTAGTATTTGATCCATGCACAGCGTTAAGCTTGATCAGATTCGGAAACTTCACACAACACAAGTTAGTATATCGCCCCCGCCCCTTCCGCTTGGCTGGCGCGCGCCTTACATTAGGTGCATGAGTCGCAAACCACAAAATTATCAGGACCTGCCCTCCCAGGACCTGGCTTTCGAGGACACCAAAGACGAAAGTGACTCGGAGCCGGATCTGGACATTTCCGCCGCAACCGACCTTGAGCTCGATGACGAAGCAGCGCCCGAATCGGTCAAGCGCGGCGCATCGGTGATCTATCGCCATTGGCAAACCTTGCCCCTTGGCCCGGGCGTTTACCGGATGCTCAACGCATCTGGCGAAGTGCTCTATGTCGGCAAGGCCAAGTCGCTTAAAAAACGCGTTGCCAGCTACACCCGCCCCACCGGACACGTGCAGCGCATCGCCCGTATGATCGCACAAACCGCCTCGATGGTGTTTATGACCACCGCCACTGAGACCGAGGCATTGCTTTTAGAAGCAAACCTCATCAAGCAATTAAAGCCGCGTTTCAACGTGCTGATGCGCGATGACAAAAGCTTCCCCTATATTCTGGTCACCAAAGATCACGCCTCGCCGCAACTCACCAAACATCGCGGCGCGCGCAACCGCAAAGGCGACTATTTCGGCCCCTTCGCCAATGCAGGTGCGGTGTCGCGCACACTCAATACCCTGCAGCGCGCATTTCTGTTGCGCACCTGCACCGATAGCTATTTTGAAAACCGCAGCCGCCCGTGCTTGCTCTATCAAATCAAGCGCTGCTCCGGCCCCTGCACCAATGAAATTTCGCCCGAAGACTATGCGGAGCTGGTGGCAGAAACCCGCGACTTCCTGACCGGAAAAAGCGTTGCTGTGCGCGAGCGCCTCGCGGGAGATATGCACAAGCTGGCGGAAAGCTACGAATATGAGCGCGCCGGTCAATTACGGGACCGCATTTCGGCTTTGTCCGCCATTCAGGGCTCGCAGGGCATCAATCCGCGCTCCGTTGAAGAGGCGGATGTTTTCGCCGTTCATCAGGAAGCCGGACAGAATTGCATTCAGGTGTTTTTCTTCCGCACCTTTCAAAACTGGGGCAACCGCGCCTACTTCCCCCGCGCTGATAAAGACCTTGATCCGGAAGAGGTGCTCAGCGCCTTCCTTGTCCAGTTTTATGAAGACAAGCCCGCCCCTGAACTCATCTTGCTAAGCCACACTGTCGAGTGCCGCGACATGCTGGCTGAAGCGCTCAGCGAGCGTATGGATCGCAAAGTTGAAATAGCCACGCCGCAACGTGGCGAAAAGAGGGAATTGGTTGACCATGCGCTGACCAATGCGCGCGAGGCGCTCGCCCGCAAATTAGCGGATAGCTCGGCGCAAACCAAGCTGCTCGCCGCGCTTGGCACCACATTCGGCCTCGAAAAACCGCCACGCCGGGTCGAGATTTTTGACAACTCCCACATCATGGGCACCAACGCCATTGGTGCCATGGTGGTGGCAGGGCCGAACGGCTTTATGAAAACCCATTACCGCACCTATAATATGGACAGCGTTGACATTACGCCCGGCGATGATTACGGCATGATGCGCAACATGCTCAAGCGCCGTTTCGAGCGCCTGATCAAAGACGCCAAGCCGCAAAACGAGCTGTCGGAAACCCAGATTGCCGAAGACCCGGACGCTTTCCCCAGTTGGCCGGATCTGCTGTTGATTGACGGCGGCAAAGGCCAATATGAGGCGACGCGCCAAATTTTGGACGAACTCGGCGTGACCGGCGTTGCCATGGCCGCCGTCGCCAAAGGACCAGACCGCGACGCCGGACGCGAAACCTTATTGGTGGAGGGCAAAGCGCCATTCCGTCTCGGCATGCGCGACCCCACCCTCTACTTCATTCAGCGTCTGCGCGATGAGGCCCATCGTTTTGCCATCGGCACCCACCGCGCCCGCCGCAAAAAGGACTTCACCAAAAGCCCTCTTGATGAAATTGACGGCATCGGCCCCAAGCGCAAGCGCGCCCTGCTCAATGCTTTTGGCACCGCAAAAGCCATCTCCCGCGCGTCGCTGGACGATCTTGAAAAAGTCGAGGGCGTAAACTCGGCCACGGCCAAAATTGTCTTCAATTTCTTCCACGATCTAGCCTGATGCGGGCAAACACGACACACCTGACGCATTTGTGAGCAGGCTATAGAATAAGTCGCGCATTACACCCTATGTGCGGCTTGACGTGCTGCATTGCGGTATGTTCCTTTGAGAGATGGAATCGAAACGCGGCCAAAATCATTATAAACTGCCAAATTTACTGACCTATGGCCGCGTTGCTGCGGTGCCGCTGGTGGTTATTTGCATGTTTTGGCATGAAGAAATCTGGATGCGTTGGCTGGCGCTGGGCATTTTCATCATAGCCGGAGTTACAGACTTTTTTGATGGCTATCTGGCCCGCGCGTGGTCGCAGCAAAGTTCGCTCGGGCGGATGCTGGACCCGATTGCCGATAAGCTCTTGGTGGCATCGTGCCTGTTGATGCTGGTTGGCAACGGCGACATTAAGAGCTGGTCTATCTGGGCTGCCATCGTCATCCTTTGCCGCGAAATTCTGGTGTCCGGTTTGCGTGAATATCTGGCCGAGCTACGCGTGTCGGTGCCGGTGAGCACCGTGGCCAAGTACAAAACCACCCTGCAAATTGTCAGCGTCGGCTTTTTGATCGCAGGCAACGCCGGAGATATCATTCTGCCGCACACCCATGATATCGGCACTGTTTTGCTATGGGGTGCCGCCATTTTGACGCTCTATACCGGATATGATTACCTGCGCGCCGGTATCAAACACGTGGTTGAAGAGTGAGCTTTGAGTCATGAGCGTCAAACTAGTCTATTTCGCCTGGGTGCGTGAGCGCATCGGCTTTGCCGATGAAACCGTAACCCTGCCCGAAAACGTGAAAACAGTTGCCGATGTGCTGAACTGGCTGGTCAGCCGCGGTGAAAATTACGCCTATGCCTTCGAAAAAGCCCCTTTCATTCGCGCTGCTATAGACCGTAAGCACGCGCCGCACGCTACCTCTGTTTCCAGCGCCCGTGAAATCGCCTTCTTCCCGCCGATGACCGGAGGCTGATATGGCCAAAATCCTCATCCAGACCCAAGATTTCGACGCCGCCTATGAGGCCGGCCTGATCTCTCAAAATCGGCATGACATTGGCGCTCTGGTCAGCTTTGTCGGCCTGTGCCGTGATGAAAGCACAACTCTCAGCGCCTTGGAGCTTGAGCATTATCCCGGAATGGCAGAGGACGAAATCTCCCGCATCGCCAGCGAGGCCGAAACCCGCTGGGAGATCAAGGGTCTCACCGTCATTCACCGCATTGGCAAAATCAAGCCCGGCGAACAAATTGTGTTGGTGATTGCCGCCTCAAGCCACCGCGCCGCCGCGTTCAAGGCCGCTGATTTTATTATGGACTTTCTCAAGTCCCGCGCGCCGTTCTGGAAAAAACAACACCTCACAAACGGCACATCCGGCGAGTGGGTAGACGCTAAAGACAGCGATGAAACCAGCCTTACACGCTGGTAACTGGAAACGCTTGCGACTTTAAAAAAATCAGCTCTGCCGGTAAATTAGGCTTGTGGCAAAGCCGCGCTTACGCCACCTTGTAGAAAATTGATGTCCTCGCGGGCAACATGCAGCGTGAGCGCCAATCGGGCAACAACCTCAAAGGAAATGTCATTTGCGCAAAGTTCCTGCTGGCGTCGGACCAAGATACCCGCAAATTGTCGTTCTGTTCGGCGCAACTGGCGATTTATCCCACCGCAAGCTCATCCCCGGCCTGTTTCATCTGGCCAACGCCAAGTTCATCACCAGCCTGCGCATCATCGGCGTCTCTCTGGACGAGATCGACGTGGAGGGCTTTCGCACCGTGGCACGCGAAGCTCTGGAACAATTTTCCGCCCGCAAACCAACTGAGGCCTAATGGGCTGCCTTTTCTGCGACACTGGATTATGTGCCGCTGTCAGCAGGCGCGGCGGAGCTCAAAGCCGCGGTCACCCGGGCTGAAACCGCCATCGGCTCCGAATGCCGGCATGTGCATTATCTGAGCGTGCCGCCCAAGGCCGCTTTGTCCGCCGTCATGCTGCTCAAAGAAGCCGGGCTCGTTAATAAATCTCGCATCATTATGGAAAAGCCGTTCGGAACCGACCTTGAAAGCGCCCGCGCCCTAAATACCAAATTGCACGGCGTGTTCAGCGAAGATCAGATTTTCCGCATTGATCACTTTTTGGGCAAAGAACCGGCGCAAAATATTCTGGCATTCCGCTTTGCCAATGGTTTATTTGAGCCGATCTGGAACCGCAACTTCATCGATCACGTCCAGATTGATGTTCCTGAAACGTTGGGCCTTGGCAAACGCGCCGCTTTCTATGAAACCACGGGTGCCTTCCGCGATATGGTGGTTACCCACCTGTTTCAGATTTTGGCCTTCATGGCGATGGAACCGCCAACAGCGCTGGAGCCGGGGCCGATCAGCGAAGAGAAAAACAAGGTGTTCCGCAGCATGTTGCCGCTGGATCCTAAAGACGTGGTGCGCGGTCAATATGCCGGATACCGGGCTGAAGACGGTGTTGATCCTGAATCCGACACCGATACATTTATTGCGCTGAAATGCATGATCGACAATTGGCGCTGGGCAGGTGTGCCGTTTTATTTGCGCACCGGCAAGAAGCTCGCAGAAGGCCAACGCGTTATCTCCATCGCCTTTCGTGAACCGCCCAAGAGCATGTTCCCTGTTGGCTCCGGCGTCGGCGCGCAAGGGCCCGACCACCTCACCTTTGATTTGGCCGACGCCTCCAAAGTCTCGCTGTCATTTTACGGCAAGCGCCCCGGCCCCGGCATGCGGCTGGACAAGCAAAGCCTGCAATTCTCAATGAACGACACCGGCCTGCTTGGCGATGTGTTAGAGGCCTATGAGCGGCTGATTTTGGACGCGATGCGCGGTGATCATACGCTGTTCACCACCGCAGATGGTATTGAGCGGCTGTGGCAGGTGGCAATTCCGCTGCTGGAAGCCCCGCCGCCGGTGCGGCTCTATGCGCCGGGCTCCTGGGGCCCGAAGTCCATTCACCAGCTTATAGCGCCGCAAGTTTGGCGGCTGCCTTTCGAACGCGCTTGGCGCGATAGCTCAACTGAAAAATGAAAAAAGCCTGACAGCAGCTTTGCTATCAGGCTTTAGGATATTCTTGAGATAAAGCGCTAAAGCTTACAGCTTACGCACATCCACAAACCGGCCGGCAATTGCCGCCGCTGCCGCCATAGCTGGGGAAACCAGATGTGTGCGGCCCTTAAAGCCCTGACGGCCTTCAAAGTTGCGGTTTGAGGTCGAGGCGCAGCGCTCATGCGGCGCCAGCTTGTCGGGGTTCATCGCCAAACACATCGAGCAGCCCGGCTCGCGCCAGTCAAAGCCCGCCGCCTTGAAAATAACATCCAAGCCCTCGGCTTCGGCTTGCTCTTTCACAAGGCCGGAGCCCGGCACGATCATGGCGCTGACGGTTGCAGCAACATGCTTGCCTTCAACAATTTTTGCCGCCGCCCGCAAATCCTCAATACGGCCATTGGTGCAAGAGCCGATGAACACACGGTCAATGGTGATATCGCTGATCTTCTCGCCGCCTTTGAGGCCCATATAATCCAGCGAACGCTTGATGGTGGCGCGGCGCTGTTCATCAGCAGCATCTTCAGCGCGCGGAACAGTGCCGTCGATGCTTGCGACGTCTTGCGGGCTGGTGCCCCATGTCACAATCGGGGTGAGATCAGCTGCATCCAGATGAATTTCCGCATCGAAATGCGCGCCTTCGTCCGAATGCAAATGCGCCCAATAAGCCATGGCTTTGTCCCAGTCGGCACCCTTCGGCGCTTTCGGGCGTCCATTCAAATAGGCATAGGCTTTGTCGTCCGGCGCAATCAACCCGGCGCGGGCACCGCCCTCAATCGACATGTTGCAGATGGTCATCCGCCCTTCCATCGACAGCGCGCGGATCGCCTCACCCGCATATTCAATCACATAGCCGGTGCCGCCTGCGGTGCCGATTTTGCCGATGATGGCCAGCACAATGTCCTTCGCGGTAACACCGTCGGGCAACTTGCCATCGACTGTCACACGCATATTTTTGGCCTTGGCCTGAATCAAGGTCTGCGTGGCCAGCACATGCTCCACTTCCGAGGTGCCGATGCCATGCGCCAGCGCGCCAAATGCGCCATGCGTCGAGGTATGGCTGTCACCACAAACAATGGTTGTGCCCGGCAGTGTAAAGCCCTGCTCCGGCCCGATGATATGGACAACGCCTTGGCGGCGGTCGCGCTCGGAATAATATTCGATGCCGAATTCACGGGCGTTTTCCGCCAATTGTTCAACCTGAATCCGGCTTTCCGGATCGGCAATGCCCTTGGAGCGGTCCGATGTTGGCACGTTATGGTCAACCACAGCCAATGTCTTTTGCGGTGCGCGCACCTTGCGGCCTGTCAGGCGCAAACCCTCAAAAGCCTGCGGGCTGGTCACTTCATGCACAAGGTGGCGGTCAATATACAAGAGGCAGGTGCCGTCTTCCTGCGTATCGACCACGTGGTCGTCCCAGATCTTGTCATAAAGAGTGCGTGCCTTGGTCATGATCAACCTGTCTTGGTTTGTGAAGCTGAGTTTTGAAATTTAACTGTTACATAATGCAGAAGGCACGTGATTCCAAGCAAAAGCGTAGCGGGAAAGTCGGCTCTGTCATGGGCGGCTACACATTATCGTCAGATGAAACCACCAAAATGGTTGTGGCTTACGCATTCAAGCACTCGTTCAACACCGCAATCAGCGCTAAAGTGAGCAGACTCATCGGAAAAGATTCCCAAGGTGCCCAGTTTGCCCAATTTGCTCCCACAAAAAATCCCAAACTACCTGCTGCTGCTCAGTCATCAATACCAACGAACTGATCAGACAAAATACCAGGTCCTTAAATCTTCCCGGGTTTTTATCGACGAGGACGCATCACCTGACAATTGGAACGGCGGCAGCAGCGGCCATGACGTATATCTTTTTGTACCTGTAGAAATTCTAGCGCTGATTGACATAGATGATAAGTCTAACGTGGAGCAGCAACTTAGAGATGATCTAAAAAAATTATCTACAAATTTTGAAACTGAATACGTAAATCGTGTTTGGTTAGAATTAAATGACGAGACGGACATTAATTTCAAGCGCGCAAGTGGTTTTTCCGCCAAATCCAAATTGAATCCAGACACCATTGGAATTTGGAAGCCTGACCATATTCGCGTTTTTATTAGTCACCGCGATGCGCATAAATCAAAGGCTCAGGAACTTGCAACAAAGCTAGAAGCCTTCAGAATAAGTTGTTTTGTGGCCCACAAAAACATTGAAGCTGACAAAGAATGGCGCAAAGAAATAATAGCAGGCCTAGAAACAATGGAAGCCATGCTTGTATTTCTAACCGATGATTTCCACGATAGCCCTTGGACTATGCAAGAAGTTGGCTATGCATTGGGCAAGGGTATCCCATGGCTAAGTCTAAAGCTTGAGAAAGCGGATCCTCCGGGATTCATTAATCACAAACAGGCACTGCGAGGTGCAATAGACAAACCCACGGCAAATATTTCTGATATTTTTAAAAAGATTTGCGACCTAGTTGGTCAGCCTGAAAAAGTTCAAGATGCTCTGGTGAGCACCTTCGTTGGAGCAGGAAGCTTTGCCAATGCAGGAGATGCTTTCAAAAGCTTAGAGGCAGCAACAAACAAGCTGTCCCCAAGCAACCTTGAAAAAATCATAAAAAATTATGCAAGCAACAGCCAACTACATAACTGCACATATTTGTTAGCCGGAGATAGAATGACTGCCTTCCTCCATAAAACCACTGGAAAATCTTTTCAAATTAAGCAGCGGGTTTTATCCGAAATACTCCCTACCAAACCTAGTATCGAAAATGATCTTCCATTTTAGACACTTTGGTCGGCAAGCGCCTCACCGCTTCTCGGGCGGAATATCGCGCAGCTTTTCCGAAAAAGCCCTGATTTCCGCCAGAGTGTAGCCGTGATGCACACGCGTGGTTGAGGGCGGGCGCTTCGCCACATTTAACCCCGTCCGCCATTCGCGCGCGGGGCGAATTGGCCTCTTCTCAAAGCCGCCGCCGCAGTTCGGGCAAACGTTGTGCAGCGTATGCTCGACACAATGCGCGCAAAAGGTGCACTCGAAGGTGCAAATCCGCGCGTCCATTGCGTTGGGCGGCAAATCCTTGTCACAAAATTCGCAATTTGGACGCAGCTCCAATGCCATGTTGAACTCCTAATTCTTCGAACCCGCAACAATCGTATCAAAATACAAACGCAGAAACGCCTCGCGCTGCACATCCACACACACATCATGCGAGGGGCGGTTGTCCCACGGCCCGGGGCGATGGGTTTTGCGGTCGTCCTTCTGGATGGTCGCGCCATGGGCGATGCCGTCCTGCACCACGCGGATCGGCCCGCGCCGCACGGTAAATAACTCCGGCGCAATCAAAAACGCCACGGCCGAGCTGTCATGCACCGAAATCCCCGGCATGCCAAAGCGCTGATAAAACCGCTCATACAGGCGGGTGATATCCCAGATAAACTCGCCAACCTCGCCAGCCTTGGCGCGTAGCTCGCGCAAATAGGGGTCAAGCATCAGCGTTTCCAAGGTCACGTCCAGCCCCACCGCGGTCAGCGGCCAGCTTGCACCGAAAACCTCGTCTGCCGCCAACGCATCACCGTGAATATTGGCTTCGCCCGCCGGAGATACATTGCCGAAATGGCCGTGAAAGCCAAAAGCCCCGCCCATGATCACAACCTGTTTGACCAGCGCGGCAATATCCGGCGCGGCGCGCAAGGCCAATGCCAGATTGGTCATGCGGCCAACCGCAACAATGCAAATCTCGCGGGGATGCGCCCGCACCATATCAATAATGAATTGGTATGCAGGGCGCGGATCGGGCTTGGCCGCGATAACGTCCGGCAAAGCCACATCGCCTAAGCCGTTAAATCCGTGAATATGCGCGGGCGGCTCTTCATCAGTACCATCCAGCGGCTTAGCTGCCCCTTGCGCCACCGGGCATGGAATGTTGAACCGCTCTTTCAAATACAGCGCATTGCGGGTGGTCGTTTCAATACGGGCATTGCCCATCACCGTGGTGATGCCCACAAGATCGACGGCGGGGGAATAGTGCAAAAACAGCAGCGCCATCGCATCGTCGATGCCGGGGTCAGTATCGTAGATTACTTTGTGAACGGTCATAGAGCAGCTCCAAGGCTGTTAGCTTGCCCTAAAACGGAAAAAAGCGCGACCATTACAGCCACGCTTTTTAAAATTAAATTGCGGTACAAGGCTTACCGATAAAGGCTTACTTGGCCTTCTTGGCAGCCTTCGCAGCGGTCTTTGCATCCACGCGTGCGGTCTTCTCCGACGCGGACTCTGCGCGCTCGGTAATACGAGCCGATTTACCGCGACGATCACGCAGGTAGTAAAGCTTGGCGCGGCGCACAGCACCACGGCGAATAACCTTGATCGATTCGATCATTGGCGAGAAAACCGGAAAAACGCGCTCGACGCCTTCGCCGTATGAGATCTTGCGAACGGTGAAGCTTTCGTTCAAGCCGCCGCCGTTGCGGGCGATGCAAACGCCCTCATAGGCCTGAACGCGGACGCGCTCGCCTTCCTTAACCTTGACGTTAACGATCAAGGTGTCGCCTGGCTGAAATTCTGGGGTGGCGCGTGCTACGCCAAGCTTGGCAGCCTGTTCGGCTTCCAAAGTCTGGATGATGTTCATGTTTAACTCCGTTTGGATAAATCCAGCGTTTCGGGACGCTTGTTTTCAGTTGAGCGCGGTGCATACACGAGGCGGGAGGCTTTGTCGAGGGTTAGGCTGGTTTATTGCCCAACAAATCCGGCCGTCGCTCCCGCGTCAACTCTTCCGATTGCTCTTTGCGCCATTTGGCAATTTTTGCATGATCGCCGGAAAGCAGAATTTCAGGAATTTCAAGCCCCTCCCATTGGCGCGGCCTTGTGTAATGCGGATATTCGAGCAGGCCGTTTTCATGGCTTTCTTCAGTGCCGGAGCCTTCCTTGCCCATCACACCCGGAATAAGCCGCACACAGGCATCCAGCAGCACCATGGCGCCAAGCTCACCGCCCGACAGTACATAATCACCGATGGAAACCTCTTGCAGCCCACGCGCTTCAATCACCCGCTGATCAACACCCTCAAACCGCCCGCAAATGAGAATCACACCGTTCCCGCCGCTCCATTCACGCACCTGTTTTTGGTGTAGAGGTTTTCCTCGCGGGCTGAGCAGAATTTTCGGACGCGGATCCTCGCCCAGTGCGTCAATGCTGGCGGCCAGAACATCGGCGCGGATCACCATGCCGTGGCCGCCGCCTGCGGGCGTATCATCCACGTTTTTATGTTTTCCGATGCCGTGGTCGCGGATGTTACGCGCCTCCAGCGACCAAAGCCCGCTTTTCAGCGCCTCTCCGGCCAACGACAGGCCAATCGTGCCGGGGAACATTTCAGGATAAAGCGTGAGAACAGTTGCGCGGAAGCTCACTCTTCGCCCTCAATCTCAACCTCGTGCGGCAATTCGACAATCACCCGCCCCGCCGATATCTCAACCTTGGGCACAACCGCGCGCGTGAAGGGCAGCATCTTGGCCTCGCCATCCAGGCACTGAAGCACCAGAATGTCGCCTGCGCCATAATTTTCGATGGATTTTATCTGGCCAAGCAGCGCGCCGCTGGCATCCTCCGCCCGCAAGCCGATCAAATCGGCAAAATAAAATTCATCCTCATCAGCGGGGGGCAATTGCTCTTTGAGAATATAAAGCTCTACATTGGTCAGCTTTTCAGCGGCGCTGCGGTCGGCAATGCCCTCCACCCGCGCCACACAAATATCATCTTTCACGGGGCGCAGAGACAGCAGTTTGAAGCTCTCGCCGCGCTTAGATTTCAACGCACCATAGTGGCCTATGGTCAATGGATCGGCAGTGAAACTTTTTAACCGGATTTCGCCACGCACGCCATGCGCCGCGCCAAACACACCCACCAGCAAAAGAGATTTATCGGGCATGGGACTTTCCTGAAGAATGCCCCCTCCCCAACCCTCCCCCGAACAAGTTCGAGAGAGGGAGCGACACAGAGCCGTCCCCTCTCCCG
>JAYVYB010000048.1:0-3399 GCA_043784625.1 Methylovirgula sp.
GGGCGTGGCGCGCGGAATCAGTTGAACAACGGAAGATGTGACTTTTGGCGGCGGGGTGAAAGCGGAAGGCGGCACGTCGAATAATATCTTTGTTTCACAACGCCAGTTGCACAGAACGGCCAAGCGGCCATAGTCGGCGCGTTGATCCGGCGTCGCAACAATCCTTTCCGCCACCTCGCGCTGGAACATCAAGGTCAAACGATCAAACCATGGTGGCCATGGGGTGGCCTCCAGCCACCGCGTGAGCAAAACCGTGCCAATGTTATAGGGGAGATTGGCGCAAATTCGCTTTGGGCCGTGATGCGCCGTAACCAAAGCCTCAAGGTTGGTTTGCAGCGCATCACCCTCAACAGCGGCAAAACGCCCGTCGGCGGCCTGTACAATCTCTTGCAAAGCAGGAAAGCAGCGCTCATCGCGTTCGACGGCTATGACTTGCTGTGCGCCTTCCAACAGCAGCGCGCGGGTGAGACCACCCGGCCCGGGCCCGATTTCGACAACTGTCACACCGTCGAGAGGTCCAGCGGCGCGGGCAATTCGGCGGGTTAAGTTGAGGTCGAATAGAAAATTCTGTCCAAGCGCCCGCTTAGGGTCCAATTCAAAGCGCTGAACCACCTCCCGCAGCGGCGGCAGACTTTCAAGTGCGGAGATGGGTGGAGCGCTCATTATTGAGACGGCGTGCCAACGTTTGATTTTGCCCCGGCGTCTCCCAGCGTGCGCAAATTCAGCTGGAACATAAATGTCTGGTTGCGGACGTTACGGCTGGCGGCCAGAGATGAAGTCTGATCAAGCACATTGGTGTAGTTAAAGCTCATAGTCGTGCATTCATCCGAATAGCCGATGCCCGCACCAGTCGCGGCAATGGAAAAGCGCGTGGCATTTGGCACAACTTTCCAGCGCGCCAGATCAAACACAACAGAGCCACTCACCCACCAGCGATCGGTTAAATTATATTTTGAGGCAACGCTCAAGCCTTCGCGCCAATTGGTAAAGCCAATCAGCGGCTGCGGCGCATAGCGGCCATAGGCAATGCTTGAAGTCAGGCCGCCAAGAGTGAAATTGGTAATGACATCCAAACGCTTAACCGCAAAGGTTTTCTCATCGAAACGGCCTTTTGCAATGAACGACACTTGCGAACTCGGGCTGAACGCTATGCGGCTCACATAGTCCGACCGGCGGCTGTCTAAGCCGGAATCGGCACCGGTATTGACCACGTCAGCTGACGAGAAGGAGTTTTTACCCGCCAGCTGAAACGATTGTCCAAACATGGCATTGGCAAAACCGCCGCGGTTAAACTGCATCGTGTATTGTACACCGGCGTTCAATCGAACGCCGCCCTCGGTGCGGTCGTAGCCTGAAAATTTGTTCCACTGGAACAGATTTGTATCGTCGAATACCAGGCTCTGCGCATCCTCGTTTGGCATGGAACGGATGTTTTGCTCACTCGGCCGGGCAATGATCTGCGCAATTGGCTCAAATATATGCGTTGCCCAGCTGGTTTTGGCCACGAACGGATACCGATACTCCAAACCTACCGCGGGTGACGCACGGCCAATGAAAGACTCCGATTTGGCAAAGAAATTCGACTGCGAGGCGTTGGTCAGCGCGACATTGCTCGAATTGAGCACATCATTATAGGTGCCGCCCTTGCTCAATCCAAGCCAGGCTGCGTCAACTCGGCCATAAACAAACGGCGTCCAAACCTCCCCGATCGGGTCGATAAGTTGCTTGCGCCAATCAAACTCGGCAGAGAAACGGGTGTAATTGCCAGCCGTGCCACGCAAAATACAATTATTCGACGGCGAATATAAATTTGGGCCAGAGGGTGTGACTGGCGTGTTGTTGCAAACGTCATAGATTTTATTGAGCGTATCAACCAGATGTCCGTGGTTGAGCGGATCAGCGACAGTAGATTGAAACGAAGCTGTTTCCCGCGAGACGCTGGTCAGATTGAACGTTATGCCGAGTTCTCCGGCCAAAAGTCCGAAGCGCTCTTTGGGCAGATCTATAGTTTTGTGATAGTCCCATACAGGAGCAACAATTGGCAGTTGTTTTTGATAATCCGTTGTTGAGAGGCCCTGAAAGGCATAGCCGCGCAGGTCAAAAAACGCCCGTGGGCTTTGCCCGCGCAGATACAGAGTTGAGGTGAGCTCCTTGAAATAGTTGCTCGTCAGCGTCTCGCTTGGGACTTTGAAGTCAGAGTAGAAATATTTGTCTGTGGCGACAGCAATATTCCAGCCAAAACTCCATTGTGGATTGATCAGGAATTTGCCGGTGGTTTCGAACGAGCCACGAAACGTTTTTTTGCCCGGGCCAAACGGCGGCGCAGTGAAGTCTTGCGGGTTCATCGGCGATATGCCGGCCACGCGGACATCGTAACTGCCATGCTCGAGACGATGGCGCCATTCGACTTCGCCTAGAAAACCTTGGCGGGATAAAAATGTCGGCCTCAATGTCAGGTCGTAGTTAGGAGCCAAATTCCAGAAGAACGGCGTCGCCACTCCAAAGCCAAGGTGCGATTTATTGATGAATTTCGGTCCAAGAAAACCGGTCTTGCGGTGAACTGTCGAGTCGGGCGCGGTTAGGAACGGCAGCCAGAAAACCGGAATACCCGCAACTTCGAGCGTGGCATTTTCAAAGTAAATTGTTTGTTCGGCTTTGTTGTGAATAACGCGTGTCGCCTTCACCTGCCACAAAGGCGGGCGTTCAGGGTGCTCCTTACAAGGTTCACAGGCCGTGTAGGTCGCCTTGTCCAGCTGGATAATATTGCCGTCAATCCGCTCTGCGTGGGGCGAGGTGAGGCGGGTTTTATCTTTACCCAACACCTTCAGAGACTCAATAAATCCATCTTTAAAATTGTCGGTTAGATCAAACTTATCGCCGTAACTTACCGAACCATCAGCTTCGGTGATCTTTGCATTGCCGACAGCCAAGACACGTTTTGACTTCCGGTTATAGGTTACGCGGTTGGCCTGCAGCACGCGCCCTTTATAGTAAATTTGAACATCGCCAACGGCGGATACCGTGTCGTTATCCTTGTTGTAGACCATCTCATTGGCCTCAACGAGCATCTTCTCCGGATCTGGCGGGGTGGTTGCGGCAAGGGCTGTGGCTGTAAAGCCTGCGCAGAAAAGGAATAGACAGGCGAAGGCGATCGCAATCGAGGCGTTCAGCTTGAGCAAAAAACCGGACGAAGAGAAACGGCAAGCCATTTCCCTCGGGCGTATCTCCCGCCCCATTCAGCCATCCTCCTGGTGCAATAACATGAGCGCACCGAACAAAACCCCGATGATCGCCGGAGTCCAAGCTGCCAAACTGGTGTTTAGAACACCGGCTCCGCCCAAATCTCCAACCAACTTCTGGACAACATAAAGCACGAAGCCCGCAGCAACGCCACCGGAA
>JAYVYB010000049.1:0-2477 GCA_043784625.1 Methylovirgula sp.
CTGAAAGATGCCGAAGTCGCGATTTCGCATGCCAAGCGGGCGGGCGGCAACCGCGTTGAGGTATTTGTGCCCAATATGCGGGCGCAGCGTTCGGACAAGTTGGCCTTGGAGGCAGATTTGCGCCGTGCGTTGGAGCGCGGCGAGATGAAAGTTTATTTTCAGCCGATCGTGCGGTTGGCAGATCGTACTGTGGCAGGTTTTGAGGCGCTGCTGCGCTGGGACCATCCACGGCTTGGCCGCCTTGGCCCATCCGAGTTCATTCCCATTGCCGAAGAGACCGGTTTTATCAACGAGCTGGGCTTATTTGCGCTCGAGCGCACGGCACGCGAACTGAGCGCCTGGCAACAAGCGCTGGTGGTGGAGCCGCCGATTTTTGCCAGCGTCAATATATCATCGCGTCAATTGCTGCGGCATGATTTATTGAAAGATGTGAAACAGGCGTTGACCCGCTCCAGCGTGACGCGCGGCAGCCTCAAACTGGAACTGACTGAAAGTCTGGTGATGGAAAATCCGGAATTTGCAGCTCAAATTTTGACGCGAATTCGCGAACTGGGCGCGGGCCTTTCGATGGATGATTTTGGCACCGGCTACTCGTCGCTGTCATATTTGCAGCGCTTTCCGTTTGATACGATCAAGATTGATCAGTCTTTCGTCAAACAGACCGGCAATGGTGCGCGCCCGATTCTGCTGCGCTCGATCATTACGCTGGCGCATGATTTGGGAATGGATGTGGTGACCGAGGGCATTGAAACCGAATCGGACGCAATTGAATTGCAACAAATGGGGAGCGAGTTTGCGCAGGGCTTCGCCTTTGGCCAGCCGATGAGCGCGGCGGAAACGCGCAAGTTCCTTGGTGCCGCACCGGACAATGCGTGATGGTGACACGTTCAGCCACGGTTGTTTCTGAGGACGGATTTGCCGCTGAGGTTGTTCCGGCCAGCAGCCTGCCCGCGCTCAAGATTTTTTTGTGCGCACCACGCGGTTTTTGTGCCGGTGTTGTCCGCGCCATTGACGCTGTTGAGCAAGCATTGAAGCTTTATGGCCCGCCGGTCTATGTCCGCCATGAAATTGTGCATAACAAATATGTTGTCGAAGGGCTGCGCGCCAAGGGTGCGATTTTTATCGACCGGTTGTCGGAGATTATCGACACCAAAGCCCCGGTAATTTTTTCGGCGCATGGCGTGCCGAAGGCCGTGCCGGAAGCTGCAGCGCAGCGCAATTTGTTCGCCATAGACGCCACGTGCCCGCTGGTGACCAAAGTTCACCGCGAGGCGGAACTGCACCATAAGCGGGGCCGCATGGTGGTTCTTATTGGTCATCGCGGCCACCCCGAGGTGGTTGGCACCATGGGCCAATTGCCCGAAGGGGCCGTTATACTTGTTGAAACAGTGAACGACGTGGCCAAGTTACCGCTGGATTTGGCGGCGAGCCTTGCCTACGCCACACAAACCACGCTTTCGGTGGATGATACCCGCGAGATTGTTGAGGCGCTTTCGACGCGATTTCCGCAAATTGTCGGGCCGCATAAGGAAGACATTTGCTATGCGACCACAAACCGCCAAGAGGCGGTCAAGCGTGTGGCCCCGCAAGTGGACGCGATGATTGTGGTTGGGTCACCCAACTCGTCAAACTCTCAGCGCCTGAAGGAAGTGGCAGAGCGGGCGGGTTGCAAAGTTGCGCGGCTGATTTTGCGGGCGCAAGATATCGACTGGACTCTGTTTGGCGGCGTTAAAACACTGGCCATAACCGCGGGCGCTTCAGCACCGGAAATTCTGGTCGAAGAAATTATCGACGCCTTTGCCGCGCGCTTTGCTGTGAGCGTGGAGACTGTTTCAACCGCGAGCGAGAGTGTGTTTTTCCCGCTACCGAAAGAGCTGCGGGGTTAGGGGTTTTTACCCACCGATCGCCATACTCACGCCCACAAGATGAGCCCTACCCCGAGCGTGACCAGCGTAATGCCTACGAGTTCGCGCGCTGACGTTGGCTGGCGCAGATAAAGTTTCGACAGCGCCAGCGCGAACAGCACCTCTACCAATGCCAAAGTGCGTACGGCGGCGGCGGTCGCAAGAGAAAAGGCCAGAAACCAGAATTGAGATGCCAGCGCGCCGACAAAGCCTGCCAACAACGATCCGCGCCACTCGCGCAGCATAGGCCGGACGCTACGCCGGTCATACAGCGCCATATAAAGTCCCAACAGCACGCATTGTAGTGTGAGCGCCAGAACCAGCACTGTTGACGATGCCAGCACAAAACCGGCACCTTCCACAGTCCTGATACCGCCGCGATAACCGATTGCAGAGGCGGCGAAAAAGCCGCCCGCCACCAGCCCCAACAGAATCGCGCGCGGCGCAGGCTTTTCGGCTGATTTGGGCCACGACAAAATTAGCACGCCAAGTGTTGCCAAAGCTATGGCGCTGAGGGCTGTCCATGAGAGCGTTTCGCGCAGGAACACCAGCCCGAATGCAGCGACCTGCACC
>JAYVYB010000050.1:0-6344 GCA_043784625.1 Methylovirgula sp.
TGCCGCGCGCGGCAAAGGCGTGGCCAGGGCTTTGATTGAAGCGGTTTATCAACGTGCGGAACAGGCAGGCGCTTCCCGCGTCTATTGGAACACACATGAAGACAATACAACCGCGCGCGCACTCTATGATAAGGTCGCCACAAGGTCTGGATTTATCCAATATAGAAAGCTGTTTTGAGCGCGAACCTTTCACACTTTCGTCCTGTTTCGGGTAAAGCTTGGCGCAGCCGCTTAACTGCTGGTCAAGATGCGCAAGCCTTGGCCATCTCCCAACAAACCGATCTTCCCGATGTTTTAGCCCGCATATTGGCGGCGCGCGGTATTGATGCTGCCGGTGCGGCGGCCTACCTTGACCCGTCATTGCGGGATTTGATGCCGGATCCGGACACATTGACGGACATGGTGCCGCTGGTTGCCCGCCTTGTGAAGGCCATCGAACACCGCGAGAAAATTGCCATTTTTGGTGACTATGACGTGGATGGCGCATGTTCAGCCGCGCTGCTGTGGCAATTTCTGGACGCCGCAGGCTGCGAATGCATCGTTCATATTCCAGACCGACTTACCGAAGGTTATGGGCCGAATAGTCAAGCGATTCAGAGCTTTAAACAGCAGAACGCAAGTCTTTTGGTAACCGTGGATTGCGGCACAACCAGTTTCGAGCCCTTTGAAACGGCGCGCTTGCTTGGCTTGGATGTTCTGGTCATCGACCATCATCAGGCACCGGAAGTTTTGCCAAAAGTTACCGCTCTGGTAAATCCGAATCGTTTGGACGACCTCTCCAGTTTGGGGCATCTTTGCGCGGCGGGCGTGGTTTATCTGGTGATCATTGCCCTCAACCGCGCGCTTCGAACTGCCGGATTTTGGCAAAATCGCGCTGCGCCGGACTTGCTTGCCGCGCTTGACCTCGTGGCGCTGGCCACCGTGGCCGATGTTGTGCCGCTCACGGGATTAAACCGCGCCTATGTGGTGAAGGGCCTTGCAGTGATGAAGGCGCGTTCCCGCATCGGTTTGCGCGCTTTGATGGATGTGGCGCGCATGGATGCGCCACCCGCGCCGTATCATCTCGGCTTTTTGCTGGGCCCGCGCATCAATGCTGGCGGGCGTATTGGGGATGCCACAATGGGCGTGCGCCTGTTGACCACGCAGGACGAGGGCGAGGCGCTTCGGCTTGCGCAAGAGCTGGATACGCTTAACCGCGAACGGCAAGCGCTGGAAGCCGCGGCTCTGGTGGAAGCTGAAGCGACGGCCTTGGCGCAGGTTGGCTTAGGCGAAGTGGCAGACACGGTTCTGCTAGTTGGCGAAGAGGGGTGGCACCCCGGTGTTATGGGGCTGGTCTCGGCGCGCTTGAAAGAGCGTTACACCCTGCCGTCTTTCGCCATTGCATGGAGTGGCGGCACCGGAACCGGCTCTGGCCGCTCCATTTCCGGGGTCGATTTGGGCGGCGCGGTGCGGGCTGCCGCCGAAGCGGGTCTGATTGTCAAAGGCGGGGGCCATGCAATGGCGGCGGGAATCACCTTGCTTCGTGACCAGTTGGACGGGTTCGCGGTTTTCATGCGTGAGCGGTTGGGTCCGGCGATTTCTGCAGCCAAGGCCAACTCAAACCTGCTGGTGGACGCTGTGCTCCAACCCGCCGCAGTCAATTTGGATCTGATAAAGTCTCTGGAAAAGGCCGGCCCCTTTGGTTCCGGTAGCCCCGAACCGGTTTTTGTGGTGCCGGATTTGCGGATTCTCGATGTAGTCCCGGTCGGAACGGCGCATTTCCGGATTCGCGCCCGCTCTGTAAACGGAACACAAATCAAAGCCATGGCGTTCAGGGCAGCTGAAACCCCGCTTGGCGATGCACTAACGCGCGCAAAAAGCGGCGCAAATATTGCTCTGGCAGGAACTCTTTCCATCAATCATTGGAACGGACGCGAAGAAGTTCAATTTCGTGTCATCGATTTGGCAGTTATGGGGTAGACAAGCGCGGATCGGCTTTCTATAAAGCGCCGACTTCGCCAATGTCGCGAGGCCAGATAGCTCAGTTGGTAGAGCATGCGATTGAAAATCGCAGTGTCGCTGGTTCGATCCCAGCTCTGGCCACCACCCTCCAAATTTCATGTGACATCCGTAGCCAAGACTTATTTCGGTTTTATGTCCGTTTTTAAACGCTTGCTATTAGGCTTGGTTTGGGCCATATACACGGCGTCCATTGACGGCAAGATGATTTGACTTTGTGCTGCCACGCAGCGCCTTGCCTACTATCCTCCTTACCTGAGATGTGATTTCGACTGCCCGCTTGCGGGTTCTTATATCTCTGTTTGTGAAAGGGTTTCCTCATGGCTTCGGGAACCGTAAAATGGTTTAACGCTCAAAAAGGTTTTGGCTTCATTGCTCCTGAAAATGGCAGCACTGACGTGTTCGTGCATATCAGCGCTGTAGAGCGCTCTGGTCTTGGTGACCTGCGCGAAGGTCAGAAAGTGAGCTACGAGCTCGTTGCTGATCGCAAGAGCGGCAAAATGTCTGCTGACCAGCTTAAGGTCTTGGGTTAAACCAAATAAGTCGTTGATTTATCAACGCATGAGAATTGCTTTTCCCGATCTTTTTAGATCGGGAGAGGCTGACTTTAAAATTCCGGTCGAATGACGACCGTTGAAAATATGGCCGCTTCGGCCCTTTCCAGCTTCAATGCTGCGCAAAACTCTCTTTCCTAATCTTTTATCGCCAGCGGTTGTTGTGCCACGACAGGCTTTGTGTGCTAGCTTTCGCCGGTATTCGGGGAAGTTGTTTGCAATGAAATTCATTGTTTTTGCAGTCATGATCGGCATCGCGGGGTTCATGCTGTGGTTGTTCTTGCAACCGGTGTGTCCCGGCGGAGTCGTTGTGGCCACGCAGGCGGAGTGTCAAAAGGTCAGCGGCTTTTCCATGGCCTTCTGCCAAAAAGCGTTTACCAGTGCGCGCCATTTGGAAGGCAACGTCGGCGGTTATTCCAACCTCAATGATTGCAACAAGCGTTTTCCTATTTGTGTTGAGACGGAGGGCTTTGTCGGCTATGTGCCTAAGGCTAAGAGCGTCTGCATAAGAAAAGAGCCATCGGGCGAGCCTTTCGTCGATATTTATTACTAACGGAATCATCATGAAGCCTTCCGAAATTGTGCGAGTCGGCTCCGGCAGCGCCGAAGTCAGATTTAGCAATCATTTGCCTCTGTCATTGATAGCCGGGCCCTGCGCTATGGAAAGCCGGGCTCACGCCTTGGAAATGGCAGCCGCGCTTCACGAAATGACTCAAAAACTGGGCATCGGCCTCGTTTACAAATCCTCTTTCGACAAAGCCAACCGCACCTCGTCGTCTGGCCGTCGCGGCATGGGCCTGCACGATGCAATGCCTGTCTTCGCGGAAATCAAAGAGAAATTCGGTCTGCCGGTCATCACCGATGTTCACGAGAACCAACAATGTGCCATCGTCGCCGAGGTGGTGGACGTGTTGCAAATTCCGGCGTTTTTGTGCCGCCAGACCGATTTGCTGATCGCTGCGGCCAAAACCGGACGCGTGGTCAACGTAAAAAAGGGCCAATTCCTGGCACCTTGGGACATGCCAAACGTCGTCAATAAAATTCTGGAAGCCGGGAACCCGAATGTGATGGTCACCGAGCGCGGCGCCTCGTTCGGGTACAATACGCTCGTCACGGATATGCGTTCGCTCCCCATCATGGCCGAGAAAACAGGTGCGGCCGTCATCTTTGATGCAACCCATTCGGTGCAGCAGCCGGGCGGGCAGGGCACATCTTCCGGCGGGCAACGAGAGTTTGTTCCGGTGCTGGCGCGCGCAGCCGTGGCTGTGGGGGTTGCCGGGGTATTTATTGAGACGCACGACGATCCCGCCAATGCGTTTTCCGACGGCCCCAATCAGGTGCCGCTCAAAGATATGCCCAAATTACTTGAGCAACTCATGGCCTTCGACCGGCTGGCCAAGGCTCTACACAATTAGTTTTCACAAACCGCAGGGATAATCGGATGTTGGATACAAAGCTGTTCGGCAATAGCAATGTCGATATTACCTTCCTGCATCAGCAAGGGCCGGACCCGTTTAATTCGACACCGGAGCGCGTGGCACAATTGCTGGACGTTGCCGGTCGCATTGCCCATTTCATCGATGGCGCAAAGACCACCCTGGAAATCGCAATTTACGACATGCGCCTTTCCAGCGACGCCGCCAAAATTGTTGGCGATGCGTTGCGCGCCGCTCATGCGCGCGGCGTGGTGACGCGGCTGGCCTATGACGCCGCAACTGCGGGCGATGGCTCGCCCCCTCCGAATCATCTTCCCGACCCAACGGACGGCGCGGGTGAGGTGTTGCATCCTCCCTTTATCGGCGATTTAGCCACAGTCGCGGACGTGCGGGCCATTCGTGGATTTGGCGTTTTGATGCACAACAAATACATTATTCGCGACATTGCCAGCGCGGATGCGGCGCTGTTCATGGGGTCGGCAAATTTCACAAACGATTCTTGGAGCCTTCAGGAAAACAACATCCTGTTTTTTCATAGTCAGCCATTTGCAACGTTCTATTCGAAGAATTTTGAAGAACTTTGGGCCCGTGGCAAAGTGGCTGATAACACCAGCTTTAACGACAAAGGCACTGTTGATATTGGCGGGGTCAGTGTTTCAGTGGCATTCACCCCGGGTGAAGCTCAAGCCATTGTCAATCAGATGGTTGAGGTCATTCAAAACGCCGAACACAGCGTTCAAGTTGCATCTGTAGTGATTTCCAACCGCGCTATTTTGACCGCGCTTATCGCCGTCCTTGATGCGGGGAAGCAACTGTCAGGCATCTTTGACGGGCCACAGATGGATACTGTGATTTCCCAGTGGAAAGAGGGCCATCCGGACGACCCGCGCATTGCGCAATGGGCACGTATTTCGGCGGCACTCAACCGCAAAAATTCGATTCCCTACAGCTCGACAATTCCAAATCAGCCGCATAATTTTATGCATAACAAGCTCATTGTAGCTGATGACAATGTCATTACCGGCAGCTTCAACCTCTCCCGCCATGCTATGGGCAATGCCGAGAACGTTGTTCTCATCAAAAACAAGGACGTGGCCGACGCCTACAGGGCCTATCTTTCGCAAATAATGGCGCTTTACCCGAAAAAATGAGGACAGGCTTATGCAAGACTTGGATATGGCGGCCTTGAAAGTTGCGATAATTACCGCAGGCGGCAGCGGTATGGGCGCAGGCGCAGCGCGTAAATTGGCGGCTGACGGCTTCAAGGTCGCCATTCTCTCTTCGTCAGGCAAAGGCGAAGCGCTCGCCGCCGAGTTTGGTGGCATCGGCGTTACCGGCTCAAATCAATCAAACGATGATCTCAAGCGTCTGGTTGATTTGACTATGAGCAAATGGGGCAGGGTGGATGCACTGGTAAACAGCGCTGGGCATGGCCCGCGCGCTGCAATCCTTGATCTGCTGGATGAAGACTGGCATCGCGGCATGGATGTCTATTTTCTCAATGTTGTCCGCCCCACCAGACTGGTAACGCCGATTATGCAGGCACAAAAGGCGGGCGCGATTGTCAATATTTCGACCTTCGCCGCTTTTGAACCCGATCCGGTTTTTCCAACTTCTGGCGTATTTCGGGCCGGGCTCGCCGCGTTCACCAAACTGTTTTCAGACAAATATGCGGCCGATAATATCCGGATGAACAATGTGCTTCCCGGGTTTATCGACAGCTTGCCGGAAAAAGCCGAATGGCGCTCGCGTATTCCGATGGGGCGATATGGTAAGACGGAGGAGGTCTCCGAACTCATCGCCCTATTGGCTTCGGACCGAGCGGCCTATATCACCGGCCAGAATATCCGCATTGATGGCGGGATAACCCGTTCAGTTTAAAATATTACAGGCCAAAACACTGTTTAATTTGAACTGTTCAAACAGAAAGCGGAAACCGTGCACGGCAAATTCACCGGCGCTTGGACACCGGTGCGATTTCCGCCATTTGAGTAATTCTTTGTATTATCAAAACCAAACCTATCGCTAAGAATTTGTCCATTCGATATTATAACAGAACGTCCATTCTGAACGCCAATTGTTACGTATACAGGTGGCTTTGTAGGTTTTGTCGGGAGGGTCGCGGCGATTGCGGGTGTCAAACTCGAGAGAAAAATTAATGCACATGTGACTTTGAAAATCGACATCTAAAGTTCCTGTTTAAGTTGCATAATTAAGTGAAACGTAATCATAAGTAATTAACTTGGCGGCGAATGTCCACACGTTGTTGGCCGACGACCTAAATACCCCTTCACGATTTTCTTGCTCCGAATCACCTGCTCGGCTAGGCGTTTGCAATGGTAAAACCCGTCGACCC
>JAYVYB010000051.1:0-4826 GCA_043784625.1 Methylovirgula sp.
GCGCGGCAATCCGGTTGTGCTGGCGCGGCGGGTGTTTGCGCGTGTGGAGCAGCTAAGCGGCGATCAAGGCGCGCGTAAACTTTTGAGCGCGAGCAAAGCGGTTATGGAGATTGCAATCGAAAAAGACGCGGTAAGCTTTGATGTGGACACAGCGGATGCGCTGGCGGCAGAGGCGAAAACTGCGCCGTAGCGGCGCTGCGCCAAATTATTGATTTTGCCTCTGGTATGCCTTGCCCGCAATGACCATATCTTGAATTCTGGGAGTTGATCATGGCAAATTCGCGCGCGCTTGATGTTGAGATTTTGCCGAATGAGATCGCGCCGATTGATGTTTTGGCGTTAACGGCGGCAGTGAAAGCCCTTGAAAACCCCACTTTTACCGCCAGGGTGATGAACCGCATCGGCCGCACTATAAATCTGGCGGGAAGGGCGTTGCCCAGTCCCGTGACCAAGGCTATCTCTTTCGCCACCGAAAAATCGATCACTGTGGCGCTGCACGTGGCTTTGCGCTCGCTCAAAGGCGAAAAAGCCAAGGCAAATCCGTCCAATCAAATGCATAAAGCGTTGGCCGCCGGGTCTGGCGCAGTTGGCGGCCTGTTTGGTATCGCCGCGCTGGCAGTTGAATTGCCCGCTTCGACGATTCTGATGCTGCGCTCGATCGCCGATGTGGCGCGGGCCGAGGGAGAAAACCTGAGTGATCCGATGGCGGCGATGAATTGCCTCGAGGTTTTTGCGCTTGGCGGCCGCCCCGCCGGGCTGGATCAGGAAGAGAGCGGCTATTTCGCGGTGCGGGCCTTAATGGCCAAAACGGTGACAGAGGCGGCGCGCTATGTGGCGTCACAAGGCGTCATCAATGAGTCCGCGCCGGTGTTGGTGCGGTTGATTTCACAAATTGCAGCGCGCTTCGGGGTCGTGGTCAGTCAGAAAATTGCGGCGCAAGCAGTGCCGATTGTCGGGGCCGTGGGCGGCGCGAGCGTCAACTACGCGTTTATGGCGCATTTTCAGACCATCGCCAAAGCACACTTCACCGTGCGGAGGCTGGAGCGCCATTATGGAGCGGATTTGATAAAAACCGAATATGAGCGGCTGGCACAAAAGAAACGCTAGAGTTTTCTTGCCTTTTCTCTCCGGCGCGGCAAAACTCTGCGGGAAAAGAGAGCGAGTCAGATGGAAAACATGCGCAGCGGCGGCCAAATATTGGTGGAATGTCTCGAAAATCAGGTCATCAGCCATGTCTATTGTGTGCCGGGTGAAAGTTATCTGGCGGTACTAGATGCGCTGCACGATGCCTCGATCAAGGTGATTGTGTGCCGTCAGGAGGGCGGCGCGGCGATGATGGCGGAGGCCACCGCCCGGATTACGGGGGGCGTTGGTGTTGCCTTCGTCACGCGCGGGCCGGGGGCAACCAACGCCTCACCCGCAGTGCATATTGCCGAGCATGATTCCACGCCGATGATTTTGTTTGTTGGACAGGTGGAGCGCGCAATGCTGGGGCGCGGCGCGTTTCAGGAAATGGATTACAAAGCGTTTTTCGGCTCCACGGCCAAATGGGTGGTGGAAATTGAACAGGCCAGCCGCATACCGGAGATTATGTCGCGGGCTTTTCATATGGCAACGCAGGGCAGACCCGGGCCGGTGGTGATCGCTTTACCGGAAGATGTGCTGGTGGAACTTGCCTCCGTCAAGGCTTGCGCCAAGGTTGAACCGATTGTGACGCATCCGGCTCCGGCGCAAATTCATTCAATGATTCAGATGCTTGAAGCGGCTAAAAATCCGGTGATGATTTTGGGCGGCTCGATGTGGGATGTGGAGAGTTGCGCGCAAGTGGCGGATTTTGCGACACGGTTTGACTTGCCGGTGGCGACCTCGTTCCGGCGGGCAAATCTGTTTTCCAGCCTGCATCCCAATTATGCCGGAGAGATCGGTATCGGGCCTAATCCGAAATTGCAGGCGCGGATTGAGGCGGCAGATTTGGTGATTGTGGCGGGCAGCCGCATGGCGGAAATGCCGAGCCAGTCTTACACTTTGTTTGGAATTCCTGAGCAAAAACAGAAGTTTATCCACATCCATGCCGGCGCGGAAGAGCTGGGGCGGGTGTACCACCCCACCTTGGGAATTCACGCAAGCCCGCGCGGGTTTGCGGCGGCGTTGAGCGGCATTAAACCAACAAAACCAATGACTTGGTTTGGGTCGGCGAAAGCGGCGCGGGCGGAATTTGACTTTTGGGGCAACACCTTTCCGGTTCGGGCGCGGCAGGGCTTTGTCGACATGGTCGATGTGGTGACGTATCTGCGAAACGTGCTGCCGCTGGACGTGATCCAGACCAACGGAGCCGGAAATTACGCTATTTGGCCGGGGCGCTATATGCCGGTGAAGCAGTTTGGCAGTCTGTTTGCGCCGGTTTCCGGCTCCATGGGCTACGGAATTCCGGCGGCGGTGGCGGCAAAATTGCTGCATCCGGAGCGTATGGTGGTGAGCTTTGCCGGCGACGGTTGTTTTTTGATGAATGGTCAGGAATTTGCAACTGCGGTGCAATATGGCGCGAATATCGTGGTTATTGTAGTCGATAATGCCCAATATGGCACCATCCGGATGCATCAGGAACGGGAATATCCGGCGCGGGTTTCCGGAACGCAGCTCAAAAACCCGGATTTTGCCGCATTGGCGCGGGCCTATGGCGGTCACGGCGAGATGGTTTTGACATCTGAGGAGTTTGCTCCGGCGTTTGAGCGCGCTGTGGCGTCCGGGTTACCGTCAATTTTGCATTTGAAAGTTGATCCTGAGGTGATTTCTCCAAACCTGACTTTGCAGGCCATGCGCGAAAAGGCGGGCGCGAAATGGGGCTGACAAAAGCTCGGCAGCTTATGGCGCATCTTGGCCAAAAAGCGGTCAAATGTGGCCAAGGTGGCCTATGAGTGGTTTTGGTTGCCGGACGCATCGAAGTGCGGGCGTCGCATCGATATTTTTGGCGTTTTTGAGTTACGGGGTGCAGGCATCCGCCCAACAACCGACACAAGAGCAAGCGGCTGCGCAACAACTCGAGCTGGAAATTCAGGTTGAAGAGTTGCGCGCCGCCCTCACGCCAGCAGCGAAGGCTGAAAACGCCTTTGCCTGGGCGATGGACGAGATCATGCTGGGCAACAAATTGCGCAAGCTCGGCGAATTTGACGAGGGGGCCGTGCGGTTGAACCAAGCGGAGCAAGCCTATCAAGCCGCTGTGGAGGCTTTGCCGTGCGATACATTTATCACGCTGTGTGGCGGCGTGAGGGCGAGCCTTGAGGAAGTGGCGGCACTGATCAAGCAGCGGGGGAAGTGAAAACTTCCGTCGCTATGGCTTGCCGAACATGCGCAGCGCAGCGCCTCGGCTATCAGTGTCAGAATTTTTAAACGACAGCCAATGGCGCAGCGCACCGGCCACATGCAATGCCACCAGAGCCAGCAGCGCAAAGGCCAAATATTCGTGCACGGTTACGGTAATTCCGCTGAGGTATTTGTCACGCGGGAGCAGGCTTGGAAGCGGGATTGAAAACAGGCTTACGCCATAGCCGCCAGCATTGGTGTAGGCCCAGCCCAAGACCGGAATGAAAACCAACAAGACGTAACTGGCAAATTGGACGCTGTGCGCCAGCCAGCGGTTCCACGCGGGAAGCTGTAGAGGTTGTTTGCGCACGCTGCCCGCGCGCCACATCAGCCGCAGCAGCGTGAGAAGTAAAATTACAAGGCCGCAAGTGCGATGCCAATCGACCATGGCGTTTTGCAATGGCCCGCGCCCCGGCATAGTCCACGTCCACGCCAGAAGGTAAGACCCAAGCAAGAGCAGGGCGGTGAGGCCGTGAATAACGCGGCTAACACGTCCAAAGGTTGACGCTGTGTCACGAAGCGGCACCTCGCTCTCTAAAGGCGGCTGCACTGTCACAAGCCTTTCGCTGCTTTATAATCGGCGATATCTTTTTTCAGCGTGGTATATTCGCCGCAGCCAAAGGTGCAGATTTTGTCCAGCGCTGCCAGATTCTGTTGCGCGTGGGGCAAATCTCCGGAGGCAAGATAGGCCTCCCCGAGATAGAGATTTGCTTCGAGGTGGCGCGGATCAAGATCAACAGCCAGCTTCAGCTTTTCGATGGCTTGTTCGAGATCGCCTATTTTCAGGTAAACATGTCCCAGATCGGCAACCGTTTCGATTTCAGCCGGATAGCCCGCGGCACGCGCTTCTAAAAACGGCAACGCTTCCTTCCACTCGCCCAGCACCATGTGTTTTTCGGCCTCAATCTGGTTTTCGCTCTTCTCGCTGGAACCTTGAATGTGCCCGTAGGAATCCGCCCTGGCAGGCGAATAGAGCGGGACAAGCACGCTCAGGAGCGCCGCCACCGCGCGCAGTGCCGTTTGAATTTGGGTGTGTCTCATGGTGCGCCTTCAGTGTGTCCGGTTGGTTCAAGGGGCGTCAGTTCTAGAGACGGCAGGCCGTGCCGCACCCGGTTTTGGTTCCAGTCTTGCGCCATTGCCCGAGCCGCCTCGGCACTATGCGCTGCCGCTTGCTGCGAGGCAATATCGTCGGCGGGTCGAAAATTTTGGCTTGCTGTCAAAAGCTCGGAAGGAGTGAAAGGCAGTTGCGACGGTGCGCCGGCGAAAATTTGTCCCAATGCAAACCGGCCTGAGCTGGCGATGAATTCACGCTGAGAAGGGTTGAAATCCGCGCCCGGCCCGGCGAGCAGCAGCGAAGCAATAAGCGCAATCGCGTCGGCTTTGAGCGGGGTATGGGTGCAGAGCGCTTTGGGGTCTGGCAATTGTCGAACATATTGGCCCAGAGCGGCAAGGATTACAGGATCCGG
>JAYVYB010000052.1:0-8028 GCA_043784625.1 Methylovirgula sp.
CTTTTGGCGCTCTCTACGGCGGCCATCCGCTTCAGGCTGGTGCCACTATCAGTGATGCGGGACAAAGCGCATCGCAATGCACTCGAACAATTCATGTTGCGCGGCGTCTCGCGCACCACGAGCCGCAATGGTGTGATGATTTTTGTTTCAGTCGCCGAGCGTTGGGCCAGAATTTTGGTCGATGACGCCATCGCCGCCAAGGTGCCGCATGAAAAATGGCAAATTGCCATTGATGCTTTGCTGGCAGCCAACGCGCAGGGAGACATTGTCGAAGGGTTTTTGCGGGCTATAGCCATCAGTGCGCAAGATCTGGCACCGCACTTTCCGCCCCGAGAGCATCAAGCTGATGAGTTGCCCAACCGAATTTATGTTATCTAGGGGTCCAGACCCTAACCGTCTTGGCTGCTTGATCCCGTAGCGCGCTCCTGATTTTTTTTAGAAACCATCCTTTATGACAGCCCGTCTCGCCCGTTTCATCGGGCTTTCACGTTTTAAATCCGGCGCATTTGGTGCGGAGCTGTTCGCCACCATGGCGCTCGCCTGGCCATTGGTGGTCACCAATCTGGCGCAAACGGGCATGACCGCCACAGATGTGCTGATGATGGGGCATATCGGCCCCGATGCCGTTGCCGCTGGTGCTTTGGGCACTAATCTTTATTTCGGTTTACTGATTTTCGGAATCGGCGTCATGAGCGCCGCCACGCCTATGATCGCGGTGGAACTTGGCCGAAATCGATTTGCGGTGTGCGAGGTTCGCCGCACTTTTCGGCAAGGGCTGTGGGCATCGCTGGTGACTGCAATCCCGATGTGGCTCATTCTTTGGCAAGGCGAAGCCATTCTGATCCTGTTTGGGCAAGATCCGAAACTGGCGCATGAAGCGGGGATTTATCTGCATTATTTGCAGTGGAGTCTGTTTCCGTTTTTTCTCTATCTGGTGATGCGCTCTTTCTTTGCAGCGATGCAACGCACATTCGAGAGCATGCTGGCGGTTATACTGGCCTTTGCTTTTAATATTTTTGCCAATTGGTGCCTGATGTTTGGCCACTTGGGTTTTGCACCGCTCGGCTTGAAAGGCTCAGGCATCGCCACCAGTCTTTCAACCTGTCTGATGGTCGCCCTTTTGACGACCGTGGCAATGCGCGACCGCCGGTTTCGGCGTTACCACTTGTTTGGCCGGTTCTGGCGCGCGGATTGGCGACGTTGGCGTGAATTTTGGGCCATCGGGCTGCCAATTGGCGCGACCCTGCTGTTTGAAGTGTCCATTTTCAACGCTGCGGTGTTTCTGATGGGCCTCATCAGCACCACGGCCTTGGCCGCCCATGCTATCGCCATTCAAATAGCGTCGCTGTCTTTTATGATTCCGCTGGGGATTTCACAGGCGGCAACTGTGCGCGTCGGCATAAATTACGGGGCGCAAAACCATGATGGCATCGCCCTGTCCGGCTTTATTGCCTTCCTGATTGCAGAAGGCATGATGTGCCTGACAGCTCTGGCCCTTATCATCGCCCCAACGTTTTTCATCGGCGCATTTATCGACCTGGGTCAGATAAAAAATGCCCCGGTGGTGCCGCTTGCCATATCCTATCTGGCCATAGCAGCTTTGTTTCAAATAGCTGACGGAGCGCAGGTGGTGGGTGCAGGCATGTTGCGGGGTTTGCACGATACCAAAATCCCGATGCTCTATGCGCTGTTGGGATATTGGGGCATTGGTTTTCCGCTCGCGGTAGTGCTCGGCTTTTTCACGCCTCTCTCGGGCGTGGGCATTTGGCTCGGCCTCGCATCGGGGCTGGCCGTGGTGGCTGTTTTAATGTTGCGGCGCTGGCTAAACCGTCAAAAGCTCGGGCTGCTCGAAACGCAATAACGGCGAAATCACAAGCCTTCGCTTTTTGCCGCGCCCAAAATCGCGCCGGGTTTTGCCGAAGAGCCTGCCTGCAACACAACGGCATAACCATCGCTGTCATCACCCGCCGTTGAACTCAAATCAAACTTTGCTGCGGCACCGGTCCAATCGCCAATGCGCGTCATGGCGCGAACCACATTGTAATAGGTCACACTATGCCCGGCATTCTCGCCCCGGCCGATCGCCACTTCGCGTGAGCGGGCAACCTTGAGCAGCCAAACTGTTCCAGATCCTTTACCGGCGCCCACTTGCACAGCGCCAGCACCAAGCGAAACCGCCACGCTCATCGCGCCGCTTTTGCCGGATTGAGATTGCATCGCGCCGCGCAAACTGTCTCCCTCAGACCCGATAACATGCGCCACGCCATCAACCACAGCCTGCGGAGTGTAAACTGCGCCATCGCCGCGCGCGCTGGCATAGGCATGTTGGCGCGCTGTGAAGGCAGGCTTCGCCAAAGTGTCTTTCCAGCCGATGTAATCCCAATAATCAACGGGAAATGACAGCGCCAGAACATCAGGAGAGCGGGCGATTTGTCCTAAAATTTTGTCGGCAGGCGGGCAGGACGAACAGCCCTGGCTGGTGAACAGCTCGACCACCGACCGTACTTCCGCTTGAGCGGAAACGGTGTTGGATAAAACAGCCAAAGCGATAATTGGGATGATTTTGCGCATGGGAACCTCTTGAGATCAAATGTACCCATCCGCATCAACACATACCAGTCACATTCGAGTGAGCGCAAAGTGCGTGCGATTCCCCGTCGAATGTGGCTCGGAACTTTTCAACAATCCCGCGCCACATCCGGATTTCAGTAAGGCTTAAGCTGCCAATTGGCGCAAGACGTAGTGCAAAATCCCGCCGTTTTTGAAATATTCAAGCTCGTCGAGCGTAGCAATCCGGCACAACAGCGGCACTTTTTTCACGGCACCATCGGCTGAGGTGATGCTCATTTCCATTTTCTGGCGCGGTTTTAAATCTGCACCTAGACCGTGAATAGTCACACTTTCATCGCCCTTGAGACCAAGCGTCTGCCATGTGGTGCCCTCTTCAAAGGTCAACGGCAGAACACCCATGCCCACCAGATTCGAGCGGTGGATGCGTTCAAAGCTTTGTGCCACCACAGCGCGAACGCCCAGCAGCTTGGTGCCTTTTGCCGCCCAGTCGCGCGACGAACCATTGCCGTATTCAGCCCCGGCAAACACCACCAGCGGACGGCTTTCCGCCGCATATTGCATCGCGGCATCAAAGATAGACATCGATTCCCCGCCGGGGAAATGTTTGGTCATGCCGCCTTCGGCCACAGAGCCATCAGCAGCCTTGTTGATGAAGTTCTTGATGCGGATGTTGGCGAATGTGCCGCGCATCATCACTTCGTGATTGCCGCGACGGGTGCCATATTGGTTGAAGTCCGCCGGTGAAACCTGATGTTCCATCAAATATTTGCCAGCGGGAGACGCTGCCTTGATCGAACCTGCCGGAGAAATATGATCTGTTGTGATCTTATCGCCAAACAGCGCCAATATGCGGGCGTTTTCGATGTCTTTCACCGGAACCGGGGTTTTGGTGATGCCTTCAAAATAGGGTGGATTTTGCACATAGGTTGAGCCCATATCCCACTTATAGGTTTGGCCCTCAGGCGCATCAACGCCCTGCCAGTTGATATCACCCTTGAAAACATCGGCGTAACGCTCTTTGAAGATTTTCTTGGTGACATTCTTGATGATGTATTCCTGAATTTCTTTCGAAGTTGGCCAAATGTCCTTCAAATAGACCGGCTTGCCGTCTTTGCCCTTGCCCAACGGCTCCTTGGTCAAATCCATCTGCACCGATCCTGCCAGCGCATAGGCCACAACCAACGGCGGCGAGGCCAGATAGTTTGCCTGCACATCCGGCGAAACGCGGCCTTCAAAATTGCGGTTGCCGGACAATACCGCTGCGCCGATCAAGCCATTATCATTAATCGCCTTGGAAATTTCAGCGTTCAGCGGGCCGGAGTTGCCGATGCAGGTGGTGCAACCAAAACCCACCAGATTGAAGCCGAGCTTATCAAGCTCGACCTGCAAGCCGGCGTGATTGAGATATTCCGCCACAACCTGTGATCCGGGTGCCAATGAGGTTTTTACCCATGGTTTAGAGGTCAAGCCTTTGGCAACCGCGTTGCGCGCCAGCAAACCGGCGGCAATCAACACGCTGGGGTTCGAAGTATTGGTGCAGGACGTAATGGCCGCAATCACCACGTCGCCATGGCCAAGGTCAAAATTCTTGCCGTCAACCTTGACCCTCTTGGCCATTTCGGTCGATTTTTTGTAGTCGCTTTCCATGGCTGAGGCGAAACCTGTCGCCACGGATTCAAGCGCAATGCGTCCTTCCGGGCGCTTTGGTCCGGCCATCGAGGGCACAACATCGCCCAGTTCAAGCCCGAGTGTGTCACTGAAGATCGGATCTTTGGCAATTTTCGGCCGGAACAATCCCTGTGCCTTGGCATATTTCTCGGCCAAATCCACCCGCGCGCCGGAGCGGCTGGTCATGTTCAGGTAGTTCAGTGTTTCACCATCAATCGGGAAGAAGCCGCAGGTTGCACCATATTCTGGCGCCATATTGGCAATGGTTGCGCGATCGGCGAGCGTGAGGTTGTTAAGGCCGGCACCATAAAATTCGACAAACTTGTTCACCACACCTTTTTTGCGCAGCATCTGCGTGACCGTCAGCACCAGATCGGTTGCGGTTACGCCCTCCTTCAGCTTACCCGTCAGCTTGAAACCGATCACTTCCGGCAGCAGCATCGATTGCGGTTGGCCGAGCATAGCCGCTTCAGCTTCAATGCCGCCAACACCCCAGCCGAGAACCGCCAAACCATTGACCATGGTTGTGTGCGAATCAGTACCAACCAGCGTGTCCGGATAGGCCACTTCAACGGTTTCGGTCTTGCCGCGACTGTTGGTAAACTTTTCTTTGCGGGTCCAGATCGTTTGGGACAAGTATTCCAGATTGACCTGATGGCAGATGCCCGTGCCCGGCGGCACCACGCGGAAATTGTCAAATGAGCCTTGGCCCCATTTCAAAAACCGGTACCGTTCGCCGTTGCGCTCATATTCGTGATCAACATTGGCCTTGAAGGACTTGGCCGAGCCAAATTCATCAACAATCACCGAGTGATCAATGACCAAATCCACCGGAACCAGCGGATTGATCTTTTTCGGGTCGCCTTTCAACGCGGTCATGGCATCCCGCATGGCTGCCAAATCCACCACGGCTGGAACGCCGGTAAAATCTTGCATCAAAACGCGCGCGGGACGGAACGCGATTTCCCGCTCGGTTTTGCCCTTATCGCTCATCCAGCCGACCACGCCCTCAATGTCGGACTTGGTCACGGACTTTCCGTCTTCAAAACGCAGCAGATTTTCGAGCAGCACCTTCATCGAATAGGGCAGCGCCGATATGCCGGACAGACCATTTTTTTCAGCCGCCTTCAGGGAATAATAGTGGTAAGTTTTGGCACCAACTTTGAGTTTCTTGCGGCATTTAAAGCTGTCGAGCGAAGTCATAATCGTCCCTTCCATACGGAGCGCGTTTAGTGAAGGAGCCAAACAAGGTCTTGTTTGGAGCAGGCCTTTGAAGCCTTATAGATAATTCCGCACAAAACCGCTACATGAACAAAAGGGGCAGGACGCAAAACTATTGAACTGCCTAAACTTTCGTCAGTTAGAACCCGCCGAGCCTGAATATTGCGCCTGCTTGTTGAAAATCTGCAGCTTATCCGCAACGAGCGACGGCTATTCGCCGGCTTGAACTTCGCGTTATACAGCGGCGACGCCTTGGTGCTTAGCGGCGCTAACGGCGCAGGCAAGTCCAGCCTGCTGCGGGCTTTGCCGGGCTTGTTGCCGCTCTCGCACGGTAAAATATCATTCCAGTTGAGCTCAACGGCTGAAACGCCGGTTGAGGCTTCGCTCGCCGAAAACTGCCATTTTCTTGGCATGACCGACGGCCTAAAACCGGCTCTGACCGCTGGTGAAAATCTGATGTTCTGGGGCAAAATGCTGGCCGCAGGCCGCTCCGCCCAAACCGTTGCCGCCAAAGTCGTTCTCGCCCGGCTCAATCTGGCCACTCTGGAACATACACCCGTGGCCTATCTCTCTGCCGGGCAACGCCGCCGTGTCGCATTGGCGCGGCTGCTTAGTGTCGAAAGACCCGTCTGGTTGCTGGATGAACCCACAAACGCGCTGGATTCAGCCTCGCAGACGCTCTTTCGGGATGTTTGCATGTCCCATCTCGATACGGGCGGCATGATCATTGCCGCAAGCCATCTCGATCTGGCCCTGCCAAAGGCCCGGACCCTCAGTCTGGACCCCACAACATGACTCAAGCTCTGTGGGCCCTCCTTCGTCGTGACTTGATGATTGCCCTGCGCATCGGCGGTGGCGGCGTGGTCGGCGTGATGTTTTTCTTAAGCGTGGTCACCCTGACGCCTTTTGCCATCGGCCCTGATCTGAATATGCTGGCGCGCATCGGCCCCGCCATTATCTGGATCGCGGTACTGCTTGCCACTCTGCTGGGGCTGGACCGGCTGTTTCAGGCAGACGAGGACGATGGCTCTCTCGACGTATTGCATACGGCAACGTTGCCGCTCGAACTCATCGTTCTGGTGAAATGTGCGGCACATTGGCTCACGACCGCACTGCCGCTGATTGTTGCCACGCCCCTGTTTGCGCTTATGCTCGGGCAAGACGGACAGAGCGTTTGGGCGCTACCGCTTACGCTGCTGCTCGGCACCCCGGCGCTGACTTTCATCGGTGCCATCGGCGCTGCATTGACGGTTTCGGTGCGTAGAGGCGGCTTGCTGTTGGCAGTGCTGGTTGTGCCGCTCACCATTCCGGTGTTAATTTTTGGCGTCGCAGCTCATGATCCAAATGTACCGTTTATGATGCCGGTTTTGGTGCTATTGGCATTATCGCTCGGGACTTTTGCGCTGGCTCCGTTTGCGGCAGCAGCGGCATTGCGCCACATGTAGCCCAGTTTTTGCGCATTGTGTTCACTTCTAAACTGTTTTAAGAGGCGCTTATGTGGTCCATAGCCAGCCCGTCGAATTTCATGAAACTGGCTCAAAGACTTATTTTGCCTTTGAGTTTGCTCACGATTTTGTGTTTTGCCTATGGGTTATATCTGAGCTTTTTTGACAGCCCGGCGGACTATCAGCAGGGTGAAGCAGTTCGGATTATGTATGTGCACGTGCCCAGCGCGTGGCTGGCGAGCTTGATATATTTTACGCTTGTTCTGGCTGCTCTAGGCACATTGGTTTGGCGGCACCCGCTGGCTGATGCCGCTCAAAAGGCGGCTGCGCCGTTGGGAGCAGGCTTTACTTTAATATGTCTTGTCACCGGCTCGCTTTGGGGCAAGCCGATGTGGGGCACATATTGGGTGTGGGATGCGCGTTTAACCTCAGTTTTGGTGCTTTTTTTGCTATATCTGGGCCTCATCGCCCTTTGGCAAACAATAGACAACAAAACGCAGGCGGCGCGGCTTACGGCAATACTAACTTTGGTTGGCGCGGTGAATTTGCCGATCATAAAATATTCGGTCGATTGGTGGAACACGCTTCACCAGCCCGCCTCGGTTTTTCGCCTTGGCGGCTCCACACTCGACCCCAACATGTTGAAGGCCCTTTTAGTGATGGCGCTTGCCTTCACGCTACTGTTTTTAACTTTGCATATTATGGCTATTCGTAATGAGATTTTGGCACGCCGTGTGCATCGCCAAATCATGCTAGCCACAATGGAGGTAGTATGACCGATAATTCCAACTATATCGCGATGGCCTATGGCTTCGCGGTCGTGGTCATTGTTATAATGATCGTTCTAATTGCGCGGGATTTCTCCCGCCAGAAGTCTGCACTCAAAACATTGGGCGCTGATTGGCGGCCATAACTTTAAAAAATGTCCCGGAAACCAAGGCGCGATACAGCGTGATACACCAAAGATGAGTTTTACGCGGCGCATCCTTCCAGCTTTACCGCTGGTGATATTTGGCGCGCTGGCAGCGTTGTTCTGGCAGCGTCTTGGTGCGGGCGACGCCTCCAATTTGCCGTCTGCGCTGATTGGAAAACCGGTTCCGGTTTTCGATCTTCCGCCTTTGGC
>JAYVYB010000053.1:0-15902 GCA_043784625.1 Methylovirgula sp.
CAACCCGGCACTTGCGCATCAGGCTCTCACTGCCGAGGATAAGATCGGGACTATGCTTCCTTGCAATGTCATCGTCCAGCAGCACGAAAACGGCGAAATTGAAGTTGCGGCAATCGATCCTTCTTCCTCAATGCAAGGCATTGGCAATTCTGCCCTAACAGAGTTGGCGGGTCTCGTCGCGGAACGCCTAACGCGCGTGGTAGCCAATTTCTAGCGGTGGCTAGAGTTTAGCAAGCCAACGAATTCGTATTGATAGGAGCGGCTTTTTGATGAATACAGCTGATTCTGAGCGTCTGAGCGCCGGTAGTTCTGGCGAAAGCGAGCAGAATTGGTCAAATATTTACGGAGTTAAAATTGCATATTTTGCCGATAGCATTGCGGCGGTAGCCCGACATTGTTCCAAACCATCCATGCATCAAGTCTTAGGGCTACGATTTTGAGTGAGAGGATTTCTGCGCGTAAAACACACAGGTAGTTTCCGAACCTACTCCAAATTACCGTATGGGCTAATCTTGCCAGAATCGACGTCAACTTAACCGCGGCATCTAGGTTTTCAATAAAAGGTCTGAAAATGGACAATGAACATATCGCACCTGAGCCACATGAGCATATACATGATCATTCGCCGGAGCCTGACCCAACAGGCAAGGAGAAAGACCCTGTTTGCGGGATGATGGTTGATCCTCAAACGGCGAAGCACAAGGCCGAACTGCACGGAAAAGCCTACTATTTCTGCTGCGCAAAATGCCATGATCGCTTTGTTGCCGAACCGAGGAAATTTGTCGCGAGCGAAGGCAGAGCGCCTACTGCGGCCGCGCCTGTCCCTGTCGGCACAATTTACACGTGTCCCATGCACCCGCAAATCCGGCAGGTGGGGCCGGGACATTGCCCCATTTGCGGCATGAGTCTCGAACCGGAGACAATTTCCGCCGTGGCTGAACCAAATCACGAATTGACCGATATGACCCGCCGCTTCTGGATCGGATTGGTGCTCGCGGTTCCCGTTATAGTTCTGGAAATGGGCGGGCATTTGACCGGAATGCACATGCTTGTATCCGGTCAAATATCCGCTTGGATGCAATTCGCGCTGGCAACCCCCGTCGTGCTCTGGGCGGGTTGGCCGTTCTTCGTGCGGGCTCTGGACTCTCTCAAAACCCGAAATCTCAATATGTTCACGCTGATTGCCATGGGAACCGGCGTTTCATGGGTTTACAGTGTTGTTGCAACCTTCGCGCCAGATCTGTTCCCGCCTGCTTTCCATGGGGCAGATGGTATGGTCGCTATTTATTTTGAAGCGGCAGCCGCGATTACGGTTCTCGTTCTGCTTGGGCAAGTGCTCGAATTGCGTGCCCGCGCGCAAACCGGCGGTGCCATCCGCGCGCTGCTTGATCTTGCGCCAAAAACTGCTAAGCGCATTCGCGCCGATGGCACCGATGAAGAAATTGGTCTCGACATGGTCGTTGTCGGCGATCATCTGCGAGTTCGCCCCGGCGAGAAAGTTCCGGTAGACGGCGCATTGATTGACGGCCGCAGCTCAGTCGATGAATCCATGGTTACCGGCGAATCGATGCCCGTCACCAAAATTGAAGGTGCCAAACTTATAGGCGGCACCATGAACCAGACCGGTAGCTTTGTCATGCGCACCGACAAGGTCGGCAAAGACACTATGTTGTCGCAGATCGTGCAGATGGTGGCGCAGGCGCAACGCAGCCGCGCGCCAATCCAGCGCCTTGCTGATCAGGTGGCCGGTTGGTTCGTGCCGCTGGTGATCGGCGTCGCAGTTCTTGCTTTTGCTGCTTGGGCGATCTGGGGACCGGAGCCACGCGTTGCCTTCGGGCTGGTTGCCGCCGTTTCAGTGCTGATCATTGCCTGTCCGTGCGCGCTTGGTCTGGCGACGCCAATGTCGATCATGGTCGGCGTTGGGCGCGGCGCGCAACATGGTATTCTGATTAAAAATGCTGAATCGCTGGAACGCTTCGAAAAGATCGATACGCTTGTAATCGACAAAACCGGAACCCTGACGGAAGGCAAACCCAAGATCACTGCCATTTGCCCGTTTGGCGGCATCAGCGAGGATGACTTGCTGCGGCTTTGTGCGAGCCTTGAGCGGGGCAGCGAACATCCGCTGGCGGCGGCCATTTTGCAGGCCGCAACGGAGCGGAAATTGACCTTGGCCAAGGCAGAAGATTTCGATTCGCCCGTTGGCAAAGGCGTGCAGGGAACCGTTGAAAACCGGAAAATGATTATAGGCAACCAAGTCATGATGCAGACCGCCAGCATTGATACAACGACGCTTAATGCCACTGCGGAGGAGTTGCGCAATGATGGCGCAACTGCAATTTTTGTCGCAATTGATGGCAAAGCAGCTGGCATTCTGGCCATTGCCGATCCGATCAAGCCCACAACAGCCGAAGCTGTGCGCCAGCTCAAAGAGGCCAACATCCGCGTTGTCATGCTCACCGGCGACAATCGCACCACCGCGAACGCCGTGGCCGCCAAGCTGGGCATTATCGAAGTCGAGGCCGAGATTTTACCGGAGGACAAGAGCAAGATTGTCGAGCGATTGCGCAAGGAAGGCCGCATTGTTGCCATGGCTGGCGACGGCGTCAATGACGCGCCCGCATTGGCTGCTGCTGACATTGGCATAGCAATGGGCACCGGAACTGACGTTGCTATCGAAAGCGCTGGCGTCACATTGCTCAAAGGCGACCTGCAAGGCATTGTCACTGCCCGCAATCTTTCAAAAGCCACGATGAGCAATATCCGGCAAAACCTGTTCTTTGCGTTCTTCTACAATGCCGTTGGCGTGCCGGTTGCAGCGGGTGTGCTCTATCCCTTCACTGGCCTGCTGCTTTCGCCCATTATCGCTGCAGCGGCTATGGCGCTCTCATCCGTCAGCGTTATCGGCAATGCACTACGGTTGCGTGTCACAAAAATATAATGAACTGTTTAATCGGGAGTGGCTAAAATGATGGACTCATGGGGATCATACAGCGGTTCAATGATGGGCGGGATGGGCGTCTGGGGGCTGCTCGTTATTGTCGTTGTAATCTTGGCAATCGCGGCACTAATCAAATATTTGCGCCGTTAGAGAACACTGATACGTCAAGCCTTATGAAAAAAAATCGTCAATGCTCGTTCTACTTTCGCTTGGCGATTTCGCGGTAAAGCGCTTCGGGGCTCACGCCGATTTGGTTCGCCAAATTTCGCCACTCACCTTTGGGGGGAAGCTTTGCATTATTCCAGACCATGCAGGCATCAAGTCGCTGAGCGAAGGTTTTGAGTGAGAGGATTTCCGCGTGCAAGCGTGTCACAGCGATAGATATGTGAATACAGCTAAATTTTGGCAGGAATTGATCCTGAACGAGCAGGTTGAAAAACCAATGTGCTCCGCCGCGCCAACGGGTGAAAATATTAGCGCCCTCATTTTCAGAACAGAGCTCAGTGACGCCGCGAGGACCACCACCATCGTCGTCGCTGGTCTCAGCTATGGCGACCTCAACCCAACTGCATGCCGCAGGCGTATCGATTGGGCCGAGTAGTGCAGAAAAATTCGTTCATGCTCAGGCAAGCCTTTGTAAAACTACGCCACTCATATTTAAACCACTTTGCGCTCCCAAAAGTAGCCTTGTTTTGCTTCAACACCCGAATTTCAAAAGGTTCTGTGGGAGTTATCTTTGCAAAAGACCATAACATCAGGACTTTGATATGCTTACCACCCGCCGAAACTTTCTCAAGAGCAGCCTTGCCGGAACGGCTTTATCGGCATTCGGTGTCGGATTGGCCTTGGCCCAAGATGACAATTGGCTTGATCTCAAAACCGACTCTGGCGACGCAGTCACCAATTTCAAACTGCCCAGCGAAATTTCCGCAGAGGGGCTGCGCGGTATCTTGTGGACAGGTTCAGAGACTGCGGACGTTTTTCTGCTCGAATTTTTTGATTACAATTGCCCCTATTGTAAAAGGGCGGTTGGTGACCTCGACGTAATTTTGAAAACCGACACAAATTTCAAACTTGGATTGATCAACAATTCAGTTCTTGGCATTGCCTCTGCCCAAGCTGCCAAAGTACAGCAAGCCGTCCTTAAACTGTTTGGCCCAAAGCGCGCCTATGACTTTCATGTGAGACTTTTTGCGCATCGGGGTGTCAATGACGGCGCGGCCGCAATGCAAGTGGTTAAAGACATGGGGCTCGATGAAGCCAGAATATGGGGGACCGCCGACGCGCCAGATATTCAGATGGTTTTGGGCCAGCAAATGCGGCTGGCCAGCGAACTCGGCTTTGTCGCCACTCCTTCGTTTATGCTTGATGGAATCGGCATTCTTGGCTATCCCGGTCCGAACTCTGTTGCCAAAATGATTTGGTCGGTTCGCTCTTGCGACAAGCCAGCCTGCTAAAGACTCTTTGTTAGAAGGTCTTATCCAATACGCAACCGCGCAAAGCGCGAAAACACTCGCGCCTGATCAGTCACCACTCGCATCGAAATTCTGCTTGTCTATTGTGCAGTCGAAAAGTCCCATTGTCCAAATTGTCTTAATCCTCGCTCTGCTTCTATCTTCGCCGTTCAGTTTACAAACAACTCATCATCCAATGGATTCCGCAATGACACCGTACACCGGACTTCGGAAAACTGCCCCGTGCGGGGGTGAAGGAAACCGTGGACTTGCTGCAGGCCGATCCCAAACCCATTAGAGCAAGGTCGCAGGTGATGCCCTACGCCAGCGTCGGATCGACATTGAAAATATTATCCTGCGCGCAAAAGATCTCTGCGATGCAGTCTTCGCCGAGCAAGCCTCGAAGTACAATCGTGACATTGTGTTCAGCAGAGCAATGCTTCCGCATGGCGCGGCTGATATCCTTTACGACCTGTTCAGCCGGCGCTTTTGTCACGGGTTTCTTCGTTCTCACGATCTGTCCCTCCTAGAGCAGATGAGACCAAAATGACTCGCTTAGGAAAAGTGCCTAATTCGTTCCATTGGTACTGACGCCTGACAGCCGTCTTCAAAGAGATGAAAGGGGCCAACGGCTGGCCGCGTATCTGGCGGGAATTGGTTGAGAAGGGTATCCGGGCAGGCAAGGAGCGGGTGCGCAAGCTTATAAAAGCGCACAGTATTCAGGCCAAAGGCAAACGCAAATTCAAAGTGACGAGCGATAGTTCGCATAACCTTCCGGTCTCACCAAATCTACTGATGCGGAATTTTGCCTTTACGCAACCCAACCGTGTCTGAACCGGCGACATCACCGACAGTGCGACCGATAATAGCTGGCACTATCTGGCCGTGGTGATTAACTTGTTCAGCCGCCAAGTCGTTGTCTTTGCCAATTTAGGGAGTGTTGTGGCGAGCGTATGACCAGACCACTGGTCATCGACACATTGAGAATGGGCTGGTTCTGCCGGAGGCCTAGAGCGGGGCTCATCTTTCATTTCGAGCGTGGCAGTCAGGGTGCGCCAGTGGCGACTTCCAGAAGCAGTTAAAGGCGTTCGAAATGAAAGGCTCCAGATATTCATTAAAAATTTGGAGCAAAGGTGGATTGCCGGGAAAATGCCGCAACCGGGATACTGTTTGGATCGTTGAAAGTAGAGCGGCTGCACGGAATGCGCTTTGCAATGCGCCGCCTCGCCAAGGACGAGATTATGGACTCGCTGCGCTTCTACAATCATTGCAGGATGCATTCGACATTGGGCTAGCTCAGCCCGATGGTTTTCGAGAAGAAAATGCAAGTCACTCTCAAAAAAATCTGGCCAAACGGAAAAACTCGCCGCAAGATCGTTCAGCCAAGAGGAACTCTAATCGCGGGCAAGGTCATTCGCCAGAATCTGGTTTTCGCGTTCATCTACAACGCGGCAGCCGCCATGGCTTTGTCGTCGGTGAGCGGCATCGGCAACGCGCTTCGTCTCAGTGCTCTGAAGTTAGAATGAAGGCTGCGTAACCACAGGTCGACCATTTGACTTGTTTGACGGCGGAAATGGATACCATGTTCATCTTTAGACAGCGCCACGACGCAGTGAAATGCAGAACTTGCAGCCTATCGGCAAATTTCGGGTTCATTGAAGGACTGAACGATGCTCGCGACTTACACTTCGAAAGTCATTGCGAACTCCCTTGAAAATGGCTTCCGTGATCCGGGAACCCTTCGCTTCTCACCTACACCGCTTTTGGCCCGCATGTGTAGGCGTCACAATTTCAGTATTTTGCACGATCCACGAACGTGCGTAGTTTCCGAGGCTATTAATCGCGTGCATTGCGTGATCAGGGTATGATGTCGAGAGAAGTGTAAATAACCGTAAATCTGCGCATAAGTTTTTTCGGCGAAATGGTGTTGTTCATTCCCTCATAAAAATATTTACGTTCAGCTCTGTGACGAAAAACTCCGATTAGTGTACTTCCGGTTTGCCTGAGATGAGCCACGAGTTTTTAGACCAGTGCTAGCGAAAACGCTAGCTCTGCGGTTGACTTCTGGGAAGGATTTCAAATGCAGACGCTTATCTACTTTCTGCTCTGGGGTGGATTTTTCTTTATGATGATGCGTTTTGGCTGCGGTGCCCACATTATGGGTCACGGCCACCCTCACGCTGGCATCGAACGAGACAAAGAAGGATCTTCTGGAAACCAGTCATTGCCCGCGAAAGTGGTTGATCCGGTTTGTGGAATGAGCATCGAGACTGGTGGTGCTCGGACATTTGCGTATCGCGGTAATGTCTATCACTTCTGTTCGCAAAATTGCCGCGAAAAATTTGAAGCCTCGCCGCAGACATATCTCGCGGGCAAAGCAAACCGGCCGCTAACAATGGAGTCTAGACATGAACACAATCACTAGCGCGCCAAGCGCAAAGAGATCTGGTGGCTTGGCCATGCCGATGCGACAGGCCCATGTCATTCCGGTACTTGCCCTTGGAATGGCTCTCAGCCTGTTTCTGGCAATTTCCTATGTCCTGTGCATCATAGGTTATGTTTTGTGGCCCAACCTCCCCATCGAGCATTCGGCACTTTCGGTATTCCTGCCTGGATTTACATTGCTGACCTGGACCAGCTTTGTCCTCGGTCTCGTCGCAAGCTTCGGCTGGGGTTGGTACATCGCCCTGATATTTGCCCCGATCTACAATTTTTTCGCCAGCCGGTTTTAGGCGGAGATTTACTCTCACCCAACCAAAATGAGGAAACACTATGCAAATAGAACATATGAACGTCAGCGGCATGACCTGTGGCGGCTGCACCAACACTGTAACACGCGCTCTACAGGCCATTCCCGGCGTTAGCGACGTCAATGTCTCGCTATCGCCTGGGCAGGCCACCGTGAAATACGACGAGAACCTAACCTCGCCCATGCAGCTCAAATCGGTGGTCACTGGAGCGGGTTACGGCGTTGGCATGCCAGACCCAAAGTCCGCGCAGCCCGCCAAGGGCAAGGGCGGCTGCTGCAGCTGACCGCCCGCTCTGGTCCGTCAAGGAGACGCAGCCATGACCACAAGCACGCTCGAAGTCGGTGACCTTCTCTCGGCCCTTGGTGCCCGAGGCATTGAGAAACAGCTTTTGCGTCTCGAAGGAGTGGGTCGCGTTTCGGTAAACCCCGTCTCCGGCTCCGCCACTGTGATGTTTGATCCCGAAGCGACTAGCCTCGCCGCCATACAGGCGGTGATCAGGAAATGCGGCTTTCATTGTGGAGGCGAAGCCATGCCCAAGCATTTGTGCGGCTAGGTCGAGAATGTTCGTCGTCATCGGCCATAAGGAGAGCAACCATGTCGCGCAAGCCAGAAATTTTAACGAAACAATCACCAATGCCCGCGTACCGCGCCCGCCAAGGTGTCAAGACCGAACAGGGTTCTGTCCCGACGCAGACGAAAGCGGCTCACGTCGCAAGAGCCAAGCTGAATCCGCCGCATGAGTCTGAAATCAAGCTGGAGATTGCTCCGGACGTCGCAGTCAAGCTGGAAATAACATCCGCTTCATCCGCCAAGCCGAACGCCGCGCCGGTCGGCGCCGCCAAACCGGATGTGCAACCTGTGCCGGCTCCAGAGATGCAAGGTGCGCCAACCGCACCCGCTGCCAAGCCGGAAAATCCATCAGCGGACGCTAGCAAGCCACCTGCGGCACCTGCAGGTGCATCGAAGAGCGGAAGCGCATCGGCGTCGGTCGATAAACCCACTCCAGCTCCTGCCGAAACGCCGAAGGCTGAAGCCGCGCCCGCACCGAATGCGAAACCCGAAGTCACCGCCAAGCCAGAGCCGGCAAGCAAAGGCGGCATGGCAGAATTGCCTGAACCTGCCACCAAGGCAAAAGTTGCGGCAACCTTTGCGGTAAGGCTTGAAGTGCCGCCGGACATGTCGGTCAAGCTGGAAGTGACACCGCTATCCAGCATACCGCCCGCGATGGCACTTAAAAATCCAGTTTCACAGGTGCCGCCCGCAAGCGCCGCTTCTAAGCCCGACGCTGAAACTGAGGCAGCATCGGGCGATCATGAGGGGCATGGTGTCGAAAAGGTCGCGACATCGCCAGACCGGCACGATGCTACGAAGTCCGACGCGGCTAATCCGGATACGGCCACGGCAGACGCAGCCAAGCCCATGATAACTGGCCATGAAGGCCATAACGACAAGGCCGCCAGTAAAACCGACGACATGGCAAAAGAAATGGGTCACGGCTCGGGCCACGACATGGGTGACATGGTGCGCGACATGCGCAATCGCTTCTTTATCGCATTGGCGTTCAGTCTGCCGATCTTCGCCTTTTCCCCAATGGGCTTTGACGCCATCAAGATTACCCCGCCGTTCGGTCTGCGGCTTGAACTAGTGCTGTTTGTCCTCGCAAGCGGAGCCATTCTCTATCCCGTGTGGCCGTTTGTGGTCGCGGCATATCGCGCTCTACGCGGTGGGGTCGCAAATATGGCGGTGCTGGTGGTTTTAAGCGTCGGTACCGGATATCTGTTCAGCGTCGGCTCCACCTTCCTGTGGGGCGGAGCGCAGTTCTATGAGGCTTCGGCGCTGCTACTGGTGTTCATCCTGCTTGGCCACTGGCTGGAAATGCGGGCGCGAGCAGGTGCCTCCGAGGCCATCCATGCCCTAATGGACCTCGCGCCGCCTAAGGCCATGGTGCTGCGTGACGGCAAGGAGTTGGAAGTCTCGACCGGAGAGATTGTTTCCGGCGATATCGTCGTCATCCGCCCCGGCAACAAGATACCGGTGGATGGTAAAGTGCTCGACGGAGCCTCGCAGGTGGATGAATCGATGCTGACAGGCGAATCGATGCCTGTGGTCAAGCAGGTCGGCGATGCTGTCATTGGCGCAACAATCAACAAGAGTGGCACTTTCAAATATAGCGCTACCAAGGTGGGGGCGGACTCTGCTCTCGCCCAGATTGTCAAGCTTGTGCAGGAGGCACAAAATTCCAAGGCACCTGCGCAATTGCTGGCAGACCGCGCGGCGCAATGGCTGGTGCTGGCGGCGGTCGCGACAAGCTTGCTGACTTTTGCCGTCTGGTACTGGTGGGTGGGCCAGCCGCTGCTGTTCGCCATCGGCCTTGCGATCACGGTTCTGGTCATTGCATGCCCTGATGCGCTGGGGCTTGCGACCCCCATGGCGATCATGGTTGGCACCGGGCTAGGCGCGATGAATGGCATCTTGTTCAAGAATGCCTCGGCGCTGGAGGATGCGACCAAGCTTGATGTCATTATCTTTGACAAGACCGGCACCCTGACCATGGGCAAGCCCGAAGTCGTCGATCTTGTGATGGCGAATGGCACCACCGAAGAGCAGTTGCTGTCGGGTGCTGCTAGCGTTGACGCTGGATCAGACCATCCGTTGGCGCAAGCCATCCTGCGCCGTGCCGAAAAGTTGAAGCCGCCCAAAGCTACTGGATTCACCAATGTTGAAGGCAAGGGTGCCAAAGCGCAGGTTGATGGCAAGACGGCCCTGCTGGGCAACAAGCTCTTGATGACCGAAAACAAAATTGATCTCGCCGAACTTGGCGCAAAATCGGAGGAATTGCAGGGCGCGGGCCGCACTGTTGTTCACCTTGCGATGGACGGCAAGCTGATCGGCCTTATTGCCATCGCCGATGCTGTGCGGCCAACGGCGGTTGAAGCGATCAAGGCACTAAAAACTCGCGGCGTTCAGGTCGCCATGTTGACGGGCGACAACCAGGGCACAGCAGATCGCATCGCTAAGTCTATGGGGATAGAAAAGGTATTTGCCAATGTTTTGCCTGGCGACAAGGCCAGCAAGGTCAAAGAATTGCAGAGCCAAGGCAAAAAGGTTGGAATGGTTGGCGATGGCGTCAACGATGCTCCGGCACTGACACAAGCCGATGTCGGCTTTGCCATTGGCGCTGGCACGGATGTGGCGATGGAAAGCGCCGATATCGTTTTGATGAAAAGCGATCCGTTCGACGTGGTCGGTGCCATCGAGCTGTCAAAGGCAACGCTGCGCAAGATGCACCAGAATCTCTACTGGGCGGTGGGCTACAACGTCATCGCCTTCCCTCTGGCAGCGGGGGTGCTATACCCCTTCACGCTAAGCCCGGAGGTGGCGGCGCTGGCAATGTCGGGCAGTTCCGCAGTCGTCGCCATTAATGCGCTGTTGCTGAAACGGACCCGGCTAACCGGCATTGCACGCAAAAGCCCGGTAACGCAGACGGCGGCTCCACAGCCTGCACTTGCATTGTCATGACGACTCACGCCAGCTTGTCCAAAGGCCTGCCGGGAAGCGCTCTGGGCGTGCTGATGCTTTGCGTTTTCACTGTCTCGATCGGCTTCGGCATTACACTCCCGATCCTCCCTTTCCTTGTCGAACGTTTGATCGGCGTTGGCGGCGACGCGGCACAGGTTTCCCGCGTCGTCGGGCTGCTAACTGGGCTTTACACACTGTCGCTGTTTCTGTTCGCTCCAGTCTGGGGGAAAATGTCGGACTTGTTAGGCCGACGCCTCATTCTACTGATCGGATTGATTGGTTTCAGCGCTACAATGCTGACATTTGCCTTTTTTCAGAACTTAACCGCCGTCTACGCCGAACGGTTTTTAAGCGGCATGTTTGCCGCAGCGGTCACGCCAGTGGCTTCAGCCACTGTCGGCGATTTGGCATTGACAGAACAATCGCGGGGCAGAGGCCTGACATTCGTGAGCCTTGCTGGGATCAGTGGATTTTTGCTCGGGCCGATGACGGGCGTCTTCGTCGCCAAAAGCGCAGGACGCCTCCTTCCGTTTGCGGAGGCCTTCGGCTCTCTGGCGGTTCCGTTGATTGGTACTGCATTGTTGGCGGCGCTTGCAGCCACATGTATTGCCATAATTCTCACTGGTACCCACCGGCCTGAAGCATCGACGGTACGTATTTCGACCGACATGTCCACAAGATGGCTTGTTCCAAAGCTCTTGGCACTGGCCTTCATCGTCTCGGCTGGGGTCGGCGTCTTCGAAGTGGGCCTTGCATTGCGCGGCAAGCAGGAACTCGGCCTAACCCAGACCCAGATTGCGCTAATGTTCACCGAGTGCAGCGCTGTAATGATTGTGGTTCAGGCAATTGTATTTTCGCCGTGGATTAAATCCGAATCGACGCGATGGCTACTCTCGCCCGCCCTGGCTATTCTGGCGGTTGGATTGTTTCTGGTACCGCGAGCGACCAGTTTTAAAATGATGCTCACGGTCATAGCTGCGGTGGCAGCAAGCGCGGGCATTCTTTCACCGATCCTCACCTACTGGATATCGGCGAAAGCTGGCAAGGCGCAGGGGGCCGAGCTGGGCTGGCAGACAGCAGCAGCAAGCCTCGGCGCGACTGCAGGCTCGGTAGCTGGCGGCCTGCTGTTCGATTTACCCGACCTGCCGGGTGCTGCCTTCCTATTGATGGCGGCGCTGACCGGCTTGGGGCTGTTGCTCGCCGCAGGACTGCCAAAGCTGCTTGTAACGCACCAAACAACCGAAACGACTGGCATCAACAAGACAAGTCTGCACGGTTTATACCTCAACTCACCTGAGCCAGACAGCTTTACCAACGGAATTTCCCCCACAAACAGGAGCCAGACATGAAACAAAACGATGCCATCGTAGCAGTATTTGACCACCATTCCGGGGCGGAGGCTGCGATTCACAAGCTTTCCGAAGGCGGTCTCGACATCAAGCATTTTAGCATTGTCGGGAAGGGCTACCATTCAGAAGAAAAGGTCACCGGTTTTTACAGTATCGGCAAAAGCGTTCAGTTCTGGGGAGCCAATGGAGCGATGTGGGGTGGTTTATGGGGCCTGTTTTTTGGCGGCATGATGCTAACGATCCCGGCTGTTGGTCCGGTCATCGTTGTGGGGCATCTCGCCGCCATGATTTTTGGCGCGCTACAAGGAGCGGTTGTGATAGGTGGCCTCAGCGCTTTTGGTGCGGCCCTTTATGGTCTTGGGATTCCCAAAAATAGCATCATTGAATATGAAGAGGCCCTGAAAGTTGATGGGTTTCTTCTTGTAGCCCATGGTCCGGCGGCGGAGATGGCCCGCGCCAAATCAATTCTGGTGATGACAAACCCGGCACATCTCGACCTGCATAAGAACATGAAAGATATGCCAGCGCCAGATCACGCCCGCATTGCCATGTAAGTGGTGCGAGACGCGATGATGGCAGCTGTCCCGTTTACCAATTTGAAAGGACGGTCGGAAATGTCGGCTGATAAAGAGAAAATCGCTGAGCACAGCAAAGCGAACGACAAGGCTTCCCTAAAAGCCGCACAGGTTGAACTGGTCAAGTTGCAACGCCATGTCATCGCGACTGGTAGCCAAGTTCTTGTAATCTTGGAGGGCAGAGATGCTGCTGGCAAAGATGGGATCATCAAGCGAATTGTGCACCATTTGTCGCCGCGAGAGGCGCGAGTCGTTGCGCTTGGCACGCCATCAGACCGCGATGTTAAGGCATGGTACTTTCAGCGGCATGTCGCGCAATTGCCCGTAAAAGGCGAAATCGTACTGTTCAACCGCAGCTGGTACAATCGCGCCGGGGTCGAACGGGTGATGAAGTTCTGCACGAGCAAGGAATATGAGATTTTTCTCAATACAGTGCCAAATTTCGAAGAGATCCTCGTCCACTGCGGCATCACGCTAATCAAATATTATCTCGATATTTCAAAAGACGAGCAAAAGAAGCGGCTAAATGCGCGGCGCGATGATCCGCTAAGCCAGTGGAAAACCAGCCCCATCGACGATGTGGCCATCAAGCACTGGAAAGACTACAGCGCCGCCCGCGACGAGATGCTGACACGCACTCATTCGATGGTTGCGCCGTGGACCATCATCCGGGCTGACGACAAGCCAGCGGCTAGGATAAACCTCATCCGTGACGTGCTGACCCGATTGGAATTTGAAGGAAAGGACCGCAAGGCTGACCTGCCCGATCCCGAGATCGTTTTCAGTTTTCACTCTGATGCAATCAGTAACGGCATGCTTGCGGAATAGCCAGTTGGCACGCGCTTCACTATCAACCGACAGGAGCATACGATGATGGAAGGATTTGGGAATATGGGTGGCGGGCTGGGCGGCATCGGGCTTCTCGTTTTGGTTCTCATCGTTTTGGGTATTGCCGTGTCAATAAAATACCTTCGCAAGTAAGCGTGGGTATGAAACCCTTCAGCGATGCTCACCTCGAAACGTTGCAGCGCGAAACCTTTGATTATTTCGTGCACGAGGCCAATCCCGCCAATGGGCTGATTATCGACAAGACCGCCGCAGGTTGGCCCGCCAGCATCGCCGCGACGGGTTTGGCACTGGCCTCCTACCCGGTCGGTGTGGAGCGCAGTTTTATGTCCCGGGCGGCGGCTGTGGAGCGGACTCTGGCAACCTTGCGTTTTTTCTGGCACAGCCCTCAAGGTCCTGAGCCAGATGCAACGGGATACTTTGGATTTTATTACCACTTTCTGGACATGGAAACGGGAAGACGAGCGTGGAACTGCGAGCTATCGACGGTGGATACAGCGCTTCTTCTTGCCGGCGTTCTAACAGCGGCGTGCTATTTTGACCGTGAAACACCTGAGGAGCTGGAAATCCGCACCTTCGCGGAGGCTCTGTATCAACGTTGCGACTGGGTTTGGGCTTTGAATGGAGGTCATACAGTGACCCACGGCTGGCGTCCGGAAACGGGTTTTCTTCCCTTCCGCTGGGAAGGCTACGACGAGGCATTGCTACTATATGTGCTTGGCTTGGGCTCGGCCACTCATCCGCTGCCCGAAACCAGCTATCCAGCATGGCTTTCGACCTATCGTTGGGAGCGCGCTTACGGTTATGAGTATCTTTACGCAGGCCCTTTGTTCACTCATCAGCTATCGCACGTTTGGATTGACTTTCGCAGCATGCAGGACGCGTTTATGCGAGAAAAAGGAATTGATTATTTCGAAAACTCCCGTCGTGCAACCTATGTTCAACAGCAATACGCCATCGAAAATCCTTTAAAATTTAAGGGATACGGCGAACATTGCTGGGGCCTCACTGCGAGCGAGGGGCCTGGGCCTGCAACGCTGAAGCTTGAAGGGATAGAACGCAGATTTTTCGATTATGACGGTCGCGGTGTGCCTTACGGACCAGATGATGGCACCTTAGCACCTTGGGCTGTAGTTGCATCGCTGCCGTTCGCTCCTGAAATCGTCTTACCGGCTATTCATTTCTGTATTCATCAGGCCAAACTGAAGGAAAGCAATGCTTATGGATTCAAGGCGGCTTTTAATCCAACACATCCCGGGGAACCTGACAATATCTTCGGCTGGTGGGTGTCACCTTGGCACGTAGGTATCAACGAAGGGCCGATCATTCTGATGATCGAGAATTACCACACTGGTATGATTTGGAACCTCATGCGAAAGTGCGCGCATGTGCGGAACGGTTTGTTGCGCGCAGGCTTCACTGGAGGGTGGCTCGATCCAAATTAGGAGGTCGCTCAAAATGAGATCATTGCAAATTTACTATAAAATATAGAAACTCCGAACTATGGGGCAAAAATTATGACGAGTGATGCACAGGCACATTGGCAGGCAGTCTATTCGGCCAAGGGGGAGACGGACGTCAGCTGGTTTCAGGAAAGCCCCGCGCCGTCCTTGGAAATGATCAAAATTGCCGGAGTGACGCCCGCATCAACACTTATCGATATTGGCGGCGGGGCGTCGCGGCTTGTCGATGAATTGCTTGCGCGGTTTTCACGACATCGGCATACTTGATCTGTCCCACGTAGCACTGGATGTACCAAAATCCCGCCTTGGCGACGCCGCAAAACACACCGAGTGGATTGTCTGAGACGTAACAAAATGGCAGCCTGCGAAACAGTATGATCTCTGGCATGACCGCGCGGCGTTTCATTTTCTGACCCAGGCAAACCAAAGAACAGACTATGTTGCGCGAATGATGGAGGCTTTAAAGCCCGAAGGCCATGCGATTATCGCAACCTTTGCGATTGATGGCCCGGAGAAATGCAGCGGCCTGGCGATCATGCGTTATGACGAGACAAGTTTGGCGCAAGTGCTCGGACCCGCATTCGAATTGGTCGAAACACGCAAACACTCTCACCTGACGCCATGGGGTTCAGAACAGCGATTCCAGTTCAGCCTGTTTCGCCGCGTTTAATCAGCCGTGCCTAAACACCTCAAAGTTCAAAATGCTCCGTTTCTGAACTTTATGCCTGTAGCTATAAAATATTATGCTTTGGTCCTTTTTGAATTTTGACTCCTGCTGATGCCGCCCGCGAGTGATGGTCAATTAATCCAGAAAATGACGCCATTTCCTATCCCATCATCGCGGGTAAACCCGTTAGTGGTTAATTGTTTAAGCTTCTAAAAAGGGTCTGACAGGGCGGCGTCAGGACGGCTGACTTCAACATTTCCAGATGTCATAAGCTGAAGTTTATCTGGACCGAAACTTTTCAATGTAGAGCGAAAACTAGAATGCATCCCCCCGTCGAC
>JAYVYB010000054.1:0-19274 GCA_043784625.1 Methylovirgula sp.
GAATGAAGTTGCGCTCCTCAGTGCTGAGGTGATTGTAAATCTGTCCCATAACCCTCCTGATAATCAGTCAGGTGGTGCACTTCAAACTTGAGACGGCCACTTTAAAATCAGAACAATTTGTTTTTAAATTTTCAATCATTGCCAACAAAGCGTGAGCAAAATCTTGTGCTTGCTCTAAGGTTAATTCCACAGGGTCTCCGAATTTATCTCCCGCTTTAAAATGTATGGCTTCTTGTTCAAGCCATACGCGGACGCAGCCGGCATCTAGCTCAAAATAATTTTCAGTAGAATTCTCCATAATCACTTATTCTCCAACTGTAGGTATATGAGGGTCGCCATCAATATGAATTTTTGATCCGTCCGCTTCATAGCCATGTACGTGATCAACGGCTGCATTTGGGTTATTATAAGGTTGACCGGTTTTTGGATCGATGTGCCCCCTATCAAGTCGCAATCTTTCGGTATTACTATTTGGGTCTACCCATTTTCTTGGAAAATCGGGATGATTTGCGTCCCCTTTTGGGACTAATCCCTTCTCCTTCGCCAAATTGCGTATTTCAGTTCTGGTTGCGCCAGATAACTCTTTCGCAGTTATCTTTTCGCCAACTTTTATCACGGCCTTTCCGGCAAGCACAGCTTCTTCACCTAGCGGGATTGCTCCAATTGCAGCTAATATTCCGCTGCCTGCGGCTGCCAGATACCGATGCTCATCGAAAGCTATTTTAGCATCTTGTGCATCTCCAATAGGAGTCAATGCTTTTGCAAGGCCAACAGTTGCTTGAGAAACAGGATCTGGCGAGCCATGGAAATAAGGATTTGAATTTTTGGGATCAGAGTATTCTTTTTCCGAGCAATCTGGCTCGCTTCCACAATGCCCGTTCGGATCGCTTTTATTGACCGGATCATTCCCCGCATAAGCATACCTATTCGTGCCCACTCCCGGTTTGTTCGGGTCCCACCAATCCGGCGAGATAAATCGCGCTAAAACAGGGTCATAATAGCGGGCATTCAGGAACAACAGCCCGGTTTCGGGGTCGTCGCGCTCGCCGATGAAACCTTTGCTCTCGGCGAAGCTCGCGCCGGAGGTCACCGTTTTCGCGCCATAAGCGGAATAGCTGAGCTTTTGCGTCAGACTTATCCCAGGCCCCGTCACAGCCCTAATCGAAGCCAAATGATCGCGGTGGTGGTAGAAGTTGCCCGAACTCAGGCCATTGCCCACCCGCTTGACATCGGCGTGGATGTTTTTCGTCCACACACCAAGCGGTGAAAGCTCGCGATCCGCGCCAAGATAAGTGGTGACCTGCCCGAAAGAGGTCTTGCTGAATCGCGAACCGTCAGGGGCATATGTGAAGGCGACTGTGGTGCCGCTTTCAGAAATCGAGGAGGGGCGGTTTAGTTAAATACCGGTCGGATTCAATAACATGACCCGGCCCGGAGCAGCTGCCAAGTTTTTACGGCGATCTGTCCTTTCGAGCTTTGAGTTTGAGCCTTTAGAGATCAATCGCGAAGCATTCCTGACCGACACTTTTCGTTCTGAACAATAAGACGTCCCCGTTAACGTTTGCGAATAAGGTGAGAGGCCAGTTCGCATTAGGCCTGATTTCGCTGCGATTTATCAATCTTGCCCAGAGCGACGGCGGCAATGATTATTGTGCCAACAAGAATATCCCTAACGTAACTGTCCACACTGAGTTGGGTAAGCCCATTGCTCAGCACGCCAATGAGCAGAACGCCAACGAGGGTGTGGAGCACGCGTGGTTGACCGTGGCTCCCCATTGTCATGCCCAGAAATACCGCCGCAATCGCATCCAGCATCAGACCGCTACCCTGAGTGGGATTGGCTGAGGCAACGCGCGCAGCGTACATAAGACCGGCGACGGAAGACCCCAGTCCGGTGATGCAAAAAGCTAGGAGCCGTGTTTTGCGAACATCGATCCCAGCCAGTCTTGCCGCCTCGGCGTTGCCTCCCATTGCGTAAACGTGACGGCCAAAAACCATTTTTTCCATAATGAACCAGATGATGAACAATGTAAGTAAGGCGATTATGGTGAGGTTTGGCAACAACAGGACCTGATCGCCTGACCACAAGATCGGTAATCCGCCTTTTGCAATGCCAGAAAATCTCGCCGGTATTGCGCCGCCAAAAATGGTCTTGCCGCCACTGACCAAAAAGGCTGTTCCACTAAAAATAGTCAATGTGCCTAAGGTTGCCACAAAGGGCAGAATACCCAGATAGCTCACTAAGAAACCATTGAGCGCCCCGCCCGCCATGCCGACCAGAAGCGCCAAGCCCAGACCCAACGCAACAGAATCTGTGGTCTTAAAGGTTAGCGCGGCTGCTATGCCAGCGAGGCTCGCCATGGAACCCACGCTCAGGTCAAAATCCCCAATTGCCATCACCACCGTCATCGCGAAAGCGGTGACAGCCAGCATGCTCATTTGTTGCGAGATATTTATAAGGTTGCGCCCCGTCATGAAAGTGCCGGGCAACATAACAGCGAACAATATCACCAGTCCAACAAAGCAGATGAACGTGCCGTGGGGTTGAAGCGACTTCAGCACGTGCGTCTCTATAGTCTAATCCTTGGCGTTGGCAGAGGTGACCAGCTTGGTCGGCACGTAAATCACGCTCTGCTTTATTTTATCACCGGAAAGCTGCCGCTTGACAGCGTCGGCGACGGCACCACCAATGCCTTTAAAATCCTGCGCCATTGATGCTTCAAAATTACTGCCCTTGCCGATTGCCACCCGCGCTTCCGGATTGGCGTCAATCCCGGTAATCACAATGCCTTCGTTGCCACGACCAGCAGCTTCTATAGCTTGCAGTGCGCCAAGCGCTGGCTGATCCCACGCGGCCCAAACAGCAGAAATTGACCCTTTGTCAGGGTTGGCTGCAAGAATTGCTTCCATTTTGGCGCGGCTGTCAGCTATGCCGCCGTCCTTTACGTCCGGAGTCACGCGGCCCAGAACCTTTATGTCAGCGTAATTTTTAAAAATGGCATCGGCAATTATGCCGCGTTGCTGAACTGGCGGGAAAGCGTCGAAAACAAACATCACAACCTTGCCTTTTCCATTGATGCGGTTTGTGACGTAAGCGGCTGTGTCTGCCGCCATGGAGTAGCCATTGCTTGTGACATTGGTAACAAGAAGCGGAGAGGCACCCGCGTCCATGCCGAACACAGGCACGCCCGCAGCCTTCGCGGCTTCGAGGCCGGAGTTAACCTGCGAGGGATCCACATTGATGACAATTGCTGCAGGTTTTTGATTGGCAGCGTCCTCAAGTCGCGAGATCACAGCCGCAACGTCGCCCTTGGTGTCGACGACGTTGACATCCCATCCGTTGGTTTTGGCACGTTCTTGGAAGGCAGCAACATAAAACTGTGTCCCGGGTTGGGCGAGATAGGGCGTGATTACAATAATTTTGTCACCAGCAGCCGCAGCGAAGCCACTCATCAAAGCCAATGCGGAAACAGCAGCAAGGCACAAAACACTTCTACGAACCACATTCATGACAGCGCTCCCAATTTATTATTTACGAGTAACTTTCCTTAGCACGAGATTTCCGGCACAAGCAATCTGGACGAATTTTGGGGTTCACTCATGTTGATCGGGATAGACGTTGGTACAACCGCAGTAAAAGCCGCCCTGTTTGATTTAAAGGGAAATGCCGTCAGAACCTACAGTCAGCGATATCCCACAAAGCGTCCAATGCCAGGCCATGCCGAACAGGACCCTGCTGATTGGATGAGATTGGTGTTGGCGGCTCTCTCGGAGCTTGCAGGATGCGTGCCCGCCGGTTCGATCCAGGCCATTGGACTGTGTGCCCAAGTGAATACTCATGTCTTTGTCGACGAAAATGGTAGAGCATTGCTACCTGCTTTCACCTGGCAGGATGGGCGTTGCGCAGAAGAAGCAGTGCACCTTGATGCACTGGTAAGTACAGAAGATAAACTGGGTTGGTGGGGTGCTCCCTTGCCCATTGATGCCAGTCATGTGTTGTCCCGGATGGCTTTTGTCCAACGCCACCACACTGATGCATGGGACAAAACGCGCTGGGTTCTTGCGCCGAAAGACTATTGCCTGCTTCACCTCACAGGCGAAGTGGTCACAGACCCCATGACAGCGTTTGGTTTGATCGACGGCAATCTGGATTTGGTGCCTAAACTTATTGGTTTAATGGATGGGGCGAGTAAACGTCTGCCGCCGCTAGCGCCATTGACCAAAGTCATCGGGTGCATTAGGGATGGCGTGCCCTGCGCAGGTTTGCCAGTAGTCACAGGTGCGATGGATGCCTGGTCCGGATTGTTGGGAGCTGGTGTCTGTGACAACGGTGAAGGGCTTTACCTTAGCGGAACCAGCGAAATCCTCGGTATTGTGTCGGCTAAAAAGGCTCCAGTACCGGGAGTCATTGCATTCCCGAAATGCGAAGGCATCACTTTGCACGCCGGCCCCACGCAATCGGGCGGTGCCTCAATTGAGTGGCTGTCAAAGCTGATTGGCAAGACAGCAGGTGAAATATCTCATTTGGCGGCCAGCGCCGATGCGACCACGCCTCTTCCCACATTCCTGCCGCATCTCGAGGGCGAGCGCGCACCTCTTTGGGATATCAATGCGCGAGGGTCGCTTTCAGGCCTGTCATCTGCAATGGGTGCTCCCGAGATCGCGCGTGCGACCCTTGAAGGTGTAGCCTATTCCGCAAGGCTTGTTATCGAGAGTTTAGAAGCCTCGGCATGTGTAAAGCCCGAAGAGTTCAATCATTCTGGTGGGGGAGCAGCATCCAATATCTGGTGCCAAATTCGTGCAGACATTCTCGGCCGCCCCATCAAACGCATGAAGTCGTTGGATGCTGGCGTTCTAGGGGCCGCATTGATGGCAGGAACCGGCATTGGAGCCTTTGGCTCGCTGCATGAAGCTGTAAAAAACTTCGTAGTGGTGGATCGTGTCTTTGTTCCTGACAAAACCGAACAAGAGCGACATGTTCGCGGCTTTGAGAAATACAAATTGCTCTACCGCCAGCTCCAGCCCTGGAACGTTAGCTAGCCTAACAAGGGCTGCGCGAAATCAAACCGTTACAACAAAATTTCGATGTTGATGAAGCGGCGGTCTTACATGTAGGCTGTCATCAAATCTCCCACCTTTCCCAAGGGCTAGATGGCCTTTCGTTTTGTTCACGCTGCCGACATTCACCTCGATTCGCCCTTGCGCTCGCTGGCAATGCGAAACCGCGACCTCGCGGACCTTGTCAATAACGCCAGCCGCCGCGCCTTTATCAGCATCATCGATCTGTGCCTCGATGAGCAGGTGGATGCGCTTATTATAGCCGGCGACCTCTACGACGGCGAACAAACCTCTATGAAAACCGCCCGTTTTCTAGCCCAACAATTGTTACGGTTGGATCAGGCTGGCATCAAGACCTTCATTATTCGTGGCAACCACGATGCATTATCGAAAATAACCAAAGAACTAACCCTGCCGGAGAGCGTCAAACTATTTGGTCACCGCGCCGAAGCGATTTCATTTGAGCGACCAAAAGGCAAAACACCGATTTTCATTCACGGCCTAAGTTTTGCCAAGCCGCAGGCACCCGAAAGCCTGCTGGGCAAATATAAAGCCCCGCTCGATGGTGCGGTAAATATCGGCCTGATGCACACAAGTCTGGATGGTACGTTCGGTCACGACCTCTATGCGCCCTGCTCGGTTAAAGACTTACAAAACTCCGGCTTCCAATATTGGGGGCTGGGCCACATCCACAAGCGCACAGCTATACTTCACAAGAACAATGTCATTGTCATGCCCGGCATCCCGCAGGGGCGCGACATCAACGAGGCTGGGCCCAAATCGGTTACTCTGGTCACAGTACGCGACGACAAAACCATCGAAATCGACGAGCGCTTCACCAGCATTGCGCAGTTTGAGCGAATCGAGCTCAGCATCAATGGCCTCACTGACTGGCGCACTATGGTCGAGCACTTCAGTAAAGTCTTCGAGAGAGCCCGCAGCAACACCGATGCCGAGCATTTAATTATGCGTCTCAACCTGTCGGGAACTACGCCTCTGGCATGGCAAGTCCGCCGTGATATTGATATTTTGCAAGCGGACCTCGAGCTGTACGCGACACCGGATAAGCGCAGCTGGATCGAGAAAATCGAGGTCAACTGCATCCCGCCAAGTCTTGACACCGCTCACGCCAACGATCCGCTCATCGAACTACGCGGCTTGATCAGTGACGACATTCTCGACTCCGAGGGCTTCGCGCACTATGCCGCCGACCTTGCAAAAGAGCTTCAAAAAGATCTGCCGCAAGAGTGTCGAAACATTTTTGGAAAGGACGAAGCCGCCGTTAAAACTGCGCTACAATCCCTCGCCAAGGTCGGAACCGACGATGTGCTCGCCCGCCTACAAGCCCATGCAGCAGAAATCTGATGCGTCTCGCCCGACTTGACCTCACCCGCTATGGCAAATTCACTGACGCGCAGCTCGATTTTGGCACAAAACCTGTCGGGACGCCGGATCTGCACGTGGTCTATGGCCCGAACGAGGCCGGAAAATCGACCGCCTTCGCCGCCTATCTCGACCTGTTATACGGCATAGAGACCCGTAGCCCCTATAATTTCCAGCATGCCTATTCAACCATGCAAATCGGTGGCGCGCTGGAACTTGGAGGAAAATTGCACGATTTGCGCCGGTTGAAAAGACCGCAAAACAGCCTGCTGGACTCGCAGGACCAGCCGATTTCCGAAGGCTTGATACTGCGCGAACTCGGCGGCATTGACCGCGAAGCCTACCGCAACATGTTTTCACTCGACGATAAAACGCTTGAAGAAGGCGGCGAAAGCATTCTTGCCAGTAAGGGTGACCTCGGCCAATTGCTGTTTTCCGCCAGCGCCGGCCTCGCCGATTTCAGCAAAGCGCTGCTGCAGATCCGCGCCGAAACCGACATGTTTCATAGGGCCCGCGCCAGAAACACCGAGCTTCACGACTTCAAAGAGGCGCTTGCTCGTCTCAAAACCGAACGGGACGCGCTCGACACTGTCGCCAGCGACTATGAAAAGTTGCTCCACACTTCGGAACAGGCCTACACCAGCTACCAAGAAGCTCTTGGCCAGCGCAATAAAACCAGGACTCTGCGCGAACAAATTTTGCGCATCATCAATGCCCGGCCACGCATGGCAGAGCTGCTGACGCTGCGCGATCAGGCCGCCGCACTCGCACATTTGCCGAGCGCGCCGAGCCATTGGAACGCCGAGGTGCCGCAACTTTCCACTCAGGAAATCAAACTCTCTACCCGCCACGACACCCTGACTGCTGAAATCGAGCGCCACCAAGGCGCGCTCGAGCAAATTGTGGTTAACCGCGCCGCGCTGGATGCCGCCTTGCAGTTTGAACTTCTCACTGAGTCGCGCGCTCGCTTCGCCACCGCCGAACAGGACATCCCCAATCGCCAGAACGAATTACAGCAAACCCAGCGCGAAATCGCCTTTCTGCTCAAAAACCTCGGCAAAGAAAACGCCAACGCCGCCAGCCTGATTTTGACCAGCGCCACAATCGCGCGCATCCATGATCTGTTAGAGAGCCATTCCGGCCTTCAGGCCGAAAGCGCACGGGCACAAGCTGAGCTAGATGCCGCTCTAAACCGATACACCGAAGCCGAGCACAAGCTGGCGGGATCGGGGAACTCGACCCAAAACATCGAACTGGCCACACTGCAAAATGCTCTGTCCGGTGCCCGCGCCAGTGATCATGCACCGCGCGCAAAAATCGCCAAAGCCGAGATTGAAACTCAAACCTGTCAGTTGGAAATTGCCCTTCGCGCCTTGTTGCCGTGGCGTGGCGCGGTTGAAGACCTATTAGAAATGCCCCGGCCTTCTACGCAAACGCTGCAAAAATGGAAGCAAGATCTCGATGCCGCGCGTAAAAAGTTCGACACTTGCGCCGCCGAAACAAACCGCCTCGCGCAAGAAATTCAGCGCGCCCAGGGTGAACTGACGGCCATCAGGTCCATTTTTGGCCCGATAGAATCTGAGGACGCGGCCAAAATTCGCGCCTCTCGCGAACAGGCCTGGGCGTTTCATCGGCATAACCTTGATCAGCAAACGGCGGAGGCTTTTGAAGCCATTTTGCGCCAAGACGACGCAACAACAGCTGCTATTGCCGCCCATTCCGGCGAACTGGCGAAGATTCAGCACGCGCGGCAAACCCTGTTACGCATTGAAAACGAGTACAACATCGCCAATCGTGCGCAAGAAACGGCGAAGGCCGAACTAAGCACCGTGCTGACCACTCAAGCCACCACAGTCCAAAAGCTGTCGCCGTCCCTGCCCGCAGATATAGACATAACAGAGCTTGAACCCTGGCTCGCCGCGCGCGACAAGGCCATCGAAATTCACGACAAAATCCACCTCGCGACCCGCGAAATGAGTGCCGTTCAAATTGAGCGGAAGACGCATGAAACGGCATTGAGCAAGGCGTTAAATGCGCCCGCCGGAGTGCAATTTGAAACGCTGGTTCAGACCTGTGAGGAGACGCTGGTCGCTCAAACCGCACTAAAAGCTCTGCGCGGCCAACTCGAGGACCTCGCTAGAGACCTTGTGGAGCGCCGCAAGCACGTCGAAACTTCCAAAATCAAGCTGGAAGTCTGGCACGAGAATTGGGCACTCGTGTGCTCTTCCTGCTGGCTGGGGGAAGCAGGGGCAATCCCGGATATCGCTATGGTGCGGGCCGTGCTCAGTCAGTTGAGCGATCTTCCATCGCTCATCAAAGATGAGGCCAACCTCCTGAGCCGCATCGATAAGATGCAGCACGACCAACGAAAATTTGCAGCCGAAGTGGCCGAATTTTCAGATATTTTCGAAGTGTCTGGAGCCAATCCTTCGCAGGATTACCAGATCATTTCCAAATGCGTCGTCACTGCAAAAGGCGCTGCACAAAGGTTCGAATTGGAGCATAAAACTCTCGAGGAAGCGCGCATTTCGCTTGAAATTATAAAAAGTGAAATCACCGCCCACCACCGGCAAAAGTCTCAAATCACGTCTTATTTTGGCGTTGCGACTCTCTTGGAGGCGGATGAAAAGTTACGTTTGCTCGAAAAACGTTCCGACCTGCGTCAGCAAATTGCCAAACTCGAAATTGACATTCCCAACCAACTCAATGTCGCTTCGTTTCAAGAGGCATCAGACCTGCTTGGGAGTACCGACCATACAGAATTAGAAGCCGAGCTAGCTACACTGGACGCTGAATTTCAGCTGCAAGACCAACGCGTGCAAGAGGCATTCCGCGATCATGCGGACGCAAAAAAGGCCATCGACAGAATTGGCGGTGACGGTGCTGTCGCCCGCATTGAAGAACAACGCCGCACCATCCTGCTGGAGATTGAAGACAAAGCAAAAAGCTATTTCAGTCTGCGCCTCGGCGTGCACGCTGCCGAGCAGGCGCTGCGGCTTTATCGCGACAAGCATCGCAGTTTCATGATGGCCCGCGCCTCCGAGGCTTTTGCCACCATAAGCCGCGGTGCCTACAAGCGGCTGGCAACCCGCCCTGAAAGGGACAGCGAAGTTCTGATAGGCATCGGCGAAAAAGATTCAAAAGACGCAAAGGAAATGTCAAAGGGCACTCGTTTTCAGCTGTACTTGGCGCTACGCGTGGCCGGTTACCACGAATTTGTACAGACACGGCGTCCGGTGCCCTTTATCGCCGATGACATCATGGAAACCTTCGATGATGACCGTGCGCAGGAAACATTCCGCCTGTTTGACGAAATGGCCACGGCAGGTCAGGTGATTTATTTCACCCACCACCTGCACTTGTGCGATATTGCCAGGAAAACCTGCCCCGGCGTTCAGATTCACCGTTTGTAATACCTACCTCGGCAACAGAATTCTAACCCTGCCCAGAATTAATCTGGTTTTGCATTCGTTTTAACGGCTTAAATTGCCCTGTTGTGGTTTTGACCGACAGAGACAGGCGCGGGGTTGTACCGGCTGTAGCAGGCCGCAATATCGGATCAGAAAATCAAGCCGTTGGTTTGCAAGGGGAAACCAAGTCGCCGCGTCTGACACTACCCGCGATTCCCGCGTTTTCGAACGGAAGCGAGATTATTGAAAATAACACCGCGCCAAAGAGCACGAACATGAGAGCTTTCTCGATAGGCGCATAAAATTAGACCAGCGGATTAAGTTTGTGTCTTTCGCCAGATTCACTGAATTATGTATCGGCTAAAAGCCGATACCCGATGCCCGCCTCGGTTTGAATGAGCGGTGCAGTGGTGTTGCCGGATTCGATTTTTGCACGGAGTTGGCCGATAAACACTCGTAAATATTGGGTGTCGTCCTTATGCGCCGGGCCCCAAATGGCGGCAAGGATTTGGCCATGTGTAACAACCTTGCCCGCATTTCGAACCAGGATGCAGAGCAAATCATATTCGCGTGGCGTAAGCTTGAGCACCGCGCCATCTTTGGTCACCAGCCGCTTGTCCATGTCGACAACCAGTCCGCCTATTTCGACGCGACTTTTCCGTACCTCGCCGGAATTTCGGTGGCGTAATGCGGCTCGCATCCGCGCCAGGAGTTCGCCAACTGCAAATGGCTTTTCAATATAATCATCCGCGCCCAGATCCAGCGCCGCGATCTTTTCCGCCTCGCGATCCCGCGCCGAGAGAATGATTATCGGCACTTTGGTAAAATTGCGGGCTTTGGCGAGAACTTCTTTGCCATCCATATCCGGCAACCCAAGATCAAGTACAATCAGGTCGGGCGCCGCATTGGCTATCTGGTGCAGCGCAGTGGCGCCGGTGTCTGCGCGCAAAACTACATAGCCGGAAGCCTCCAATGCAGGGCGCAAAAACCGATGAATGGGTGGCTCATCATCAACAACCAAAATGCGCAAACCTGTCATGGTGTTTCCTTGACTGCCGGTGCGTTGGCCCGCAGCAGCTCGATGATAATGCGGGTGCCGCGCCGCCGCGCTGCCGGACTTTCCGCCCAGATTTTGCCGCCCATCGCTTCGACAAGCCCACGGCAAATCGAAAGTCCCAGCCCGGTTCCGGCTTTGCGGCCATCAGCGCGGCCGCCTTGGTAGAATTTCTCGAAAATTCGCTCCAGATCCGCCGCTTTTAGGCCCGCGCCTTCATCAGTGACCGACAATCTAATGCGGTGGGACACCTGCCGCGCATGGATACTGACCTTGCCGCCGCCTCCGTATTTTTGTGCATTGTCGAGCAAATTGAACAACACTTGTTCGAGCAGATTTCCATCACCGCGCACAAGCGGGAGCCCCGGCTCAATACTGACCGAAATATCAAGCGTCGGGAATATTTTTCTAGTTCGTTCTACGGACTTACGAATAGTTTCGGCGACATCGACAAAATCACTTTGTGGCTTCAATGCGCCCGCCTCTATTCGGGACATATCCAGCAGATTGCCAATAAAACGTGACAGGCGACCGGATTCTTCTTCAATCGAGCTCAGCAAATCGTTGCGCTGTGCCACAGGCAAAGTTTCGCCAAACTGCTGCAATGTGGTTACCGCCCCTGTAATCGAGGCCAGCGGCGTGCGCAAGTCATGCGATAGCGAGGCCAGCAACACAGTCCGCAATTTTTCATTTTCCTGCAAGGCCACCGCATGAACCGACTCCTTGACCAGAATGGCGCGGTCAACGGCAATTGCGGTTTGCTCTAGAATCAACGCTAAAGCTCGCTCCTGCGGCGGCAATAGCGCCGCTGTATCTTCCGCGGGCTGCAGGCCACAGACACCAACAACGCCGCGTGCTGTCATCAACGGACGAAACTGAAAGCATATATTGGGAAGAGTTCCGGTTTTCCATCCGGCAGGCTCACCTTTGTCAAACGCCCATTGCGCCGCGCTGGTCTCGCCAGCGTCCAGTGCGTCTATCGGCGGCCATGCTGCGGCCAGATCGAGCTCTCTGTCCTGTGGCAACAGCATGACAATACACCGCGCCGCCAGTGTCTTTTGCGCATATACCGTGGCCGCTTCGAGAATTTCGGAAAGCTCTACAGCGCCGGACAATTTGCGAGACAGCTCAAATATTGACTGGGTGGTTTGGGCATTTTCGCGCGCCAAGCGGCTTTGATCGCGCGCATTGCCGGTTTGCCAGCCGGTGAGAATGGCAACGCCGAGAAAAATCAGCAGCGCGAAGAACTCGTGCGGCTCATCGATGGTGAACTTATAAAGTGGCTCTATGAAGAAAAAATCATAGGCCAGAAACGACAAAAACGACGCCAAAATGGCGGAGCGCAATCCAAACCGTACCGCGCAAAACAACACCGCCGTGAGGAAGATCATCGAAACATTCGGCAATCGCAGCCAAAGGCTGAGACCCTGTCCAACGATAACCGCCCCTGCCACTGAAAGCGGTGCGGCAATCAAGCCTGCTGAGAATTTGCCGAGATCAAACCGCCATTTCGGTGTGGCCTCCACCCGCGACTCTCCCGCCACAATGTGAATACCAATCTGTTCAGCGCGGCGAACCAGCGCGTCCGGGAGCGAATTCCCGCGCAGCTTTTGCCAAAATCCGGCGCGTGACCGCCCGACAACGATCTGCGTGATGTTTTCGCGCTGCGCATATTTGAGCAGCTCTGCCGGAACATCGGTGCCCATTAGCCTCGTAATCTCGCCGCCCAACCGCTCAGCCAGCCGCAGCGTCTCGTCCAGTCGCTTTGCCTTGTCCGGATTTGCGCCCGCGTCTGACCGCTCGACCGTTACCGCTACCCAACCTGCATTTAGGCCTGTTGCCAAGCGGCTGGCCACGCGCACCACCTGTTGCGAAAGCTCGTCCGGCCCCACACAAACCAGCAACCGTTCTACCGTTTCCCAAGGTCCCAGAACGGCGCTTTGCCGCAATTGATCGATCATTTCATCGTCGACGCGCGCGGCGGTGCGGCGCAGAGCCAGTTCCCGCAGCGCCGTAAGATTGCGCAACGTGAAGAAATTCTGCTGCGCGCGTTGCGCCGTCTCAGGGACATACACCTTACCTTCCTTGAGGCGGCGGATCAGTTCCTGCGAGGTGATATCAACCAGCACAATGTCACTGGCGTCGCGCAGGACCGTATCCGGCACGGTTTCACGCACCACAACGCCAGTAATCCGCGAGACCACATCCGCCAAACTTTCAACATGCTGGATGTTGAGCGCAGTCCAGACGTCGATTTTGGCATCGAGCAATTCTTCGATATCCTGCCAGCGTTTGGGGTGTCGACTTTCCGGCGCATTGGTATGGGCCAGCTCGTCAACGATGATTAGCTTCGGCTTGCGCTTCAAGGCCGCATCAAGGTCAAACTCCTCTATATTGCGCCCTAGCCAGAAAACAGTGTTGCGCGGCAAAACCTCCAGCCCCGCGAGAAGCGCTTGCGTTTCTGCCCGGCCATGGGTCTCGACTAGGCCGACGACCACATCCATACCGTCTTGTTTAAGTGTGCGGGCGCGTTGCAGCATCGCGTAGGTTTTGCCAACACCCGGCGCTGCGCCCAGAAAAACCCAGAGATGCCCACGCTTTTCTTGGGCGCAGAGCGCCAGCAAAGCGTCCGGATCCGGACGTTGATCTTGGTTGCGATCAATGGCCAACGGGTTATTGCCCCTTATTTACCGGACATTATAGCGCATCCAATACCAAATTCAGCATCAAAACATTGACGCGTGGTTCTCCGAACAGCCCAAACACCGCCATGCGCGAGTTCTGTGCCAAAACCGCACGAACCGTGTCTTCCGAGATGCCTCGCGCCTTAGCAACCGCCTCTACCTGAGACAGTGCATTGGCTGGTGAGATATCGGGGTCTAACCCAGAAGCAGAGGTTGTCACCGCATCGGCTGGCACCGGACGGGGCGAGTGCAGCGCATCGACAGCTCCCTTGATGCGATCCAGCAGCTTCTGCGAGGTTGGACCAAGATTGGAGCCCGCTGAATTGGCTGCATTGTACGGCGCGTCGATGGTCTTGCTGGCGTCGTTCGGGTCCGTCGCAGACGTTGCCGACGGGCGTCCGTGGAAATACTTGTCAGAGGAGAAGTTCTGTCCGATCAACGCAGAGCCGATGGCACCATCTTTGAAAACAATGCTGCCATTGGCCTGCTGTGGCAAAGCGATTTGGGCAATTCCCGTAATGGCCAGCGGATAAATCAGGCCGGTTATCAGGGTGAGAAGAGTCAGCAGCACGAGCGCGGGGCGGATTTGCGAGAGCATAGTGGTCTCCTTAAGCCAGATGCAAAGAATTGATCAGCAGGTCAATGATCTTGATGCCGATAAATGGAACAACAATGCCGCCTAGCCCGTAAATTGTTAGGTTCCGACGTAGCAATACGCCAGCTCCAACAGGACGGTACGACACCCCTTTCAGCGCCAGCGGAATCAACGCGATTATGATCAGCGCGTTGAAAATCACCGCCGAAAGAATGGCGGATTTGTCGGAGGCCAGATGCATAATGTTCAGCGCGCCAAGTTGCGGATAGGCCGCCACAAACAGTGCCGGAATAATGGCGAAATATTTCGCCACATCATTGGCAATTGAGAATGTGGTGAGTGCGCCCCGCGTCATCAACAGCTGTTTGCCAATGCCGACAATTTCGATGAGCTTGGTCGGATCGGAATCGAGATCGACCATATTTCCGGCCTCGCGCGCTGCCTGCGTACCGGTTTGCATGGCGACGCCAACATCTGCCTGGGCCAGCGCTGGCGCGTCATTGGTGCCGTCACCGCACATGGCAATTAAACGCCCCCCTTGCTGCTCTTTGCGGATATAGGCGAGCTTGTCCTCAGGTGTGGCCTCGGCGATGAAATCATCAACGCCCGCCTCGGATGCGATGGAGGCCGCTGTGAGCGCATTGTCGCCGGTCACCATCACAGTTTTGATACCCATCGCGCGGAGCTCCGCAAAGCGGATGCGAATGTCGGGTTTAACAATATCCTTGAGGTGAATAACCCCGAGCAACTGGCGGTTTTGCGCCAGCGCTAAGGGCGTGCCCCCCGAGCGGGCAATCCGCTCCACCGCCTGATTGAACTCCGCCGGCGCTGAGGCTTTGGCCAGTCCGCAATATTTGAGCACAGCATCGACAGCGCCTTTGCGCAGGTTCCGCTCCAGCAAATCAATGCCGGACATGCGGGTTTGCGCAGTGAATGGCACGATAGTGCCGTTTATCACCGCATCGGGGGCGGTGACCATGTAGCGGCTTGTGGCTAGCGCCACGATCGAGCGGCCTTCCGGTGTTTCGTCAAACATGCTTGCGGTCACCGCTGCTTCGGCCATGTCCTGGTCAGAAACTCCGGAGATGGCGAGGAATTCATCCGCCATGCGATTGCCAAAGGTGATGGTGCCGGTTTTGTCGAGCAACAGCGTGTCAACATCGCCCGCTGCTTCCACTGCGCGGCCGGATGTGGCAATGACATTAAAGCGGATCAGACGATCCATGCCGGCAATACCAATCGCTGACAGCAATCCTCCGATGGTGGTAGGAATCAGGCACACCAACAGTGCAATTAGCATCGTCACCGGGAGTACCGCGCCGGAATAGGCAGCCAGCGGCCAAAGTGTTACGCAAACAATCAAAAAGATGATGGTCAGGCCGGAAAGCAGAATAGAGAGCGCCAGCTCGTTCGGGGTTTTCTGCCGTTCGGCGCCCTCCACCAGAGCAATCATCCGGTCAATGAAGGTTGAACCCGGCGCCGCAGTAATGCGCACCTTTATAAAATCCGATAGCACGGTGGTGCCCCCGGTCGCTGCAGATCGGTCTCCGCCTGCCTCGCGAATAACCGGGGCGGATTCCCCGGTGATGGCACTTTCGTTGACTGAAGCGAGGCCTTGGATGATTTCACCATCGCCCGGGATGATGTCGCCAGCTTCCACCAGCACAACATCTCCCACCTTCAAATCCAGCGCATTGATGCCCGAATAGAGCCCGTCAATGTCGTCAGGATTTAAATAGCGCTTGGCATGGGTATCGCTGCGCGTTTTGCGCAGGGTGTCGGCTTGCGCCTTACCGCGCCCTTCAGCGACAGCTTCGGCAAAATTGGCAAACAACACCGTGAACCATAGCCAACCGGCAATCTGGCCGGTGAACAGCGGCGAAGCTTGCTGCCAGACAATGTCCCGAACAAACAAAAGTGTCACAACCACAGAGACCACTTCGGTGACGAAGATCACCGGATTTTTGGCCAGGGCGCGCGGATCGAGCTTTTTCAGCGCATCAATGGCGGCTTGACCAACAATGTGCGCGTCAAAAAGCGAGTGTGTATTGGATTGCGAAGACATGGAATTTCCATTTCTTTAAAAGCGATGAAACTAGAAGCTGCGGCCACTGAGCATCATAAAATGCTCGGCAATCGGCCCAAGAGCCAAAGCAGGGAAATATTGCAGCAAATACAGGATGATAATTACGCCAAGCAATAACCCGACAAACAGAGGCCCGGTGGTGGGGAACGTGCCAGAAGAAGCGGGAGCTCGTTTTTTACTGGCAAGCGAACCTGCCAGCGCCAGAACCGGCACGATATACGCAAAGCGCCCCAACAGCATCGCAATGCCCAGCGTGGTGTTGAACCAAGGCGTATTGCCGCTTAACCCCGCGAAAGCCGAGCCATTGTTTGCCGTGGTCGAGGCATAGGCATAGAGAATTTCCGATAGACCGTGCGGGCCTGCATTGTTTAGGCTGTCCAACGCGGTTATGAGCAATACAGATGCACCGGAAAAGCCGAGCACAATTGCCGGATAGATCAGAATTGCCAGCATCACCAGCTTCATCTCGCGGGTTTCAATGCGCTTACCCAGATATTCCGGCGTGCGCCCTACCATAAGACCGGCAATAAAAACCGCGATGATTGCCACAATAAGGAAGCCATAAAGCCCCGAACCGACGCCGCCGGGCCAGATGCAGCCTGCCAGCAGGTTAAACATCGGCACCAAACCACCCAAAGGGGTGAGCGAGTCAAACATGGCGTTAACCGCACCGGTGCTGGTGCCGGTGGTTGCAGCGGTGAACAAAGCCGACATCGCTTGGCCGAAACGGAATTCTTTGCCTTCCATATTGCCTTGCAACGGGTCAACACCAAAGCTGGCAAGTGTGGGAATGCCACTACTTTCAGCCCAATATATCACGCCAACGCCGCCAATCAGCAGGATGCTCATGGCAACAAGAATGGCGCGGCCCTGTTTGATGTCCCCGACGGCGCGTCCGAAAGCCAAAACTGACGCGACCGGAATTAGAAGGATTGCCCAGATTTCCAACAGATTGGTCCAGACATTGGGGTTTTCAAACGGATGGGCAGAATTGGCGTTGAAAAAGCCGCCGCCATTGGTGCCAAGCTCTTTAATGGCTTCTTGGCTGGCAACGGGACCAATCGAAAGCGCCTGCTTGACGCCCTCCAGTGTGGTCGTCTCAACCGATCCGGCAAGAGTCTGCGGCATGCCGAGCGCCACGAAGGTTAACGCCAGCACGATCGAAAGCGGCAGCAGGATGTAAAGTGTGATGCGGGTCATATCGACCCAGAAATTGCCCAGTGTCGCCACGCCCGAGCGGGCAAAACCACGCACTAGTGCAAAGGCTACGGCTAGCCCCGTCGCGGCAGAAAGGAAGTTGTGCACCGTCAGGCCAAGCATCTGGGTCAGATGCGACATGGTGGTTTCGCCGGAATAATTCTGCCAATTTGTGTTGGTGATAAAACTCACCGACGTGTTGAAAGCAAGCGCTGGCGGCACGCCGTCAAAATGCTGGGGGTTAAGCGGCAAATAGCCCTGCAAGCGCTGCAAGGCGTAAAGTGACAGAAAGCCCGCAATTGAAAAGGCGATCATGGCGATAGCGTAAGCCAGCCAGCTTTGTTCGCGTGTTTCATCAATGCCTGCAACTCGGTAAAGCCCGCGCTCAAGCGGAGCCAAAACCGGTGAAAGCAAGGTTTTTTCACCGTTATAAATGCGCGTGATGTAGGCGCTCGTCGGCACAGCTGCGCCAAGCACAGCCAAAAGCACGAGCGCGATTTGGAACCAGCCGGAAACGGTCATGGCAAAACCTCTTGTTGGAGCGCTTTCCCAAAAAGTTGCAAACTTTTTGGATTAGAATTCAATGAAAAATCAAAACCCAGAGCATCCGGTCTGATGCAATCAGAACAGAAAGGGTTAGAATTTTTCAGGGTGGATGAGGGTGAAGAGCAGGTAAGCCGCAAGGCCCGCCGCGACAATCAGACCAAGAACAGCATCACTCATAGCCGCCTCCTAGAGCCGAGCGCAAAAGCGGACGTATGCCGCCATGCTTGCGATCATCAAAGTGCCGAGTGCGAGATAGATAATTTCAGACATTGTTACACCTCAGACCGAGCTCATCGGCGATTTAGGCGTAAGTGATCCATTCGCAATGTCGTGTTCGATATAAGGAAAGTGTAAGGAACACGAATAGGCTTCTCTCCCACTTATCTCGAGAGAGAGCTTAAAAAGACAATTATTTCAATAATTTAGAATGATTGGCGCACCCGAGAACACGAAGATGAGAACTTTTTAGATTGGCGCATAAAAATACAAAATAGCTACATTATTCAATATGATATAGCACCATCGAATAACTCCCTTGGCTTTCATTTCAGGTAGCGAGAAAACAAACCTTGAATTGAGGCTAGGCATCAAGGGCAGCATCGATAATTCTGAGCAACGTATCTCGATCCGTAACGTCGCGCGCTCGAACGGACGTGAGCGGCAGAGTCAGTATTGCGCGTGCTGCATCGAGGGCTGTGGGCGCGATTCAGATGGCTTGCGCGACATCACCGGGATCGCCTTCGTGATGCAGAACCATTCGCACCGCCCGCTGGCGCACTTCCGGCAAAAATTTATTGGTCGTTTTGCTTGGTGTATTGCTTGTCATTGCTCTATCCTGTTTGGAAGTTAGAGCCTCCGGCAATCCCGGCGCGGTTCAGTAAGGTGCTGAGCAGAAGTTCAAGGCCTATCCGATTGGCTATTTCCACATCGATATTGCCGGGGTGCAAACTGCTGAAGGCAAGCTTCATTTCTATGTCGCCATTGATAGGACGAGTAAATTTGCCCTTGTTCAGCTGGGAGCCAAAGCCAATCGCGTCACCGCCTCTGCTTTCCTGATGGCCTTGATTGAAGCTGTTCCCTATAAAATCCACACAGTTCCAACCGATAACGGCATCCAATTCACCTTTCCGCCTCGATATGCAGAGAGCCCAACGGCAACCTGCATGGTAATCCCCCCGTTTTTAACGGGGTTCGCTCGTAGAATTTATGCGGCCAATTTCAGTTTCTGTGCGGGTGTCATGCCGCCGATGCCCATGTTGGG
>JAYVYB010000055.1:0-47512 GCA_043784625.1 Methylovirgula sp.
TGCGCGCCACATTTTCAATGCACAGGCTCACCTTGTCGGCCTTCTTGTCTGCGTCCGGATCGTTTTTATAGGGCGACATACCATCCATGTTTTTGGCGAGCTGGTCATAATCGACCGAGCCGGGCAACCCCATGGCGATTGATCTAACCGCAGGCTTTTTCACAGGCTCAACCACTGGCGCGCTGCTTGATACGGTCAGGTTGCCCGACGGCATCATGTGAAGTGCGCTAACCACCAGCCCCGGGCCGGAGGCCGGATTACGGTAATGCGCAAACTCTTCGCCGCCCAACGCCGCAAACGCGACAAAACAAATCGCAACAATCCAGTTCATTTCCCGCCCCCAACAGTAACGGAAAAAGACTAACGCAAAAATATTAATGGCTGATCATAAAACATAGCTAAAATTGTGTGAGCTCGCTCACCCAATAAACTTTAGCCTCGCAGCGCCCGCATTGCTTCAATCAGCCCGGCGGTCGAGCCGTCCAGAGCGGAAACATCGCCGTGATTTTCAACAATTGGCGCAAGGCGGTTGGCCAATTCTTTGCCAAGCTCCACGCCCCATTGGTCAAAGCTGTTGATGTTCCAGATCACGCCCTGCACAAACACCTTATGTTCATACAGCGCGATCAGGCGTCCCAACATTTTGGGCGTCAATTGCGAATATAAAAACGTGCTGGACGGGCGCGAACCTGAAAACACCTTATGCGGCGCGATTTTTGCGATATCTGCCGCCGCCATGCGCTGCTTTTGCAAAATCGCCGTGACTTCAGCCAGAGAGCGCCCGCGCATCAGCGCCTCGCTTTGCGCAAAGCAATTGGCGCTGAGCAAATCATGATGATGCGCATCGGCGTCGGTTGGTTTGGCCGCAAGCATAAAGTCCACCGGCACCACTTCGGTGCCTTGATGCAGACACTGGAAAAACGCATGTTGACCGTTGGTGCCGGGCTCGCCCCAAATCACCGGCGCGGTGGAGCGCGCAGCCGCGCTGCCGTCAAGCTGCACCGCTTTGCCGTTTGATTCCATATCGAGCTGCTGCAAATAGGCGCTGAAGCGAGACAGCCGCTGATCGTAAGGGATCACCGCTTGCGTCGCCATGCCCCAGATGTTGCGATACCACACCCCGAGCAAACCCATCAAAACCGGAATATTATGCTCCAGCGGCATCGCGCGAAAATGCTCGTCCACCTCATAGGCGCCTTGCAAAAACTTCTCGAAATTTTTCGGGCCGATGGCGATCATCACCGGCAGGCCGATGCTCGACCAAACCGAATAGCGCCCGCCAACCCAATCCCAAAACCCGAACACCCGATCGCTCTGGATGCCGAACTTTGCCACCAAATCCAGCTTGGTGGAAACCGCCGCAAAATGATGGCCTACCGCTGCTTCGCCCAAATGTTCAACAATCCACGCCCGCGCCGTATTGGCATTGGTCAGGGTTTCCTGCGTGGTAAAGGTTTTGGAGGCGACGATAAACAGCGTCCGTTCAGGGTCCAGCCCCTTCAAGGTATCAGCCATGTCAGAGCCGTCAACATTGGCAACAAAATGACTGTGCAGCCCGTTGGCAATGAACGGTGACAGCGCCTTGCACACCATGGCGGGGCCAAGGTCCGAGCCGCCAATGCCGATATTGACAATATGCACCAGCTTTTTACCCGTCGCGCCTTTGATTGCGCCATTGCGCACCTTGGCGGCAAAGGCGGCGCATTTGGCCCGCTCCGCCAGCACATCGAGCATAACATCAACGCCGTCCACCAGCACCGCTTCGCCCGAAAGGTTGCGCAAGGCCGTGTGCAAAACCGCGCGCCCCTCGGTAAAGTTGATTTTCTCGCCGTTGAACATCGCCTCGCGCTTGGCTTCAACGCCGGCGGCCTTGGCCAAATCCACCAGAAGGCCGATGGTTTCCTGCGTCACGCGGTGCTTGGAATAATCAAACAACAAATCGTCAAGGCTGGCATGCAGGCTTTCAAACCTATGTTCATCGGCGGCAAACAGCGCCTCAACTGTGCTGGCCTCAATATGCGCCTTGTGGGACTTTAACGCGGAAAATGCGGCTTCGACGGCTTTGGACATGAGCTCTCCTGAAATTTGGCAAAGGATAGCGGGTTTTGCCGCCGCAAGGAAGAGGCAAGGAGGGGGCAGGGGCGCGGAGGCCACCTATTCCGGCCCTCAAAAGACGGTCGACCAGGCACCACCTATCCAGTCCGGCGGTACATCCGGCTTGTCGTTACCTCGTTTTTGTCAAAAAACTCAGAATAGACGTATCAACGCCGCACAGCTTACGCGCGGCGTAAGCCAGCCCCATCGCCAGCGGTACAGATATGGACGCCCAGCCAATGGCGGCACCCAGCGCGCCATATCTGAACGCCAAAAACGATGTCAGCGCCAATCGCCCCAGCGTTGCCGCCAAAATCACCCGTGAATACAGCCGTTCATGGCCGCTGGTGAGGACAATTACCGAAGCCGAGCCGCACAGCGACACCACGTAACTCGCGGTCGCCAAAATCATCAAGCTCGTGAAGGCTGGCATATAGCGCGCGGCAAACAGGCTTAAAATCTGCGGCCCGAACATGAAAATAATCAGCAGCAAGGGCAATCCCAAGGCTGCCGCCGCGCCCGCCACCGTTTTACAGATTTCTTGCAGTTTGCCGCTCTGGCCGGAGAAATACAGCCGCGCACTGTGGGCAAAAGTATAGGTGTTGAGGCCACCATTGATCATGAGGAAAACATTGGCGATGCGTGCTGCGACAAAATAGCTGCCTGCCTCAGATGGCGAGGCAAAATAGCCGATCAGCAACACATCGACATAAAGACTGGCCGCTTCCACTATCGCCGAAAGCCACATATCGCGGCCGCGCGCGCTCCAATTTTGTCGGTCTGCGGCCAAATCTACCGCTGGCTTTTGCGGCGTCTCGGCTTTCAGCTTTCGCCCCAGCGCCCACAGCTCGATCGCAATTGACATACTCATGCCAAACGCGCCTGCGCCCATAAATGCTTCCGGGGTCAGGCCGTTGTGCAACACGGCCCAGATTACGGTCGCCAGTAAAACCAAACGCCATGTCAGCTCGCGATTGGTCTCGGAAATCACCAGACCGACGATGACCCGCGTCGCATGCGAGAAAAAATGCAGTAAAGTCTGCGCAAACAGAAACGCCGCCGCCGCAATTGCCGTGACAATCGAGATGTTCAGCGGCAGCAGTGGCGCAACCAGCAGCAATATGACACTGAAAACCGCACCGGAAATGAGCGTGCGTTGCCACCCGAACCGATAAGCGGCATGAGCGATTTCCGGCTGATCTTGACCCTGATATTGGCCCCAAGATCGCGCAATCAAGGTTTCTTGGCCGAAAACTGCGGTCACACCCAGAAATCCCATGGCATTGAACCAGATTGCCAATTTGCCAAAATCGCCCGGCGGCATGGTGCGCGCGGCCAGCGTAAAAATAGCGATTGTTAATAACGCGCCAAATCCCTTCAGGCTCATGGCGGTAATTGCGGCAATCACAATATGTTGTTGCTTGAGGCGCGAGACTATGGACGCGATCATATCCGGCCTGTTCAATCCATTAAAATCAATACCAAATACTAGCCGGATTACCGCGCCCGCGCCAGCGTGACAGCGGCACATGGTTATCTGCTGGTAACAACAGCTTGCCTCACCGCTTCTTTTTGCGTTGCGCAAACAGGTTCAGCCCCTCCACGATGCTGGAAAACGCCATCGCCGCATAAATATAGCTTTTCTCGATATGGGCGCCAAAGCCTTCGCCAATCAGCACCATGCCGATCATCAGCAAAAAGCTCAGCGCCAGCATCACGATGGTGGGGTGGCCTTCGATGAATTTTGCAATCGGCCCCGCCGCCAGCATCATCACGCTGATGGCGATAATCACCGCGATGATCATAATCGGGATTTGGTCGGTCATGCCCACGGCTGTGACGATGCTATCAATCGAGAACACCAGATCCAGCGCCACAATCTGCGCAATCGCTGTGCCAAAGCTCAAATTGCCGCGCGGCGTCTGGTCGTCCGCCTCGTGCGGCACCACATGCTGGCGAATTTCCTGCGTGGCTTTCCACACCAGAAACAGCCCGCCGCCCACCATGATAATGTCCCGCCACGAAAATCCATGGCCGTGAAACGCGAACACCGGCTGCGTCAGCCGCACGATAATCGCCACCGCGCCCAGCAACAGCAGGCGTAACACCAGTGCCAAAATCATGCCAACCCGCCGCGCCAACGCGCGCCGCCGCTCCTCAACCTTGTTGGTGAGAATGGCAACAAAAATCAGATTGTCGATGCCAAGCACAATCTCCATCGCCAGCAACGCCAGCAGCGCAACCCAGGCGGAGGAATCGGTGGCAAGGGAAAAAACGGTGTCAAACAAGCGGAAGCTCCAATTTACGAGACCCGCACAAAGCTAAACCATGTGGCGCAATAAAGGCAGGCGGAAATATGGGCGTGGAAGTTTTGAGGCGGGCGGAAATTTCAGGGGGGAGGCAAACTCCCTCTCCCGCAGTGCGGCATAAGTTCCTTGCCCTTTGGCGCGCTTGCCTCTATCTCGTGCTGCATGGCTCCTCCTCTTCTCATTTTAAACGATATCGCCCTCACGCTGGGTTCTTCGCCGCTGCTTGACGGCGCGTCCTTTTCGCTGTCCGAGCGCGACCGCATCTGCCTTGTCGGGCGCAACGGCTCCGGCAAAAGCACCTTGCTGAAAATCGCTGCCGGAGAGCTGGAACAAGATCGCGGCACGCGGTTTCTCCAGCCCGGCACCACCATGCGCTATTTGCCGCAAGAGCCTGATTTGACCGGCTATTCCACCGTGCTTGATTATGTTCTGGACGGTCTTTCTGATGCCGATGACCCCTACACCGCCCGCTATCTGCTCACCGAGCTCGGCCTAACCGGTGCTGAAAATCCGGCAAATCTTTCGGGCGGTGAAGCCCGCCGCGCCGCCATTGTGCGGGCGCTGGCCGCTAAGCCCGACATTCTGTTGCTCGACGAGCCAACCAACCATCTCGATCTGCCGATGATCGAATGGCTGGAAGATGAGCTCAAAAGCCTGCGCTGCGCTATGATCATCATCAGCCATGACCGCCGCTTTTTGTCGAATCTCTCCCGCGCCACAGTCTGGATTGATGGCGGCAAAACCCGCCGTCTCGATCAAGGCTTCGCCCAGTTTGAAGCTTGGCGCGATAAGGTTTTGGAAGAAGAGGAGCTGGCGGCCCACAAGCTGGATCGCCGGATCGTCAATGAAGAACATTGGGTCAGGTATGGCGTCACCGCCCGCCGCAAGCGTAATGTCGGGCGCATGGCCCGCTTGGGAGATTTGCGCCAAGAAGCGCGCGACGCCCGCCGCTCCACCAGCACCCTGAACCTTGCCGCCTCTGATGTTAAAACCTCCGGCCAGATGGTGGTTGAAGCCGAAAAGCTCAATCTGTCCTACGGCCCGCGCGCCATCGTCAAAAATTTCTCCACCCGCATTTTGCGCGGAAACCGCATCGGCATCGTCGGGGCCAATGGCGCGGGCAAAACCACGCTGTTGAAAATGCTCACCGGCCAGCTCGCGCCTGATTCCGGCCACGTCAAGCTTGGCACCAATCTTGAGCTTGCCACCCTTGATCAGAGCCGCGCCTCGCTGCGCCCCGAATGGACCTTGAAAGAGGCCCTCACCGATGGCCATGGCGATTCTCTGGTGGTCAATGGCGTCTCCCGCCATGTTATGTCTTATATGAAAGACTTTTTGTTCCTGCCCGAGCAGGCGCGCACGCCGGTCAGCGTTTTGTCGGGTGGCGAACGCGCCCGCGTGGCCTTGGCGCGCGCTCTGGCCAAGCCGACGAACTTCATGGTGCTGGACGAGCCCACCAACGATCTTGATATCGAAACGCTCGATTTATTGGAAGAAATGGTCGCCGAACTGCCCGGAACCGTCATCGTCGTCAGCCATGATCGTGACTTTCTCGATCGTGTTTGCACCTCTGTCGTCGTTTCCGAGGGGCAGGGCGTCTGGGTCGAATATGCCGGCGGCTATGCAGATATGGTGGCCCAGCGCGGACATGGCGTCTCGGCTCTTTCCAAGCTGCCGGAGGTGCCTAAAGCCGCCGCAGAAGAAAAGCCATGGAAGCCGACCATCGCGCCGTCCAACCGTAAAAAGCTGAGTTTCAAAGACAAACACGCCTTGGAAACCCTGCCCAAAGACATCGCGGTTTTGCAAGCTAAGCTCGCCAAGCTGCGCCATGTGCTGGATGATGGCAACCTCTATGCGCAAAATCCGGCACTGTTTGACAAAACCAGCCTTGCTATTGCCGAAGGCGAGACGCAAATTGGCAAGATGGAAGAGCAGTGGCTGGCGCTGGAAGTTCTGCGCGAAGAGCTGGAAGCGTAACTCTGAAGGAGGCCTGCTTGGCAAAAACCCTCACACAGGCCTGGCGCTGGTATGGCCCGAACGATCCAGTCAGCCTCGATGATATCCGCCAGGCGGGGGCCACAGATATTGTTACAGCTTTGCACCACCGCGCTCCGGGGCAGGCGTGGGAGGCGAGCGACGTTGCGCAGCGGAAAAATCTCATAGAATCAACGCCGGCGGGCCGCGTGCCGCTGCGCTGGAGCGTGGTGGAAAGCATTCCGGTGCCGGATGCTATCAAGCGCGGCGGGGCAGGCGCCAAAACCGCGATAGAAACATGGATAGCCTCGATGGAGGCAGTCGCCGCCAACGATATCCACACCATCTGCTATAATTTCATGCCGGTTCTGGATTGGACCCGCACCGATCTATATTGGGAACGCCCGACAGGGGCCAAGGCTTTGCGCTTTGATCAAACCCGCTTTGCCGCCTTTGATCTGCATATTTTGCAGCGCGCCGGGGCGGAGCAGCACTACACAGCGGAAATTCGCGCCGCCGCCGCGCGGCTTTACGCGACCATGAGCGCGCAAGACATTGCCACGCTCACCAAAACCATCGCGGCGGGCTTGCCGGGGTCAACTTCGGATGTGCTGGATTTGGAAGGCTTCCGCGCCCGTGTTGAAAGCTACGCTGGCATTGATGCCGCCAAACTGCGCGAAAATCTGATCGAATTCTTGAAAAAAGTCACTCCTGTGGCCGACAAGCTCGGCGTTAAGCTCACCCTGCACCCTGATGATCCGCCGCGGCCGCTGTTTGGCTTGCCGCGCATCGCCAAAACCGCGGAAGATTATCAAGCCCTGTTTGATGCTGTGCCGTCTGCCGCCAATGGCATGTGTTTCTGCACCGGATCGCTGGGCGTTGACCCGCAAAACGATCTTCCCGCCATTGCCGCGAAATTTGCCAGCCGCATTCATTTTGTCCATTTGCGCTCCACCAAGCGTGAGGATGATGGCTCTTTTTTCGAGACTGACCATCTCGAAGGCGACTTCGATATGATCGCGGTTTTGCGCGCACTGCTGGTCGAAAACGCCCGCCGCGCGGAGGGGCAGGCGATACCGTTCCGGCCCGATCATGGCCACCTGATGTTGGACGATTTGCGTAAAACCACAAATCCGGGTTATTCAGCCATTGGTCGCCTCAAAGGGCTGGCCGAATTGCGTGGCGCGATTCGCGCGCTGCAATCCTAATTTCGAAAGCCGCTGTTTGACCCAAAGCCCTGTTTCCAGTTCCGAACTCTCCACTTGGGCTTTGCTGAAGCGTCTATATGACGAAAATGGCCGTCTCTATACGCGCTGGTACATTATCGCGCTTGTTCTCATGAGCATCGGCGCGATTGTCACAGCCTATTCGGCCTATCTGCTTAAGCCGGTGGTCAATGGCATGATGGGCAATGGCGGTTCGGCAAGCTTTGCCACCATCCGTTTGCTGGCCTACACCGTGGGCGGGCTTTTTGTTGTGCGCGGGCTGGCAACCTTCGGTCATTCCTACATTCTCGCGCGCATCGGCAATCAGATCATCGCATCACTGCAAAATCGTGTTTTTGCCCATTTGCTGGCACAACCGGTGTGCTATTTCCAGAACCGCCATTCCAGCGAATTCGTCACCCGGCTGGCAAATTCCGCCAACAGTGTGCGGGATGCGCTGCAAATTTTGGTAACCACCATCGGACGCGACTTTCTCACAGTCACTGCGCTGCTGATCCAGATGTTCATTCAAGATACCACCATGACCTTGATCGCCATTTGCGTCTTGCCGGTCGGCACCATTCTGCTGCGCCAGCTCGGCAGCCGGGTAAAGCGCTACTCACGCCGCTCAATTGATGGTTCAACGCACATCATGGAGCTCATTCAGGAAACCGTGCGCGGCATCCGTATCGTCAAGAGCTTTAATTATGAACCCGCGCAACAAAGCCGTATGAGTGCTGCCGTTCAGGGCGTGCAAGTTGCGGCAAACCGCATCGCCGCCAGCATGGCGCTCTCCAGCCCGATCGGTGAAACGCTGAGTGGCTTGGCCGTGGCAGCCGTTGTGCTCTACGGTGGCTGGCGGGTGACCATTGCCCACGCCGATCCGGGGTCGTTCGTCTCGTTTATCGGCTCGCTTTTGCTGTGCTATGACCCTGCCAAGCGCTTGGGGCGCGCCAACCTCGATCTACAAAACAGCCTCACCAGTGCCAGATTGCTGTACGAGGTGCTCGATTTGCCGCTGGTTGAAGGCAATGATACACACAAGCCCGCCCTTGTTGTTGCAACAGGCGAAATCACATTCAACGATGTGTCGTTCCGCTATCGCGCCGAGGAGCCGGTGTTGCGCGGGGCCAGCCTCACGGCACAGCCGCACAAAACCACTGCGCTCGTCGGTCCGTCTGGCGGCGGGAAGTCCACAATCATCAATCTGTTGCAGCGCTTTTATGAGCCGGAGTCCGGTTCAATCACCATTGACGGGCTTGATATTCGCGACTGCACTTTGAAGTCCTTGCGTGAAAATATCGCCTATGTCTCGCAAGATGTGTTTTTGTTTCGCGGCACAATTGCTGAAAACATCGCCTATGGCCGCGCGCAAACGCCATTGTCCGACATTGCCGAAGCCGCGCGCAAAGCCAATGCGCATGATTTCATCATGGGCTTTGCCGAAGGTTACGGCACCAACGTCGGCGAGCAGGGCACGCAGCTTTCGGGTGGCCAACGTCAGCGTATCGCCATCGCCCGCGCCATATTAAAAAATGCGCCGATCATTCTGCTGGATGAACCCACTGCCGCGCTCGATTCAGAGTCCGAACGCGAAGTGCAAAAAGCCTTGGATGATTTGCGCAAAGAACGCACCACGATTGTGGTGGCCCACCGTTTGCAAACCATTTTCAACGCCGACCGAATTTGTGTCATCGAAGGCGGCTGTGTAGTTGAAAGCGGCACCCACGACGAATTGTTGAAACTTGGCGGTGCCTATTTCGCATTTTTCTCGGCGCAATTTGGCCCAGGGGTCACCCCGGTGAAGTTGCCGTCCGCATCCCGGCCGGCCGGTGGCGCTGATGCAGGCCGTTTGCCACGCTCTTAAACGCGATTGCCGTCACGCTGAGCAAGGTCACCCACCAAATTTGCGCATAGCCCTGGCCAAAAATGCCAAACAGCACAATGCAGGTCAGCCCGCCTGTCACAAACGGGCCAATGGCGCTTGTGGACTTGGCGGCGCTGATAAAGGCGCGATAAACCAGCGCTGCCATGGTTAGCGCACCCAAGGCACCCAGATCGAACCAGATTTCAAACAGCAGACTGTGCGCTGTCAAGGGAAACGGCTCTGCCAACGGGCTGCGTCCGCTGGCGCCAAAGCCCCGGCCGGTAATCAACCGCGCACCGTCACTCACCCCCACCTGTTTCACCGCTGCGAGACTTTCGGCAAAAATATTGTCGGCTCCGTCGCTGACAAAAAAACTCAAAACAATGGGCGCCAACGGTGCCAGCACAATCAGCGTGGAAAACCCGATTCCGAGCCATTTAGCCACCGCCGCGCGTGAGGATAGGCTCGCCGAAAAGGCCAGAGCGCTCGAAGCCAGAATCACAAAACTCATAGTCTGGCCGGTCAGCATCAGCGTCATCGCCACCAAAATAGCCAAGGCCCCCGCCCACCCCACGCGCTTGCGTATGGCCAGCGCTGCGGTGGCCGGCCAAGCCAAAACCGCAAAAGTGACGCCCGTCCGGATGTCAAACAAAACCGTGCCGTCAGGGGCCTTGCGTCCAATCAAAATCAGCGCCGCCAGCAGCGCCAACAGCAACCCCACGCTCAACACGTAGATATTGGCCGTTCGTGTTTGCGGAGCCAAAGCACGGCAGGTGATAAATCCGAACCCGATTGTGAGCACAGCCCTCACCAAAAGGCTGAGGCTTTCGTTCAAATTCGGCGTCCACAGCAAGGATGCCGCGCTCCAGACCAATAAAAAGCTCGCCGAGGCCGCCAGAGCGGTCATGTCAAATCCGAATATTTTTTTCCGGCTTTCGCGCGATAAGATCAGCAGCGCCGCGCCAAGCATCAAGACGATCGCAATTGGAAAAATCAGAAATAGCGCCCGCCGGGACAGTGCCGCGCCAAGAGGAACCCCAACGAACATCATGATATAACCAAGGCGGGACAAAAGCTCAGCCGCGTCCTCAGCCGGATCATAATGCTTTACCGGACTAAAGTTTTGCATAGTTCCAATTCCCGCCTTCAACCCGCAGCGCCCGCTTATCTCTATTGGTTTTTCAGCGCCAGCGCGTCACAATAGCGCGAAACTCATAGAATGGCAGCGCATCTCGCGGTGTCGACGAAAAAATAATTCGCAGGCTTGGCCCGATACGCCGTCATAACGACGTTGATTTCAACCAAGGCTTGGCGCTAAGTGGCTCTGCGCTGTAGAGGCGCATTTGTCGTGGAATGGGGTCAGAAAATGAGCACTTTGCAGCGGGCAACATCGGTTATCGCCAAGGGTGATTGGCAAGATGCCGTTGACAGCGTCATCCTCGAATTCAGCGACCGCCATACCAACAACTTGCATCTACAAGGCTTGAAGGGCACCGAATTTTTGCTCGATCTGGTGCGTCAAACGGGCCTGCGCCATGGCGATGCGCTGAAGTTGGAAGATGGCCGCCATATTGAGGTGATTGCAGCGCCCGAATCCCTGATGGAAATCAAAGGTGAGGCGCATCAGCTCAGCGCGATTTCATACCATTTGGGCAACCGCCATGTACCGCTGCAAATATCAGGCGCAAAGCTGCGTGTGCGCCATGACCCAGACATTGCCGAACTTGCTAAAGCTCTGGGCGCCAAGGTTATTGAAATTGAAACAGCTTTTGAACCCGAAGGCGGCGCTTATCTAACGCCGCAAGCGGGCCATGATCACGCCCATCATAATCATGCCCATCACGACCATGCTCATCACGACCATTCTCATCATGACCATGCCCACCATAACCATGATCACGGCCATGCGCATCACGTGCACGGGCCGGACTGTAATCACGACCACTAGAGTGGCTAAACCTCGCCGCGGATCATCCGGATAATCCCGGAAAAATCCACGCCGCCGTTGCCGCCGCTTTCAAATTCCGCAAACATCGCCGCCGCCTTGGCCGAGAGGGGCGTTTGTGCGCCCGACGCTGCCGCAGCGTCTTGCGAGAGCTTCATGTCTTTCAACATCAAAGCAGTGGCAAAGCCGGGCTGATAATCGCGGTTTGCCGGCGAGGTTAGCACTGGCCCCGGCACCGGGCAATAGGTGGTCAGGCTCCAGCTTTGCCCCGAAGAGGTCGAGGCCACATCAAACAAGGCCTGATGCGACAGGCCGAGCTTTTCGGCCAAAACAAACCCTTCAACGGTGGCGATCATCGTCGCGCCTAAAATCATATTATTGCAAATTTTGGCTGCTTGGCCAGCGCCCGCGCCGCCGCACAGTACAATTTTTTTGCCCATGCGTTCGAGAACGGGTTTTGCCCGTGCAAACGCGTCCGGCTCCCCGCCGCACATAAATGTCAGCGTGCCTGCCGCCGCGCCGCCGGTGCCGCCCGAAACCGGCGCATCAAGCGAGGCAAAGCCCGCTTTCGCGGCCAGATCATGCACCGTGCGGGCGGATGCAACATCGATGGTGGAACTATCAATAAATAAAGCGCCCGCCTTGGCCTTTGCCAAAGCCTCGGTCCAAACCCCCACCACCGCCTTGCCATGCGGCAACATGGTGATGACCACAGCGGCTTCGCTCACGGCGTCCGCCAAATCCGCAGCTATTTTCACCCCGGTATGCCGCGCAGCGTCTCGCAGGCTTTCCACAAGATCAAAGCCGCGAATGTCATAGCCCGCCTTAACCAGATTGGCCGCCATCGGCCCGCCCATATTGCCCAAACCCACAAATGCAATAATGCTCATCACAGTTTCCCGATCATTTCGCGCGCAATAATCAGCCGCATGATTTCATTTGTTCCTTCCAAAATCTGGTGAACCCGTAAGTCCCGCACGATTTTTTCCAAACCATAATCACTTAAATAGCCATAGCCGCCGAGCATTTGCAGCGCCTGATTGGCCACATTGAACCCCGCGTCGGTCGCCCGCAGCTTGGCCATGGCACAAAGTTGCGTCGCCTCCGGCATTTTTGCATCCAGCGCCTTGGCCGCCACATGCAGCAAAGTCCGCGCAGATTGCAGCTCTGTGACCATATCGGCAAGCCGAAATTGTAGCGCCTGAAAATCGGTCAGCTTTTTGCCAAAGGCCTTGCGCTCGCGCATATAGGCCAGTGCTTTGTCCAGCGCCGCCTGCGCTCCGCCTAGCGAGCACGCGCCAATGTTTAGGCGTCCACCGTTAAGGCCCGACATGGCAATTTTAAACCCCGATCCTTCTGTTCCGAGCCGGTTTTGTGCGGGGACGCGCACATCATCAAAAATGACGCTGCGCGTTGGCTGGGCGTTCCAGCCCATCTTCTTTTCGTTTGCGCCAAATGACAGGCCCTGTGTGCCTTTTTCAACGATGAAGGCGGAGATACCATTGGGCCCGGTCTCGCCGGTGCGCGCCATAACAATGTACATTTCAGAGACGCCAGCGCCTGATATAAATTGCTTGGCACCATTCAAAACATAAAAATCGCCATCGCGTTTGGCGCTGGTTTTGAGCGCCGCGGCATCAGAACCCGCGTCAGCTTCGGTCAGGCAGTAGCTGGCAATATGGTCCATGGCCGCCAGCTTGGGTACATATTTAGCCCGTTGCGCCGCATCGCCATAGGTATCAACCATCCAGCAACACATATTATGAATTGAGAGAAACGCTGATACTGTCGGGCATCCGGTGGCAAGCGCCTCAAAAATCAAAGCCGCATCAAACCGGGTCAGCGCTGAGCCGCCATGCTCTTCGCCGGTATAAACAGCGGCAAGGCCAAGCGCGGCGGCCTCGCGCAACACATCAACCGGAAAGTGCTTTTTTTCGTCCCATTCAAGCGCATGGGGCGCAATCCGCGCCGCTGCAAAGTCACTGGCCATTGCAAAAATGGCGCTTTGTTCTTCAGAAAGAAAAAGAAAACTCATTCGTCAGGGCGTATCACACCCTTTTTCAAGATGATATTCCCATATAGTCGACGCTCGCCGGTGGCTACCATTGCGTAAGCCTTATTGGCGCGCTCATAAAATTTGAAACGCTCGATCGAATTGAGCTTGATTTTGCCGCCCTCGTGCTTCTCAACCAGCTGGCGATAGGCCGCAAAGATCGGCTGATCAGGGCTGGCACCGGCCGCAGGCTCCATATGCCAGGCCGCTTCGGGCACAAAATCATCCAGCGGCATAACCGAAAGAATAGCATCAACCACGTCGGTTGCGGCAACGCCATCCAGCCGCACCACATGTGGCCCGGCACTGTCAGCGGGATAGTTGGCATCGACAATCGATATTTCGTCGCCATGCCCCATTGCCCGCAACACATAGAGCAAATCTGGCGTGAGCAGGGGGCTTAACCGCTTTAACATCGATAATGTCCTTCAAACAAACCAAACCTGCGCGCAACACGTCCACGCCAAGGCTCTAGTTTAGTTTGTCGACTTCGAATTGGTCAATCGGATTTATTTATTATTTTGCTCGCGATCCGGCCCAATGCCGCGCGGCAATCCGCCCAAAAGCCCGGCTGTAATGCGGGCTTTATGCTGCTTTAAAGCAGATTGCGTGGCTTGGCCTTGGCGGGCGTTGCCGCAACCAGCCACCACACGATGTAAAGGATGCTGCCACCGCAGAATGTCATCGCCAGTTCAATATCGGTGGAGCTCATCAAGATCAGCTGTGGCCGCACATGATGCACCCAAAGCACAGCGCCGGACGCCGCCGCGCATAAAAGCGCTAAAAACAGCGAAAGACCTGTGCGATCATTGTTCTTGTTTTGGGTGTCTAAAGAGACTCGGGCGACTGGTGGTTTCATGGCAACAGGATGGCTCAAAAAAATCACAGAAGTCTTACGCAAGCCGCTAAAATTTAAAATATCGTTGAAATTTACCTAGCGATATCAGAGCTTAAACGATTTTTAGCGCGATTGAATTACGTCTTGTTAAGTATTGAAACCTCACCCGCCCACAAGCTTGGATAACGCCCGCGCTGTATAGTCAACGATTGGAATAATACGCGCATAGTTTAGCCGGGTCGGACCGATAATGCCTAAAACACCGACAATATTTTGTTTTGAGTCTTTGAAAGGCGCTGCAATCAACGACGAGCCGGACAGCGAAAACATCTGATTTTCCGCGCCAATGAAAATACGCACGCCTTCGCCGGTTTCCGCGCGGTTCAACAGGTCAATCACGTCCTTCTTTGATTCAAGATCTCCAAAAAGCAACCGGATGCGTTCCAAATCCTGCAATGCGGTGAGGTCTTCAAGCAAATTCGCCTGCCCCCGCACGATCAATTGTTGGTGCTCCGCTTGCGCGCCGGACCAGCTTGCCAAGCCTGCCTCCACCAGCCGCGCCGTCAAGCCGTCGAGCTCTTGCTTGATGGTCGAGCGCGCTCGCTCGAGCTCAAGGCGCGCCTCACCCAGCGTGCGCCCCCGGATGCGTGCGTTGAGATAATTGGCCGCCTCAGTCAAAGCCGAAGGCGGCAAACCGATCGGCACCTGCAAAATCCGATTTTCAACCGAGCCGTCTTGCGCCACCAGAATGGCCAAAGCGCGTTCAGGATCAACCCGCACAAATTCAATTTGCTTCAGGCGTGCATTATCCTTGGTGGTCACCACCAGCCCCGCCCCGCGCGACAGGCCGGAGAGCAACGAAGACGCCTCAATCAACGCGCCGTTCAAGCTGCGGTCGGCCGAGGCTTGAACCTTGGCGTCAATCCGGCCGCGCTCTTCATCGGACAGGTCGTTGAATTCCAGCAGCGCATCAACAAAAAACCGCAACCCGAGATCGGTTGGCAGCCGCCCCGCGCTGGTATGCGGCGCATAAATCAGGCCCAGCTCTTCCAAATCCTGCATAATATTGCGCACAGAAGCCGGCGAAAGCGACATGGGCAGCAGCTTCGATAAAAACCGCGAGCCCACCGGCTCGCCGCTGGCAATAAAACTGTCCACAATATGCCGGAATATTTCGCGCGAGCGCGTGTCCAGCTTGGTTAAAGCGCTTGGATTTCCGGCCTCAGGTTTCAAGTTAAAGAGATCTGCCATCGCCGTAACATGGCCGCGTCCCCGCCGCCGTGCAACATCAAATTCGCGCTCGGCCTATTCCAGCAGCATCCGCTTCAACAGTTCAAGCTCTTCCGCCAACGCAGTATCAGAGCCGGTCATGCCGTCAATCTTGCGCACCGCATGCAAAACGGTGGTGTGATCACGCCCGCCAAAGCGCCGCCCGATTTCCGGCAAGCTGCGCAGGGTCAGCGTTTTGGCTAGGAACATCGCAATCTGGCGCGGCCGCACAACATTGGCAGTGCGGCGCGACGAAAGGATATCGGCTCGGCTCACCTGATAATGCGTTGCCACTAGTTTTTGAATATCTTCAATTTTCACCCGCTTTGGCTCGCGCACCCGCACCAAATCGCGGATTGCCACTTCTGCCATTTCAACGGTCAGCGCCACGCCGGAAAGCGTCTGATGCGCCAGCAGCCGGTTTACTGCGCCGTCGAGATCACGTCCGTTGGCGGTAATGCTATGGGCCACGTAGCGCATCACTGCGGGCGGAACATCAAATCCCGGCTGCAAATGGCGCGCCGCCAAAACCCGCGATTCCAGAATGTTCAAGCGCAGAGCCTCGTCAAGCGCGCTCATCTCCACGCAAAGCCCGCCTGCCAAGCGCGAGCGCACCCGTTCCTCCAAGGTCTCAAGGTCGCTCGGTGGACGGTCAGCCGCAATCACCACCTGCTTGCCAGCATCAATAAGCGCATTGAGTGCATGACAAAATTCAACTTGAATCGATTTGCCCTGCAAAAACTGCACATCGTCAATAATCAGCAGATCAATCGCCCGCAGCTTTTCTTTGAAAGCAATGGTCGTCTGGGCTTTGAGCGCCGACACAAAACCATACATAAATTTCTCGGCGGTCAGGTAAATCACCCTTTTTGAGCGCTGCTTTGCCTCATGTGCAATGGCTTGGATAAGATGCGTTTTGCCCAGTCCCACCGCCGCATGGAAATAAAGCGGGTTATACAACAGTGCCGCGCCTTCTTCGGCTTGTGCCACGCGCTGCGCTGCCGCAAATGCCAATTGATTGGATTTTCCGACCAGAAATGAGTCGAAGTTTAAGCGCCGGTCAAGCGGCGAGCCGTCAAAAGCATCGGGCTCTGCCACGTGCAACACCCGGCTCGGCAGTGTCGCAAAAGGCTGCGCCTGATCAGAGGCACCAGCTTGTGTGCGGGCAGCTGGTTTGAGCGCAACCGGATCTTTAACCTCGCCGGGGCGCTGATACGGCACAGGGCCGGAGCGGATGCTCAAGGATATTTCTGCAATTTGACCATATTCCGCGCATAGTGCGGTGGTGATGCGATCAAGATAGTGCGATGAAATCCAGTTCTTTAAAAATCGTGTCGGAACCGAGATAAAAGCCTTGCCGTCCTTGATGGATTCAAGCTCCATCCTGCCAAACCAGCTGGTGAAAATATCCTCGCCCAATTCAGAGCGTAATCGTTTGCATACGCTGATCCACGCATTGCGCGAGTCAAACGCCTTGACACTTTTTTCAGTAAAATCTGTAGCATTCTCAAGCAAATTTTTTGCAGGGTGAGGATTAGTCATCGTCTTCTTTTCTTCTTATCTCGGCAAATTAAATAAATTGTATGCACATAAAAAAGTCGTCCTAACAAATTACTTTGTTAAGAACTCTGATATACTTCAAAACAGTTTTTTTTGTCTCAGAATCGGAACGTTATTGTTATTCGCGTACGAATAATTTGAAATTTATTTTCCGGAACCCCCCGACAAAAAAACAGTGACACATCGCTCCAAGCGGGCGCAACGATCAAATTTTTTGCGAAACTTTTCCGGCGGGGTTCCAGCGGGGCAAGTGTTTAAGACACTTTTTTAACATCGTTCATAACCGCTTGATAAATGTATGTTTTGTCCGGTTTGGCTTTTGTTTAAGTGGGAACAATTGCCGTTTTATTTTTTTCCAACGCGTCATCTTTGTTCTGGAATTGTTCAAGTCAATAACAGGGTACTTTCAGCGTTTAGGCACTAAGTCTCTGAAATATATGCCATTTAAATGACCGCTTCAACAGTGGGTTCGTTGAGGATAACCCCGCTGCGGCCAGAAAACCGCTTGACTCGCGAGAATCAAACACTTGCGCGGTTTGCTTTGATCAGCCCGGGTAAAACCGCGTGCAACCAGTGCATCGCCATACCGCTCCATGCGTGCCTGTACCAATTTGCTGCAAAAAACGCACGCATCGCCGATTTAGATACTTCTCCTTAACCATAATTTGACGATTGCGTCGTTAAGTTAGCGTTACGTTCACTTAGCGGTCTTCCGCACATAGGTTAAATCATGGCTCTGAAACCCGCCCGCCTTGCAGTCCTTGCTATCGCTTTAGCCGCCGGTGGCGGTGCTTTCATGCTGTCAGGTGGGCCTGCACCGCAGCCGGTTGCCGTTGCCCCGGTCATCCAACAGGCGCCGTCAATACAGACTGACAAAATCCTGATCACCAAGCGCGATCTGCCAATGGGCACGCTGGTCGGGTTGGCCGATATCGATTGGCAGGAGTGGCCCGCCGCTGCGGTTTCGCCCGGTATGATCAAACAGGTTGCCGCAACCTCAAAACAGCAAGTCGATGATATTGTCGGCTCCATCGCCCGGTCTGCCTTCCTCTCAGGAGAGCCGGTGCGGGCGGACAAGCTCGTCAAGGGCACCAGTTCAGGGTTCCTCTCCGCCATTTTGCCAGCCGGTCACCGCGCAGTCGCCATCGATATTGACACCGCAGGGTCCACCACCGCCGGCGGCTTCATCTTGCCCAATGACCGTGTCGATATTATCCGCACTTATAAAGACGCTGACGCCACCAAATCCAGCGGCGTCGAGTCTGCTGGCACCGAGACAATTCTGCGCAACGTGCGCGTTCTGGCCATCGGTCAGAATGTGCAGGAGAAAAACGGCCAGCCCGTCGCAGTCGGCACCTCCACGGCCACGCTTGAGCTTGATGCCAATCAAACCGAGCAGGTCATTCTGGCGCAACGCACATCAATCAACGCCCGCTTGTCGCTGGCCTTGCGCAGCATGTTGGATGGCGGAGCCGCCGAAACCACCGCTGCCAAGCCCACCGATGATGACGGCCCGCTCACCGTGGTTCGCTTTGGCTACACTGCGCAAGTGAGCAAAAAATGAGTGAGCAAGAAATGAGCACTTCAGCCATGATCACGTCCCCATCTCGTCCGAAACCCGGATCAAAACGCATGACCTCACTCAAATTTACCACAGCCGCCAGCCTGCGCAGCTTGATCACCGCCGGTGTTATGGTCAGTTCGCTGGTCAGCACCCCGCTGGCGGAAATGTCGGCTCAGGCCGCCGATCATACCAGCTTCCAGAATTCAGAAGACGATAGCAGCGCCAATGGCGTCTACACCAAGCGCATCACCATGGCGGTTGGCCGTTCCATCATTTTTGATTTGCCGCAAGACGCCGCTGAAATTTTCATCGGCAGTCCAAACGTGGCCAACGCGGTTGTGCGTTCCGCCCGCAAAATTTATCTGGTCGGCGTCGCCAATGGCACCACCACGCTGTTTGCCATGGATAAGGCCGGCAAGCGCATCGCCACCATCGAAATCGTGGTTGGCCGCGACACCGCCGAATTGCGCGCCTTGCTTAAGGCCGCCATGCCCAAATCAAATGTCGAAATCCGCACGGTTGGCGACACCATCATCTTGTCGGGTGAAGTAGACTCGGCCCTTGAAGCGCAAAAAGCCTATGACATTGCCGACGCCTATGTCGGATATTCGGTTGTCGGCGGCACGTCGGGCGGTTCAAACTCCATTTCCTTCAGCAATACCGCCATTGTCAAAGGCAAGCTGATCAATTCTATCGTCATTCGCGGCAAAGATCAGGTGATGCTGAAGGTCACCATCGCCGAAGTTAAGCGCAACATCATCAAGCAGCTCGGCATCAGCACCTCCGGTTCCTGGGGCGCTGCCGGGGCAAATTCCGCAGGCGGTCTGTTCTCTAAAAATCCGCTTGGATTAAATTCAGCTCTGACCAACATGAGCCAAAACGTCATCAGCTCCGCTGGCAGCCAAGGCACCATCGCTGCCAGCATCCAGGCCTTTGAGCGCAACGGCGTGGCGCACGTATTAGCCGAGCCAACCGTCACCGCCATTTCCGGTGAAAGCGCCAAATTCGTCGCGGGCGGCACCGTGCCAACCGTGGACTCGGCCACCTGTTCCAGCCCGTCCACCTTCAATCCGTTTCAGGGTGCCTCGTCCGACATTCATTATAAAGACCAACCCTACGGCGTCTCGCTCACCTTCACCCCGACTGTTTTGTCGGAAGGCCGTATCCAGCTGCATGTCGGCACCGAAGTCACCGAAGTTGAAGGCTTGGTCAGCGGTTCTTTCTATTGCGCCAACCATCCCTCCACCCGCACCCGCCGCAATGAGACCACGGTCGAATTGCCTTCGGGCGGTTCAATTATCTCTGCCGGTCTCATTCAGCAGAAGTCGGCTCAGGTCATTCAAGGCCAGCCCGGCCTGATGAACCTGCCGATTTTGGGCAGTTTGTTTCGCTCGCGCGACTTCATGAAAGAAGAAACCGAGCTGATGATTGTTGTCACACCCTACATCAGCCGCACCCTGCGTCCTGAAGAGATCGCGCTCCCCAATGACGGCTTTGCTGACTCGTCGGATATGCAGGGCAATTTTCTCGGCCGCGTCAACCGCATCTATTCCACCTCACACAATCCTCAGCTTGTGAAGGGCTTCAAAGGCCGTGTCGGCTTCATCACCGACTAAGCTTTAGGCCTCAAGCCGAACATCAAAGTTGTACACAGGAACTCGCCATGACACTGCATAATGAAACATCCAGCCGCAAACGTAAGCCTTCTCTGGGCGCGGTGCTGTCGGTTTTGGCTTTGATCCTGCCGCTGGCCGCCTGCGCCAAAGTGGACAGAATGGCCACCGGAACCACCATTCCGGATGATTACCATGCCCGTCATCCCATCGTGCTCACCAACACTGCCCGCAATCTTGATATTTTCGTCGTGTCAGACAATGGCAAGCTCGATCCGCGCCAAAAGGCGGATCTTGAAGCCTTCGCCCGGCTATACCGGATGCGCGGTCGCGGTCAATTGTCGGCCATGGTGCCATCAAACATTCTACCAAGCGCGCGAGAGGCAACTTTAAACACCATCCGTAGCTCTTTGGCTGCCAATGGCGTAAAGGGCTATCTGCGGGTCAGTACATTTGCTGCCGCCGATGACTCCATCGCCTCGCCCATTCGGCTGTCTTATCAGCAACTGGCCGCCAAGGTGGCCACGCGTTGCGGAGAGTGGCCCGCCGACCTTGCCTCAGGTTCATCTGCGGTCGGTTGGGAAAACCGCCCCTATTACAATCTCGGCTGCTCGACACAGCAGGCTTTAGCCTCGCAGGTGGATGATCCGCTCGATCTTGTACGTCCACGCGACATGGAACTGGCAGACGTGCAAATGCGCACCCGCGCCATCGGCTTCATCCGGCAAGGCACGGATCCGGCAACAATTTGGACCACCACCAACACTAATATCGGCCAATTGGGGAACTGATCACCGTGACGCACGAGTTTGATACCACCGCTGATCTCATAGATCACTCACAAGTGCACATCGCACCTTTGCCGCGCATCTCCGTGCAGGCATTTTGCGAAACGGCCGAAATTTCGGCTCTGCTCAATGCCGCCGTGCAAGACCGGCGCATGATCAAAACCCATGTTAAAATCAACATGGGCGGCGCACCTGCAGCGGTGGAAGCCTACAGCTCTTCGCCCACGCCAAACCTGATCATCATTGAAACCACAGGCGAGCGCGAAGCCCTGATCGAAAATCTCGATCTGCTCGCGCCGCACTGCGATGCCGGCACCAAAGTTGTGGTCATCGGCCGCGTCAATGACATTATGCTCTACCGCATGTTGATGTCGCGCGGCGTCAGCGAATATATGGTCACGCCATTCGGCATCGTCGAACTCATCGGCCATTTGTCGGCGCTCTATTCGGCTCCCGGCATCGAGAATGTTGGCCGCGTCATTGCGGTGATAGGTGCCAAGGGCGGCGTTGGCGCTTCCACTGTTGCCCATAATCTTGGCTGGTCCATCTCGGAGAAGCTGATGATGCCAACCGTCATCGTCGATCTCGATCTGGCGTTTGGCACCACGGGCCTCGATTTTAACCAGGACCCGCCGCAGGGCATCGCCGAGGCGGTGTTTTCCGCCGACCGTCTTGACGCCAATTTCGTCGATCGTTTGATGTCACGTTGCAGCGATCGTCTCTCCATTATGGCAGCCCCTGCCACGATGGAGCGCACCTATGATTTCACCGAATCCTCGTTTGATCAGGTCATCGATATTCTGCGCGCCGCTGTGCCCTACGTCATTCTTGATGTGCCGCACGGTTGGAGCAATTGGATACGCCGCGCTCTGGTGGGTGCGGATCAGTTGATTGTTGTCTCTGAGCCCGATCTGGCGAATTTGCGCAACACCAAAAACATTTTTGATGCCATGCGCAATGCCCGTCCGCATGATCGCCGTCCGCATCTGGTGCTAAATCGTGTCGGCTTGCAAAAGCGTCCGGAAATCAGTGTTCCTGATTTTTCCAAAGCTGTGGAATCCGATCCCATTGTTGAAATCGCCTTCGATGCCAAGTTGTTTGGCACCGCCTCCAACAATGGTCACATGCTGTCCGAGATTGAGGCAGAGCACAAATCCTCCGCCGCGCTCGACTATCTGGCGCGCGTCGTCACCGGCCGCGCTGAAATCAAAAAAGAGAAGAAATCTCTGCTTGGCCCGCTGATGTCGCGTCTGCGCAAATCCGCCTGACACGTCATCACGCAACAAAGCACTAGAAAAGGTATTGGTTCATGTTTGGCAAGCGGGCAGGGTTCGGCACAGCAAATACCCCAACGGCAACCCTAGAGGCGCCCAAAGAGGTGCGCGTAGCGCCGCAGGAGTCGTCTTCGCCCGCGCCGGAAAAACGCCGCACCGAGGAATATTACCTCACCAAAGGCATGATCTTTGGCGCATTGATTGAAGCGATTGATCTGGCACAGCTTTCCAAGCTGGACGCCGACAGCGCCCGCGAAGAAATTCGCGACATCGTCAACGAAATCGTCTCCATCAAAAACGTCGTCATGTCCATCTCCGAGCAGGAAGAGTTGCTCGACGATATTTGTAACGACGTTTTGGGCTATGGGCCGCTGGAGCCTTTGCTGGCGCGCGATGATATCGCCGATATCATGGTCAATGGTGCCACCAAAACCTACATCGAAGTCAACGGCAAGATTCAGCTCACATCCATCCGCTTCCGCGATAATCAGCAGCTGATGAACATCTGCCAGCGCATCGTCAGCCAGGTGGGTCGCCGCGTTGACGAAACCTCCCCCATTTGCGACGCGCGTTTGCCCGATGGCTCGCGTGTGAACGTCATCGCCCCGCCGCTCGCCATCGACGGTGCGGCGCTCACCATTCGTAAGTTCAAAAAAGACAAGCTGACACTGGATCAACTCTGCAAGTTTGGTGCAATTTCGCCCGAAGGCGCGGAAATCCTGAAGATTATTGGCCGTGTCCGCTGCAACATCATCATTTCAGGCGGTACCGGCTCCGGAAAAACCACGCTGCTGAACTGCATGACCAACTATATCGATCTCGATGAGCGCGTCATCACCTGCGAAGACTCGGCCGAGTTGCAGTTGCAGGGCCCGCACACCGTGCGCCTCGAAACCCGCCCGCCAAATCTTGAAGGCACCGGCGCAATCACCATGCGCGATTTGGTCAAAAACTGTCTGCGTATGCGCCCTGAACGCATCATCGTCGGCGAAGTGCGCGGACCAGAAGCGTTCGATTTGCTACAGGCCATGAACACCGGCCATGACGGCTCAATGGGCACCCTCCACGCCAACTCGCCGCGTGAAGCCCTTAGCCGTATCGAATCCATGATCACCATGGGTGGCTTCACATTGCCAGCCAAAACCATCCGCGAAATGATCTGCTCTTCGGTGGATATCATCATTCAGGCTGCGCGTCTGCGTGATGGCTCGCGCCGCATCACCCACATCACCGAGGTGTTAGGTTTAGAAGGTGATACCGTAATCACTCAAGATTTATTCCTTTATGAAATCACTGGTGAAGATGCTCAGGGTAAGCTGAAGGGGCGTCACCGTTCCACCGGCATCGGTCGCCCGCGGTTCTGGGATCGCGCCCGTTACTATAACGAAGAAGGCCGCCTGGCTGCCGCGCTGGATGCCTCCGAAGCGAAAACCGGCGAATAAGGTTTGGCAAACAGGCCGCTAATTGAGGTGAAGCTGTGAATTTTGATATGGACATGCTCAAAATGGCAGCCCTTCTGGCTCTGGCAGGCGGCGGCATCGCCTATGTGTTTATTTATCCAATGTTGTCGGGTGAAAACCGCGCTGACAAGCGGCAGGATGCGTTTAAAAACGCCAATCCACGGTCCGGTCTAAAAAACGCCCAAGACCCGAATTCGCGCCGCAAACAGGTCGAGTCGTCGCTCAAGGAAATTGCCAATAAAAAAGCCAAAGGCAATGTCTCGCTGGAAGTGCGCATGGCCCGCGCCGGTTTGGAATGGTCCAAACAAAAATTCATGATTTTCAGTGGCATCATGGCTGCCGTGTTTGCCGGCCTCATTTTCGTCTTGACCAACAACATCTATTTTCCTGTGCTTGGCATCGTCATCGGCGGTGTTGGTTTTCCGCGCTGGTGGCTTGGTTTTTTAACCAAGCGCCGTCTGAAGAAATTTGTCGCCGAATTTCCTAACGCGCTGGACGTTATCACCCGCGGCATCAAGTCCGGTTTGCCGCTGGGCGACTGTCTGCGCATCATCGCGGTTGAGGGCGCGGAGCCGGTAAAAACCGAATTCCGCCGCATCATTGAATCCCAGACCATGGGCCTCACCGTTCCGGAGGCGATTGAGCGGCTGGTTGACCGGGTTCCGATCACCGAGGCAAACTTCTTCTCCATCGTTATTGCCATTCAGTCCAAGGCCGGTGGCAACCTGTCAGAAGCGCTCGGAAACCTGTCAAAAGTGTTGCGCGAACGCAAGAAAATGGTCGGCAAGGTTCAGGCCATGGCGATGGAAGCCAAGGCCTCCGCTGCCATCATCGGCATCCTGCCGCCCATCGTCGCCCTGTTGGTTTATCTGACCGCGCCGGATTATATCTCGCTGCTTTGGACCACCACAACCGGGCAGATCGCCTTGGCGTGCTCGCTCTGCTGGATGTCAATCGGCATCCTCAGCATGAAGAAAATGATCAATTTCGATATTTGAGGGGCCCGCTGCGGTTCTTTTAAAACTCTGAGTAAAGCCGATGTTTGAAGCCATCATCTCGCAAATCATGACCCCCACCTTTGTCTATGGCATCTTGCTCGCCATCGCCACCGGTGCCACCGTTTTAACAGTGGCCATGCCTTTGCTGGAGCCAGATATTCTGGAAAAGCGGATGAAGTCCGTTGCCGTCGAGCGTGAGCGCATTCGCGCCAAGGGCCGCGAAGCGCTGCTCAATGGCGGCGAAAAAACCAGCCTGCGCTTTGCCCAAAAGCAATTCATGAACAGCGTCGTCGAGGCGCTGTCTTTGAAAAAATGGCTGACCACCGAAAAGGCCCGGCTGCAACTGGCTTCGGCAGGTTTTCGCGGCGAACCGGCTGAAATTTCCTTCATGTTTTTCCGCCTTGTCTCGCCGATAACCCTGTTCATTTTGTCGATCATCTACGTATTCTACATCCTCGAGTGGGATCAAACCGATATGGTCAAGTTCGGCGTTTGCGTGGCAATGCTTTATGTCGGCATCAAGCTGCCGGAAATTTACCTCACCAACGTTTCGCAAAAGCGCCAGCTCTCCCTCAACCGCGCATATCCGAACGCGCTGGATTTGCTGCTCATCTGTGTTGAATCCGGCATGTCGATTGAACACTCCTTCCGCAAGGTCAGCGGTGAGATCGGCTCGGAATCGGTGGCGATGGCGGAGGAGTTCTCGCTTGCCACCGCTGAGCTGTCCTATCTTCCCGAGCGCCGCATCGCCTTTGAAAACCTGGCGCTGCGGACAAATCTGCCCGCCATGAAATCTCTGGCCACAGTGCTGAATCAGTCTGAAAAATACGGCACGCCACTGGGCGTCGGCTTGCGCGTGCTGGCGCAAGAAAGCCGCGACGAGCGCATGATTAACGCCGAGAAAAAGGCTGCCGCGCTGCCGCCGAAGCTCACCGTGCCGATGATTCTGTTCTTCCTGCCGGTGTTGATCTGCGTCATCATCACCCCCGCCATCATTCAGGTTATGGCGCTGGACAAGTAGCCCGTGCTTTAAACAAACAAAAAGCCGCGTGATGAGCGCGGCTTTTTTGTAATTAAAACTGCCAATCGGCTACGACGATTTACCCGCCGTCTTGGGTTTGCCGCCCACTTGAATATCTTTCCACGTGCTCGATTGCGCAATCATATTGCGGATGGCCAACACATTGTTGGCGGCGTCTTGCGCGCTCAGGTCCTTGGCGGAAATCTGTTCGGCCTCTTTAAACTTGCCTTCCAGCGCCAACACCAGCGCCAGATTTTGCCGCACACGCTGATCGGCGCGCGGTTGTGATTCTGCCAGTTTCAGCACTTGTTCGGCCATGCTCAGATTTTTGCTCAGCGCATAAGACAGGCCCAGATTAGACAATACCGTCGGTTCGTCCGGCACAATTTTGAGCGCAGCGGCGTAATAGCCCTGCGCCTGTTCCTGTTGGCCCAGTTGATCCGCCACGCTGCCCTGCGCTGACAATATCCGCCAGTTTGGCCGCTCCGGAGTATGGGCGCGGGTGAGCACATCCTGCGCTTCTTTCAAGCGGCCATTGTCGGCCAAAACCTTGCCATATTCGCCCAAAACTTCCATGTCGTTCGGATATTTCAGGGCCAAAGTCTGCAACACCGCCAGCGCTTGCGGGTTGCGCTCTCCGGCGCGCAACGCGCGGCCATAGGTCAGCGCAATGGATTTATTGGTCGGAGCAGCGTCATATTTTTTGCCCCAGTCATCAATATAAGCATTGAGCGCGCCCGGCTCGCCCGGAATTTGTGCCCGCGTTGAGCCGGTAACATCGCCAAAGTTGGAGGATTTGCATCCCGCCATTGGCACAGCCAAAATCAGGGCGCAAAGCAAAGCTGCCCGTGAGACACGATGTGGGAAAAGGGACAAAGCCATGAATAACCCCGGAAATGCCGCGGCAAATCACCGCTTAACCTCTATCAATATTTCGTTAACCCTAACGGATGGTTAATTGCTTTGGCCAGCGCATCGCGCCATTGTGAATTTAATGATTCAGGAGATCCGTTGTGCCCCGTTTTGCCCCGCCCGATGCAAATGCTCATCCAATTTGGTTTGTAACCCCCGCCACGCTCCATACGGTTTTAAACACGCTGGGTGCCGCCGCCGCTGGCCATGCCCGCCAGCTGGGTTTCGAAGGCAAGGTCGGTCAACATGCGGTTTTGCCCGCCACCAACGGCATCATTGTCTTATACGGGGATGAAGCGGGGCAGGGCTTTGCACCCGGCAAGCTGGTGAACCTGTTGCCCAAAGGCATCTACATTTTTGCCAATGAAGCCTTTCAGGGCGAGGCCGCCGCGTTGAGCTGGCTGCTGTCCAGCTATCGTTTTGCCGCCTACAAGCCGCAAGCAGAGCTTCCGCGCCTCGTCGCTCCCAAAGGTGTGAAGGCGGCAAAAATAGAACGCCTCGCCGCCGCTGTTTTCATGGGCCGCGATCTTATAAACACGCCTGCCAATGACCTTGGCCCCGATGCGCTGGATGCGGCCGTTGCCGCGCTCGCCAAAAAGCACGGTGCCACTTTCAGCGCCATTCGCGGCGATGACTTGCTGGCGCAGAATTTTCCGCTCATCCACGCTGTTGGCCGTGCTGCCGCACAGCCTCCCCGCCTTGTTGAGTTCACTTTCGGCCCGCAAGATGCACCCAAAGTCACGCTGGTTGGCAAAGGCGTCACCTATGACACCGGCGGTCTTGACATCAAGCCCAGCTCCGCCATGGCCATCATGAAAAAAGACATGGGCGGTGCCGCCACCGCGCTGGCGCTGGCTGAAATGCTGATGTCCGCCAAAGCCAAAATCCGCCTGCGCGTCATCATCGCCATTGTCGAAAACTCCATCTCCGCCTCCAGCTTCCGCACTGGCGATATCTACAAAAGCCGCAAAGGTATCACCGTTGAAATCGGCAATACCGACGCCGAAGGGCGGTTGATTTTGGCGGATGCCTTAACCTATGCCGATGAAGAAAAGCCCGATCTGCTGCTCGATTTTGCCACGCTGACCGGCGCGGCGCGCGTCGCGCTCGGCCCTGACCTGCCGCCGTTTTACACCGATGATGATGCGCTTGCGGGCGAAATCGCCGCCGCTTCATCCGCCGCCATCGACCCTGTCTGGCGTATGCCGCTGTGGCAGCCCTACGCCGCGTCGCTCGATGGCAAAATCTCGGACATGAACAACGTCGCGCCGGGCGGTTTTGCCGGATCCATCATTGCGGCGCTCTTCCTCAAGCGCTTTGTCGAAAACCGCTCATGGGTGCACTTTGACGTTTATGGCTGGAGTCCAGCCACCAAGCCCGGGCGTCCCGAGGGCGGCGAAATCCAAAGCGCGCGTTTACTCTATGATGTGATTTTGGCGCGCTACGGCGTTTAAACATTGCAGCTCGCGTAAAAAGCTAAATAATACGGTTCCGAAACGAACGGAACCCTCAATGCCCGTCACCCTGCGCCCGGCGCAAGCTTTGAAACTGATGCACGAGGTATTTTTCGACCTCGTGGCCGACGCGCGTCCGGATTTTGCCTCGGATTTCACCTTGAGGCAGGTCACCATCCTACTGACAATTTATCTCAATCCGCCGCCTCACACGGTGCGCGGCCTCGCCAAAAAGCTGAATGTCACCAAGCCGGTCATCACCCGCGCCCTTGATACATTGGGCAAATATGAGCTGGTCACCCGCCGCCGCGATGAGGCGGATTTACGCAATGTTATCATTCAGCGCACCGTCAAAGGTGCGCTTTACGTTGAAACATTGGGTGATATGGTCAGCAAATCAGCCGCCGAACTTGGGCCATAACTTGAACAGCCCGCTCTGCCGTCATCCTGAGGCGCGCTCGAAAAGCGTGTCTCGAAGGAGGGCAGCGGTTGGCAGGGTTGGGTTGCGGTGAGGGGCCTCTTTACAAAAAGTATGCAAAAATCATGACACTCGACAAACGCCTCAATCCGCTCCGCCCCGGTATCGAAAATACGCCGCAAGTCTTCACTGTGCGCGATCCTGTTGCGCCGCTGCTGCGCGCCCCGCGTCCGGATGCGATGCGCGACAGTGAGCTGCTGTTTGGCGAGGACTTTGCCGTTTATGACACCGATATGGAAGGCTGGTGCTGGGGCCAATCCTTGCGTGATTCCTATTGCGGCTATATTGCCAAGGATGCGCTCGGGCCAAAAATAACGCCAACGCACCGCGTCTCCGCCCTGCGCACGTTTGTCTATCCGGTTGCCAACATCAAAGCCCCGCCGATCATGGCGTTGAGTTTTGGTTCGCTTCTAGCCGCTCATCCTGACGAAACACAAATTCCAGACTTCCTGCGCCTGTCCAATGGCTTCTTCGTCTGGGCCTCCCACACCCAGCCGCTCGATGCGCCGACGCCGGATTTTGTCACGCTTGCAGAACAGTTCACCGGCACGCCATATCTTTGGGGCGGGCGCTCATCGCTCGGGCTGGATTGTTCCGCCCTTGTGCAGCTTTCCCTGCAGGCGGCGGGGCTCACCGCGCCGCGCGATAGTGATATGCAGGAGCGTGAGTTGGGCAGCGCGGTTAACGGGCCATTTCAGCGTGGCGACCTGGTGTTCTGGAAAGGTCATGTCGGCATAATGCAAAATGAAACGCAGCTGCTGCATGCCAATGGCTACACCATGAGCGTCTATTCCGAACCGTTGGAAACCGCCCGCGCCCGTATTATGTCCAAGGGCGGTGGCGAAATGACGGGTTTAAAACGACTGTGAGAAGCCTCTTCTCCCTGCTTGCGGGGAGGGGGTTGTGGTGAGGGGCAGCTTGAACCGTGCCGTTAAGCCGCCCTCAATACCCGCGCTTTACGTCCACAACATGCTCCAGCGGCTCGCCCGCTTCAAACCGTTCAATCTGCCGCACAATGAAGGCGGTCACCGCGCCAATTTCAGAAATGGCGGAGTTATGCGGCGTAATCGTCACTTGCGGGTGATGCCATAGCGGCGAATCTGCCGGAAGCGGCTCCACCTCAAACACGTCCAGCGTCGCGGCGCGCAAGGTGCCGTCGTCGAGGCAGGCGACAATATCCGCCTCCACCTGCAGGCCGCCGCGCCCGGCATTGAGCAAAATAGGCCCGCCAAGGCGTCCGTCTTTGGCCAGTTGCTCAAACAGCACCCGGTTCAGCACGCCGCGCGTATCGGGGGTCAGCGGCAGCAGGCTCACCAAAACATCCGTGCGCGCCAGAAATTCAGCTAACCCGTCCGCGCCCGCATAGCACTCAAGCCCCTCAATTTGCTTGGCCGAGCGGCTCCAGCCGGCAACATCAAAGCCGATTGCCTGCAGCTTTTTCGCCGCGTCCTGCCCCAAAACACCAAGCCCCATCATGCCCACGCGCACATCCCGCGCGGCAGGTTGAAACCGGTCATCCTCCCACAGCTTTTCATATTGCTGGAAGTCATACATGCGCTGCTGCCGGTGATGCAGCAAAACATGCAGCACCACCCATTCGCTCATCCGGTCGCGCAAATCCGCGTCCACCAGCCGCACCAGCGGCACGTCGGGCAAATTCGCGTCGCGCAAAACATGGTCAACGCCCGCACCAAGCGAAAAGATCACTTTCAGATTTTTGAACCGGTTCAAAGACCCTGGCGTGTGTTTCCACACTGCGGCAAACGCCACATCTTCCGGCTTGAATTTATCCTGCGGCGTCACAATCATCCGCCCCGGCATGGCGCGGGCAAACCGCTCCACCCAAGGCGCAATGTCCCATCCATTGATGTCGATCAGCAAACTCATCCTGAAATCCGTTCAATTACCGGGGGCCGTAACTCCGGCGCATCGCCAAAATGATAAGCCGCGCGCAGGGCGGCTTCCGCCGCATCCGCGCCTGCCTCATCGCGTGCGTGCACCCGGGCCAGCACATCGCCCTTGTCACATTTCATCCCGAGCCCGGCAAGTGCGCAATAGCCCACGCTCAAATCAATTGTGTCGCTGGCGCGCATCCGCCCGCCGCCCAGCAAAATCACCCCGACACCCAGCGCGCGCGTATCAATTTTGCAAATAACCCCCGCCTCACGCGCCGTGACCTCGCGGACGATATTGGCCTTGGGCAAATAGGCTACGTACCTTTCAACAAAATCCACTGGGCCTTTCAGCGCTGCGGTCATCTTGCCAAAAAGCTCCGCCGCGCGGCCGTTATCCAGATTTTTCTGCAGCAGCGCCCGTGCGCTCACAACGTCCCGCGCCAGCTTGCCGGAAACCAGCATTTCCGCGCCCAAGGCCAGTGTCACATCGTGCAGCCGCGCATCGCGATGTTTGCCGGTGAGGTAATCCACCGCGTTTTGCACTTCCAGTGCATTGCCCGCAGCGCTGGCCAAGGGTGCGTTCATATCGGTAATCAGCGCCGTGGTTGGCAGGCCCGCGCCTGTGGCAACAGACGCAAGGCTGTTCGCCAATTCGCGTGCGCCCTCAAGTGTTTCCATGAAGGCACCATTGCCGGTTTTTACGTCCATCACCAAAGCTTGCAATCCGGCGCTGAGCTTTTTCGACAGGATCGAAGCTGTAATCAGCGCAATGCTTTCCACCGTCGCCGTCACATCGCGGATGGCATAGAGCCGCTTGTCGGCGGGGGCGAGGTCCGCCGTTTGGCCAATAATAGCGCAGCCGACGGTTTTGACAGTGGCGCGAAACAACGCATTATCCGGCTGCGAGGTGTAGCCAGGAATGGCATCGAGCTTGTCGAGTGTGCCGCCGGTGTGGCCGAGGCCGCGCCCCGAAATCATCGGCACAAACCCGCCGCAAGCACTCACCATCGGTGCCAGCATCAGGCTGACATTATCGCCAACGCCGCCGGTGGAATGCTTGTCCAAAACCGGGCCGGGCAGGGCAAGGTCGGCCCAGTTTAACACTGTGCCCGACTGCGTCATTGCGCGGGTCAGCGCCACGCGTTCCGGCGTCGTCATGCCTTTGAAAAACACCGCCATGGCGAAGGCCGCAACTTGACCTTCAGACACCGCACCGGACGTGAGCCCCGCAATGAAAAAGCGGATTTCCGCATCGGACAAAATCCCGCCGTCACGCTTTTTACGGATGATCTCCTGCGGCAGCATCAGTTTGCCTCCGGCTCTTCACGCAAAAAGCTGCGGATCAGACGTTGAAAATCCGCTGCCGCCAGCCCCGCCACTTCTTTGGTTTCGGTGTGAGACGGACGAGCGCCCTCAATTCCCGCCGCCAGATTGGTGATCATGCTCACCGCCACACAGGTCAGGCCTATGTGGCGCGCCAAAATCACCTCCGGCACAGTCGACATGCCGATAATATCCGCGCCTAAAATCTTCGCCATACGGATTTCGGCAGGAGTTTCAAAGCTCGGCCCCGAATACCACATATAAATGCCGTCATGCACGCCGACATCCGCCGTCACCGAGGCCTTGCGCATGCGGTCGCGCAGCCCGGAATTATAGGCGTTGTTCATCGGCACGAAGCGCGAATCGGAGTGAACCCCAATCAGCGGATTCACCCCGGCATAGTTGATATGGTCGGAGATCACGCACAGCGAGCCCGGTCGCCAATCGCTGCGCAAAGAGCCGCAGGCGTTGGATAAAATCAGCACCTTTGCGCCTAACCCGGCAAAGGTTTCAATCGGCACCGCCATAGCGCGCGGGTCGCCATTCTCATAATAATGGGCGCGGCCCTGCGCAAATGCCACGCGCTTGCCCTCCAGAGTGCCGATCACCAGCCGCGACGCATGGCCCGAAACCCCGCCAGCCGGAAATCCTGGCAAAGCGCCATAGGGAACCACAATCGGGTTTTCCACCGCGTCCGCCAGCCCGCCCAAGCCGGTGCCAAGCACCATGGCAAAGTCGATTGGTTGCGAAACGCCTGCCGCGCGCAAAGCGGCAAGGCAGAGTTCAACTTGGCTCGAAGTCGTTTGGCCCGAAGTTGTTTGGCTCGAAGTTGTTTGGCTCGAAGTTGTTTGGCTCATGTATTATTTCCCAGATGTTCCGGCCCGAAAGAATGCGGCAACAGGCCCTCCAGCGTGAAATGGGCCCTCACGCCTTGTGGTCCGGCAATATGGATCGGCGTCGTTGCTTTGCCGAATTCGCGGATGCGCTGGCGGCAACCGCCGCACGGCGTCACCAAGCCGTCCCCGTCCCCGATCACCAAAATTTCAGCAATCTCATGCTCGCCGCCCATAATCATTGCGGCAATAGCGCTGGCCTCGGCGCAATTGCCTTGCGGATAGGCAGCGTTTTCAACATTGCATCCGGCATAAATATGCCCGAGCGGCGTGCGCAGCGCCGCGCCAACCTTAAACTTCGAATAGGGCGAATAGGCCCGTTTTTGCGCCGATTTCGCGGCATCAAACAGAGTGTCAAGCATCAAGGCCAGCCTTTTTCAATCGCAACTTTGTTTCAATTCCAACTGCGGTATATCCAAGTGCGGCACATCCAAATCCTGAACCAGACTCTTCCAAAAAACCCGCAACTTTTTTGGGATATTGCTCAGCGCTCTTTGACGTAGGGGGTTCCCGAGGCTTTGGGCGGAATGGCCGAGCCGATAAAGCCAGCCAGCAAAATAACCGTCAGCAGATAGGGCAGGGCTTGGATGGCCTGCACCGGAATTTCGCCAATGCCGGGCACCTTGACGCCCTGCATGCGAATGGCCAAGGCATCGAGAAAGCCAAACAGCAGGCATGTCCATAATGCCGGCCAAGGCCGCCATTTTGCAAATACCAAAGCCGCCAAGGCAATAAAGCCTTTGCCCGCGCTCATGCCGGGGATAAACCCTGCCGCCTGCGCCACCGAGAGATAAACGCCTGACAGCCCGCCCAAAACCCCGCAGATGATCACTGCCTGATAACGCAATGCCCGCACCGAAATGCCTGCCGTATCTACAGCCGCCGGATTCTCCCCCACAGCCCGCAGCCGTAGACCAAACCGGGTTTTATACAGCACCCACCAGGTCAGCGGCACGCAGGCAAACGCCATATAGGTGATGCTCTCATAGCCGGAAATCAGATGGTGATAGATTGAGCCGATAAACGGCACTTGGTCCAGCGTTGCCACAAACGGCAGCTCGATCGGGTTAAAGCGCTCGGCCCCTTTCAGCGCGGGAGTGCGCCCGCCTTGGCCAAACCACGCATTGCCCAACAGAGCGGTGAGCCCCACCGCGGTCATGTTGATGGCAGTGCCGGATACAATCTGGTTGCCGCGCTGATCAATGGCGGAATAGCCGTGAATGAGCGAAATCAACACCGAGATCAGCACACCTGCGGCAAACCCCGCCCAAGCGCTACCCGTGTAGGTGGCGGCGGCAGCCGCAGCGAAAGCCGCGCCCAGCATCTTGCCCTCAAGCCCGATGTCAACAATGCCGGAGCGCTCAGACCACAGCCCCGCCAAGCAGGCGCAGAGCAATGGAATCGCGAGGCGGATGCCGGAGGAAAGAATGAATACGCCGGATTCGAAAGTTTCCATCAGGCTGATCCCTTCGACGTCGCAGAATTTTTGGCACCGTCTCTGGCGCTGAACCTTGCCAAAAACCGCGCCAGCGGAGCGCGAAACAGCCCTTCGAGCGCGCCGCCAAACAACACCACCAGCCCCTGAATCACTAGAATCATGTCACGGGTTATTTTCGGCTGGTCAAAGGCCAGCTCGGCACCGCCCTGATACAGCATACCAAATAAGATGCTCGCCAAAACAATGCCCAGCGGATGCGCCCTTCCCATTAGCGCCACAGCAATGCCGACAAAGCCAAATCCTGCCGTGAACTCCAGTTGTACGCGGTGCGCATCGCCCATCAGCGCATTGATGGCGAGGCCGCCGGTCAGTGCGCCGGACAATAACATCGTCAAAATTGTGATGCGCGCCGGAGAAATGCCGCCATAAACCGCCGCATGGGGGTTTGCCCCCACGGTGCGGATTTCATATCCCAGCCGGGTGCGCCAAATCAAAACCCACACCAGCAAAGCCGTGAACAGCGCCAGAAACAACGACAGATTCACCGGCGTTTCAGCCATTTGTACGCCAAGATAATTCAGGATTTCCGACAGGCGCGGAATATAGGAGGCCGGATTAAACATCTGCGTTGCCGGGTCCATCGAGCCGGTTTTGCGCAAGACATTCACCAGCAAATAACCCATCAGCGCGCTGGCGAGCGAATTGAACATGATCGTGGTAATAACAATATGACTGCCGCGTTTGGCCTGCAAATAGGCCGGAATGGCCGCCCACGCCGCCCCGAACAGCACAGCCGCCAGACAACACAGCGGGATCATGATAAACGACGGCAAAAATCCCAGATTGAGCCCCACCAGCGCCACGCCAAGTCCAGCAAAATAAGCCTGCCCCTCGCCGCCGATGTTGAACAGGCCAGCCTTGAACGCCACCGCCACCGCCAGCCCGGTAAAGATAAAACTGGTAGCATAATACAGCGTATAGCCCAGCCCGTTGAGGCTGCCGAGCGAGCCGGAAATCATCAGCCGGGTCGCTGTAATCGGGTTTTCACCAATGGCCAGAACCACCAGCCCCGACACGATAAATGCCAGCGAGATGTTCAAAAACGGGATCAGCGCCACATCTGCCCATTTTGGCAAAGCCACAGGTACGCTCATGCCGCCACCGCATCGGATACGCCCGCCATCAACATGCCAAGGTCCTGCGGGTTGGTGTTTTCGGGCCGACGCTCGCCAGTAATCATCCCGCCGCACATCACAATAATGCGGTCGGACAGCGCGGTGATTTCGTCCAGCTCCACCGAAACCAGCAACACCGCCTTGCCGGCATCGCGCAGCGAAATCAGCTTTCGGTGAATGAATTCAATCGCGCCGATATCGACACCGCGCGTCGGCTGGCCCACCAGCAACACCTGCGGGCTGTGCTCGATCTCGCGTGCCAGAACAATTTTTTGCTGGTTGCCACCGGAGAAATTCGCAGTTTTCAGGCGCGGGTCTCGCGGTCGCACGTCGTAGCTTTCCATTTTGGCGGCAAGGTCAGTAATCATCTTCTTCGGCTGCAGCAACACGCCAGCGCCGAAGGTCTTATCGTCCTGAAATCCCAATATCGCGCTTTCATTGGCTTCAAACGGCATCACCAAGCCCTGCCGGTGGCGGTCTTCCGGCACATGCACCACATGATGTTCGCGCATGGCTTTCGGGTTTGCGCCCTCGCGCTTCACCTCAACACCGTTCACCAGCAAAGTTCCCAAAAATATTGGCCGGATTCCCGCCAAGGCCTCCAACAGCTCGGATTGCCCGTTCCCCGCCACGCCGGCAATTCCGACAATCTCCCCCGCGCGCACCTGAAACGACACATTTTTAACGCGGATAACGCCAAAATCATCTTTCACGCTCACATCGCGCGCTTCCAGCAGCACTGCGCCCGGTTGGCTCGCGCCTTTTTCCACCCGCAGTAACACGTGCCGCCCCACCATCGCGTCTGCCAGCGCCGCAGTCGATGTTTGCGCGGTAACAAAAGTTGCCACCATCTCGCCGCGCCGCATCACCGAAACCTCATCGGTCACCGCCATAATTTCACGCAGCTTATGCGTGATCAAAATCACGGTTTTGCCTTGCGCCTTCAGCGTCCCGAGCATTTCAAACAGCTGCGTTGCTTCAGAGGGCGTCAACACCGCCGTCGGCTCGTCCAAAATCAGCACTTCCGCGCCGCGTGTGAGCGCCTTCAAAATTTCCACGCGCTGTTGCAATCCCACGCCGAGATCACCGACAATCGCGTCCGGGTCCACCTCAAGGCCGTAGTCGGTTCCCAGCTTTGCCAACAGGGCCCGCATCTGCGCTTCGCCTTTTCCCAGCAGCGCGCCGCCCTCATTTCCGAGCATCACATTGTCCAGCACCGAAAGCGGCTCCACCAACATAAAGTGCTGATGCACCATGCCGATGCCATGCGAGATCGCTTCCTTGCTGGAGCGGATGCGTACCGGCGCGCCATTCACGCGAATTTCGCCCGAATCCGCCTCGTAAAATCCGTAGAGAATCGACATCAGGGTCGATTTGCCCGCGCCATTTTCCCCGACGATGCCGTGAATGGAGCCGCGCGCAATTTTCAGATTGACGTTCTTATTGGCATGCACCGCGCCAAAACGCTTCTCGATACCAATCAGCTCGATAACGGGAACAGGAGGTGCGGTCATTTTTCGTTTCCTGGAGCATCGTGCGGAAAAGTGTCACTGGTTTTGCACTAAAACGATGCGATAAAACAAGACATTAGAGCAGCGGTTCTGAGTCTCGGTGAGCTACCGCTGCTCTGGATAAAAAAAGGGCTTGGCTGAAACGTTTCAACCAAGCCTTAAATTCAAATTACATGCACTTGTTGTCAGACATGTAATCATGAACCTTGATCTTGCCGGAAATAATATCGGCAATCGCCGCATCGGCTGCGGTTTTCATGTCCGCCGAAACCAGCGCTTTATTGTTGTCGTCCATGGCATAGCCAACGCCGCCTTCAGCCAGGCCGAGCGCCTGAATGCCGCCCTTGAAAGTGCCTTCCTTGGTGGCCTTGAACACATTATATGTCGCCACATCCACGCGCTTCAGCATCGAAGTGAGGATTTTGCCGGGCTGCAAACCGTTCTGGTTTGAGTCAACGCCAATGCCCAGCTTGCCGCCATCAGCCACCGCCTGCAACACGCCAATGCCGGTTGCGCCCGCTGCAGCGTAAACCACATCAGCACCCTGCGATATCTGCGATTTGGCCAATTCGCCACCCTTCACCGGGTCATTCCAAGCTTTCGGGTCGGTGCCGGTCATGTTGGCAAACACTTCTGCCTTCGGGTTGGCATATTTCGCGCCCTGCTCATAACCACAGCCGAATTTGTGAATCAGCGGAATGTCCATGCCGCCGATGAAGCCAACTTTGCCGCTTTTCGAGGCTTTTGCCGCCATCACGCCAACAACAAAAGAGCCTTCCTGCTCTTTGAAGACGATAGAGGCAACATTTGGCTTGTCGACCACCATGTCAAGAATGGCGAAATTGGTCTTGGGGAATTCGCCCGCAATCTTTTCCAATGCGGTAGCCCAGGCAAAGCCCGGCACAACAATCGGATTGTTGCCGTCGCCGGCAAATTTGCGCAAAGCCTGTTCGCGCTGGGTGTCATTCTGAATTTCAAAGTCGCGCAGCTCTACGCCGGCCTCTTTGGCATATTTGGTGCCGCCGTTAAACACGCCTTCGTTGAAGCTCTTATCAAACTTGCCGCCCAAATCGTAAATAATAGCCGGCTTAAAATCGGCAGCATAGGCGGAAACCGAGGCGAGCAAGCTTGCCGCCAGGGTCATCGAAAAAATCTGTTTCATGGAAGTCTCCCTTAAGACGAATACCTGACCATTTGGTCAGAGATTTTTAGGCGAGTCAACTTCAAGGCAGGTGCCGCCCGTCGATAACTGCTCAGGCCTGAACTTGCGCAAAAAAGCCTCTGTTGTCGAGCCTGCTTTTCAGGCTGTTTGCCGCAAAAACGCCCCGGCAAGCACGAGAGCGAGCGCACAACTTGGCATTTGCGCCCGCACCAATTCTGCTCTTGGCGCGCTCCATGCAGTATGCCAATTTGCGGGCTCGTTACCGGAGCCAAATCATGCCCGCCAAACCTAAGTCACTGCCGCCCAAACTGCGTCTCGCCCTCATCGCACATGACCAGAAAAAGGCCGATATGGCCGATTGGGTTGCCCGCCATCGCGCCCGTCTCGGCTTGTGCCAACTGGTTGCCACCGGCACAACCGGCGCCCGCATCATGGAGCGCTGTCCCGAATTGGCGGTGCAAAGGCTCAAGTCCGGCCCGTTAGGCGGAGATCAGCAAATTGGCGCGCTCATTGCTGAAGGGCAAATCGATGCGCTGATTTTTCTGGTTGATCCGTTGTCGCCGCACCCGCATGATGTTGACGTTAAAGCCCTGACGCGGCTGGCCTTGGTTTACAACATTCCCATGGCTTGCAACCTCGCCACGGCTGAATTGGTCATGTCCGGCCTCATCTTGCAGTGAGTTGCGAGTCCCGCTTCCCTGTTCACAAATTTAAGAGCCTGAAATAAATTTAAGAGCCTGAAATAAGGAGCAGCCCATGTATCGCTTGTTGCGCTTCGCCGCCGTCACCGCATTTGTCGTTTCGCCCGCTTTTGGCCAAAGCCTGCCCAAAGCCTATGCGCCCGGCACGGCCCGCATTCTGCCGGTTGTTGCCCAAAACGGCATGGTTGTTTCCCAGGAGGCCGCCGCCAGCCAAATCGGACTGGACATTTTAAAGCGCGGCGGCAATGCGGTAGATGCCGCCATCGCTGTTGGCTTTGCTTTGGCCGTCACCTTGCCCCGCGCGGGTAACATCGGCGGCGGCGGTTTCATGTTGGTGCATCTTGCCAAAGACCACAAAGACATCGCCATTGATTATCGCGAGCTGGCCCCGCTCGCCACCACCAAGGATGTGTTCCTCGATGAAAAGGGCGAAGCCGTCCCTGCCAAATCCCAAACCTCCGGCTTGGGCGTTGGCGTGCCGGGCACCGTTGCCGGGTTGGCGCTGGCGGCCCGCTATGGCTCCGGCAATTTTTCTCTGGCCGCGCTGATTGCTCCGGCACAAAAGCTGGCGCGGGACGGCATCATTGTCGAAGCGGATTTGGCCGATTCGCTCACTGCCAATCAAACGTTTCTAAGCCGTTTTCCGTCCTCCGCCGCCGTTTACTTCCCCAATGGCGCTGCGCCCAAACGCGGCGATGTGTTGAAGCAGCCGGATTTGGCCAATACCTTGGCTGCCATCGGCGAGCAGGGCCCCGCCGCGTTTTACACCGGCACCATTGCCGCAAAAATTGCAGCCTCGGTGCAAAGCGCAGGCGGGCGCATGACCGCTGAAGACCTTGCCGCCTACACCGCTTTGGAGCGCGAGCCGGTGCACGGCCAATATCGCGGCTACGATATTGTTTCGATGCCGCCGCCGTCCTCGGGCGGTATTCATGTCATCGAAATCCTCAATATTCTCGAAGGGTTTCCCTTGGGCCAAATGGGGCAGGGCAGCGCTGACACCATTCACCTGATGGCCGAGGCCGAGAAGCTCGCCTTCGCTGACCGCTCCGAATATTTGGGCGACCCTGCCTTTGTCAAAATTCCGGTGAAGGGGCTGACCTCCCCCAAATATGCCGCTGAATTGCGCGCTACCATCTCCGCCGCCAAGGCCCGGCCCTCGACAGACATCAAGCCCGGCAAACCCGTGCCATACGAGAGCGACCAGACCACGCATTTTTCCGTGGTCGATGCCAGCGGCAATGCTGTTTCCAACACCTACACGCTCAACTTCAACTATGGCCTTGGCCTGATTGCCGACGGAACCGGCGTCATGCTCAACAATGAACTGGACGATTTTGCCGCCAAGCCCGGTGCCGCCAATGGCTATGGCCTCACCGGCGGCGACGCCAACGCCCCCGCGCCAAACAAGCGCCCGCTTTCGTCGATGAGCCCGACATTTGTGTTCAAAAACGGTGAGCTTGTCCTCGTCACCGGCAGTCCGGGCGGCTCGCACATCATCACCACGGTGGTGCAAATGATCGTCAATGTGCTGGATTTTGGCATGAATGTTGCGGCAGCCGCCGAGGCGGTGCGTGTCCATCATCAATGGTTGCCGGATCAACTTCAGGTGGAGCCGGGCCTGTCGCTTGATACTATTCGCGCGCTGGAAGCCAAAGGGCATAAAGTTGTCCCGCAGCCTGCCAGTGGCTCGGCGCAAAGTATTCACCGCGCCGACGGGGTGTTGATGGGCGAGGCGGATCAGCGCCAGCGCGGCACTCTGGCGGTGGGCTATTGAGCGGTTCACATTTGAAAACCGCAATAATCCACATTTCGTTCAAATTGTAACAATCCGGAATACGCAGGTGTAACGGCTCTGCGTTATTTTGAGGGCATGACATCACTTGCCAAAACTCTCGCTCCGGAAAATCTCCTCATTGATCAGGTGCTGATGACAGCCATCGGTCTCGGCCTTGCCGCGCTGCTGTGGCTGCCGCACGCTGCCACAGCCGCGCAAGCCAAGCCCGCCAATATGACAAAGCCCGCCGCCATGGCAAGCTTGGATCAGCCAGCCGACCAGTCTCAAAGCATGGGCGGCTTTGAAGTTGCCGCTCCGCCATCGGGCCCGTCGTCTGCCTATAGTTTCAAGCCGTTGTCGAAAGGCGAAAAAGCGGTTTACGAGCCGATCAACATTAAGCTCAATGCGCGCTATTTCACCTCTGACGATGTGATCACGCTTGCAAGTCACGATATATGGCCGAACCAGTCTTGGACACTGGTCAACTATATGCCATGGCCGCCCAGCGTTGCATCGGTTTTGGCCATGAAGCCGTTGCCGGTCATCCGCCAGCATGATGAAACCGCCAAGGCCGCTCCGGTGCCTGTGGCAGCTGTTCCGGCCAAGCCAGCCTCTGCCAATGGCGGGCCGCAGGGCAATGATCCGGTGCAGCATCAGCAAGCCGCTTCTGCGCCGCCGCCAACCGCGCCCGTTGTGGCCGTCGCTCCGGCAGCGATTGCGCCCCCCGCGCTGGTTATTGCTGCGCCAGCCAAATAATTATTTGGTGCCGAACATCCGGTCGCCCGCATCGCCAAGCCCCGGAACGATATAGCCGTGGTCGTTCAGATGACTGTCCACCGCCGCCGTCCATATTTTCACTTCCGGATGCGCGTCCTGCAAAGCTTTAATGCCTTCGGGCGCGGCCAGCAGACACATAAAGCGGATGTCCTTCGCCCCGCGCGCTTTCAGCCGCTCTATCGCCGCAATTGCCGAATTACCGGTGGCCAGCATCGGGTCCATCAAAACCACCATCCGGTCAGCCAGGTCGGACGGCGCCTTGAAATAATATTCCACCGCCTCCAATGTTGCCGGATCACGATACAGCCCGATATGCGCCACGCGGGCAGACGGCACCAGATTGAGCATCCCATCCAGAAAGCCGACGCCGGCGCGTAAAATCGGCGCGAACACCAGCTTTTTCCCGGCGATGGTGGGTGCCATCATTTTCGTGATGGGTGTTTCGGTTTCAACCATCTCTATCGGCAAATCCCGCGTTACCTCATAACACAGCAACATGCCGATCTCGTTGAGCAGGCGGCGAAACCCCTGCGTCGAGCGCTTGGCATCGCGCATCAGGGTCAGCTTGTGTTGCACAAGCGGGTGGTCAACAATATGCACGCCGGAAACTGTGGTTTTCATCAAGGCCTCTTTCAATGTGCCTTCACGCTAATGCAAATCCGCCGTTCAGGGTGAGCAAAGTTGAGCGCTGTACCGGTTTTTGCACTGATTTTTACAGGCGCGCCTGATTGTGTGTCACGACACCGAAGCGGCCGTATCACCCGCATCCTTTCAAGTAATCGTTGCAATCCCCCGAAAAATACCATCACTCTGCTGTATTGAGCCAACCCGGGGCAAATCATGGCAGCGTTTAACATCACAGCTCACATCAACAACGCGCCGTTATCCTCGTTTCAAATCCGCGTATTTCTGATTTGTGCACTGGTTATTTTCCTTGATGGTATTGATTACCAGATAATTGGTATTGTTGCCCCGCTGGTCATTAAAGAGTTCGGCGTCGAGCGCAGTGTGTTGGGCGGCGTATTTGCTGCCGCCACGCTGGGGGCGGCCATGGGCAGCGTCTTATGCGGGTCAATCGCCGACCGTATCGGCCGCAAGCTAAGCCTGGTTGGTGCGGTGACCTTGCTCGGTCTGGCAACAGCAGCCACAGCCCTTGCGCATGACATCACCACGTTAATGATCATCCGCTTTATCACCGGCCTTGGCTTAGGCGGGGCAGTTCCCTGCTGTGTCGCGCTCACCTCGGAATATGCCCCCGCGCGCCGCCGCGCCGCAATTGTCAGCCTGCTGTGGTCGGCATTTCCGCTGGGCGCGATGTGCGGCGGCTTTATCAATGCCGCGCTCATCCACCAGTTTGAATGGCGCTATCTGCTCTACATCTGGGGTTTCGCCACGCTGCTGGTGGCGGTTGTCGTCGTCTTGGGCTTGTCAGAGTCTGTGCGGTTTTTGCTCAATGCCAAAGGCTCGGATAACAGCAAAAATCAGGCCGCAGTGCTCAAAATAGCCGGGAAAATCGGCCAAACCAACCTTGATCAAAACACGGCTGTTGTCGCGCTGGAGCGCACCACAACCGATGCCTCCCTAAGCCACCTTTTTGATGAGGGCCGCATATTTGGCACTGTGCCACTTTGGGCCCTTATGTTTATCATTCTGGGATCGCTCACTGTGCTGGCGTCTTGGAGCCCGGCGCTGTTGGTACCGCTGGGCTTTACCCCGGCAGACGCTGCGCTTATCATCGGCTTTAACGGACTTGGCTCATTTTTAGGAGCCGGGATTGCCGGTCGCGCCATCGAGCGCTTGGGTCTGCTGCCTTCGGCGCTTCCCGGATTTTTTGGTGCTGCGCTGGCCGCCTTGTTTTACGGATGGGCCGGAACAGCGTCGTTTACAACACTTGCCGCCGCCAGCGTGTTTGCCGGTTTCTGTTTGGGGTATTCGTCGTCAATTGGTTTGGCTCTTGCGGCGCTGGTCTATCCTGTCACCATTCGCTCCACCGGCATCGGTTGCGCCATGGGGGCGGGGCGCATTGGCGCGGTGTTTGGGCCACTGGCGGTTGGCCTTATGGTGGCGCGCGGGGCCTCAATGTTTCAGGTGTTCGCGGCGGTAAGTCTCGCGCTGATTGTGGCGCTGCCGTGTATCTGGGCGCTTAGCAGGTTTGGGCGCAACGCCGCCAACACGCAAGACGAGCCGCATCCCATTGCATCGGGTGTTTAAGCTTTCTAAAGTGTGTCCTCGCTCACAACTGGCCGCGATTGTCAGCTTTCGCCCGGGGCAAAGCCGATCTCGGCATGCTGTGCACGCTTGAGCTAGCGGCCTGTTAAAAAAAGTGTCTCGGCAGGGGCGGGCGGCGGTGGCAAACTTGAGCCGCGACGCCGATTATTTGCCTTGGCGCGTTGGAGAATCCTTGTGCGGCATTCTCTACGCGCGTGGCCTTTGGGGTGGTATTTCACCCCTCGGCATCTCTTGATGGCGAACGCAGTTTAGTCGCATTGTAGAAAAAAAGCGGATCCAAGAACCAACGCGAACCTACTAGCCAAGGAATTTGGTGTCGTTAGCTCTTGGCCACCTTTGGCCAGTTTTTGGCCATGTTTGGCCGTCAGATGTACAGGTTTTTAGGTATTATATTGCCTAAATCCAGCTTTTTCCATGCGGTGTGGCCGATAATTTGAGGTATTTGGCTACGAATTGGCCAATGTCGGCCATGCCGCGGCCTCCAATTGCCTTGGCTTCCAGCGCAGCGGATTTCACTAGGATAGGCACATATTCTCTAGTGTGATCCGTGCCTTTAAAAGTCGGGTCATTGCCGTGGTCTGCCGTAAAAATCACCACATCATCGGTCTTCAGCAGCGCGAATAGCTCGGGCAGGCGCGCATCAAAAGCTTCCAGACAAGCGGCATAGCCCGCCACGTCGCGCCTATGGCCATATTCGGTATCAAAATCAACAAAATTGGCAAAAATCAGCCCGCCATCCGCCAATTTGGGCACAGATTCGAGCAAAAGGTCGAAATGACTGTCATTTGAGACGCCTTTTTTCTCGGTTCCCGTATGGTGATGAGCAAAAATATCACCGATTTTTCCGATTGTAACCACCTCGCGCCCGCCCCTTATCGCCAATTCAAGCAGAGTGTTGGCGGGCGGCGGCACGGCGTAGTCCTTGCGATTTGGCGTGCGGTGAAAATCACCAACGGTTCCGGTAAATGGCCGCGCAATTACGCGTCCAATATTGTACTTGTCACAAAGCGACCTAGTGATTTTGCAAAGCTCATAAAGCCGCTGCAACCCGAACAGCTGTTCATGCGCCGCAATCTGCAAAACTGAATCCACAGATGTGTAGCAAATCGGTTTGCCTGTGCGCAGATGCTCTGCGCCATAATCGTCGATCACTTGGGTGCCGGAAGCGTGACAATTCGCCAAAATCCCGCTTAAATGCCCCAATTCCAGCATTTGTTCGACGAGTTCATCATGAAAACATGGTGTTTTATGCGGAAAATAGCCCCACTCAAACGGAACTGGCGTCCCGGTGATTTCCCAATGTCCTGAAGGCGTATCTTTGCCCTTTGAAACTTCAATGCCATAGCCCCACTGCGCTTTGGGCTCAATTTTCGGCAGTCCGGCAGGATGTGTGCCGCTCGCCGCCTCACCAGCTCTGCCCAGGCCTAAGGCATTGAGATGTGGCATAAAAAGCGGGCCGCTGCGCCCCCGCCCGTCGCAATGCCCCGCCGCGCAAGCCTGAGCAATATGGCCCAACGTGTTGGCTCCGGCATCGCCATAGGCCGCGGCGTCGCCCGCCTCGCCGCAGCCGAAAGAATCAAGCACGATGAGGATAGCCCGCCCCGTCATATCGGCTCTTTATCCAGAAACGCCGCCGCAAACAGCGCCTTTGTATAGTCGGCCTGCGGGTTGGCAAAGATCGACGAAGCCTCTCCGCTCTCAATCACTTTACCGTCTTTCATCACCAGAATTTCGCTGGAAAGTGCTTTTACCACCTTCAAATCGTGCGAAATAAAGAGATAGGTCAGGCCGCGTCTCATTTGCAAATCTCTCAATAAATCAACGATTTGCGCCTGAACAGACATATCAAGCGCCGAGGTTGGCTCGTCCAGAACCACGAATTGCGGCTGCAAAACCATCGCGCGCGCAATGGCGATGCGCTGACGTTGGCCGCCGGAAAATTCGTGGGGATAACGGTCCATGCTCATCGGATCAAGGCCAACATCCAGCAGCGCTTGCGCCACAATCTCGCGCCGCTCATGCAGGGTGAGCGCGCTCTTCTGCACCGTCAAACCTTCTTCAATAATCTCCGCCACCGAAAGTCTTGGGGACAGCGAGCCGTAGGGGTCTTGAAACACCACCTGCATCTGTGCGCGAAGCGGTTGCATCTGCTTGCGTGTGGCACCATCAATATTTTGCCCCAGAAACACGATGGGCCCTTCAGAACGTATGAGGCGCAAAATTGCCAAACCGAGGGTGGTTTTACCGGAACCAGATTCGCCAACAACTCCATGGGTTTGGCCTGCACGTAGTGTTATGGAAACACCGTCTACTGCCTTAATATGGCCAATGGTGCGCTTGAAAAATCCGCGCTTGATCGGGAACCAAACCTTGAGATTATCAACGCGCAGAACCTCCCGCGCGCTCAGGTCAAGCGGCGGGGCAATGCCCTTCGGTTCAGCCGCCAGCAGCATCTTGGTGTAATCACTCGTCGGGTTGGCAAAAACTTGCTTGACCGGGCCGGCGTCCACAACGTGACCCTTCTGCATCACCACAACATCGTCGGCAATACGTCGCACGATGCCAAGGTCATGGGTGATAAACAGCAGCGCCATGCCGTGCTTGGCTTGCAGGCTTTTTAACAAATGCAAAATCTGCGCCTGAATGGTCACATCCAGCGCTGTGGTCGGCTCGTCGGCAATAAAAAGATCCGGACGATTTGCCAGCGCCATTGCAATCATAACGCGCTGCCGTTGACCTCCAGAAAGCTGATGCGGAAATGACCCCAAACGACCTTTTGGATCCGGCATGCCAACTTCCGAGAGCAGCTCGATCGTCCGTTCTTCTCGCATTGCCGCCGACTTCATCCCGTGATGTTGTAAAATTTCTCCTATCTGCTTACCGATATGATGCAGCGGATTGAGCGAAGTCATTGGTTCTTGAAAAACCATGGTGATAGAGTTGCCGCGGATCTCGCGTAATTTGTCCTCATCAAGCTCGAGAAGGTTTTCACTATTAAACTGAATTTCACCAGTGATATTCGCTCCCGTCAGTAGTCGCACAATTGCCAGCGCCGTTACCGACTTTCCTGAACCAGATTCTCCCACGAGAGCCAAAGTTCTTCCGCGCTCTAAAGTGAAATTTGTGTTGCAGACCGCTTGTGTGATCTTACCGCCCTGTAGAAATGAGATAGAAAGGTTTTTAACCTGAAGGAGCAATTCACTCGACATGCGCTATTCCATTGTCTTGCGCGGGTCGAAAGCATCACGCACCGCCTCGCCGATGAATATGAGCAATGACAGCATAATTGAAATTGTGAAAAAGCCGGTGAGTCCAAGCCAAGGCGCATTCAGATAGGACCTACCCTGCAACAATAATTCACCCAATGACGGCGAGCCTGGCGGCAAGCCAAACCCTAAAAAATCAAGCGATGTTAACGTCGTGATCGACCCGTTTAATATAAAAGGCATAAATGTAAGTGTTGCAACCATCGCGTTTGGCAGCACGTGTTTCCACATAATCCGCGCATTTGAAAGTCCAAGCGCTCGAGCCGAGTTGACGTATTCTAGGTTTCTAGCTCTTAAAAATTCGGCGCGAACGACATGAACGAGAGAAACCCATGAAAATAGAAGTAATATGGCCAAAAGAACGAAAAAACTGGGTGCTATTATTGATGACAGGATAATAAGCACATACAGCGTAGGTAAAGATGACCAGATTTCGATGAATCTTTGAAAAATAAGATCAACCCAACCTCCAAAATAACCTTGCACTGCACCTGCAAATATACCGATGGCTGAAGAAATGCCCGCCAGTATCAAACCAAATAATATAGAAATGCGAAATCCGTAGATCAGTCGTGCCAGAACATCGCGACCTTGGTCATCAGTACCGAGCCAATTCCATTCAACATCTTTGCATCCCAATTTTGGATCATCGCTATTGCGCTTCTTCTGTGCGGCGGGGCGACAAATAT
>JAYVYB010000056.1:0-27052 GCA_043784625.1 Methylovirgula sp.
CAAGCACTTGGTCAATTGCATCAACAGCGTTTGCAGCTACCGCCATGCTTTCGCGAAGGGAAGCAATCTCCCTTTGTAAGTCCTCTCTCTTGGTCAAGAGGCCAGCGATAGTATGCTCGAATGTATCAGTGCGGGATGGTTTGAATGTCATACCCGCATTTTGCGATTTTCGGGCGTCTTAAGCCATGCTCTGCAAGGTGTGTTTGCTACCTAATGCCGCGAAAATGGTTCGACGTGCCACCCAGCGGGAACGCCAGTCCCAGAGCCGAATATCCGGGGTTCACCACGTCAAACAGCGCCGCATATTCAATGGCAAACAAACGGGAGAGCACCGATTCCGTGGCATTTTCAACACATAGCCGGGCTTGAACACAGGCAAGATCGGGCCCGTTCGCCCAAAACTTTGCAGCCGCTTCGCGCAATTGTTTCCGGTCAGGCTCGTCTTCAGCGTCATATACCGCCACATACTTGCCTCTTACATAAGGCATGGCAATGTTCAGCGCGCGCGGTTTGGTGCGTGGCTGTCCTTTGGGGGCCAGTATAATTTTGAAGCGCGGCGGCAGACCCAACAGCGCGAAGGCTGAACGGGTTTCATGATCCTCTTCCTCCAACACAATCAGAATATCCAACTTCGCGTGCGGATAATCCAATGAGGCGAGCGCTTTAGCCAGCTTTTCAGCGACACGGGCCTCTTTGTACAACGCCGCGACAATGGTGTAACGGGGCAACATAAAGTCTGGAAGATCGGTGTACGGATTGTGCGAGGGATGATTGTCTTCGCTCACCCAAATAGCGATGATGCGCACCATCACGAACAGGAAAAAAATCAAACTGAAGGCCAGGCTGATCGTATCCAACGCCGCGCGCCAGTCCAAAACTCCCAGAAAAGACAGCGTGAACATGAAGCCGCCCAAGAAGATATATTGCGCTCTGGCAGGCGGCTCGCGGGCGGAGAGATGCTTCGCCTTGGTCCACAAACCCATGCTCGCTTCCTGGACTATGGTGCGTTGGGCTTGAGCGGTGATGAGTTTGATCAGATGACTGGGAGTTGTTACGGCAAGTTCAGCCCTGCGGTTATTGCGGTCCTGTAACAAAGCGCGTAGCGCTCGCCCGCGCGGCGCAACCAAATATCGGAATGGCGCCCCGCCCTCTCTCACTAAAATCACGCCGGTCAGGAGTTGGGCGCGCGGCGCCGTGACGTTCGCCAGCTTGACCTCGTATTCCACAAAAGGCCGCTTAAGAACTTGTGATAAAGTGTAATAAAGCAAAGCCTCCGAGACGAGCCCCTCCGCCAGCATAAATTCATCTAGCGAAACACCTTGAACAAAGGCAAACTCGCACGCGAGCAACAGCTCGTCCCGCGGAATTCCGCATTTTAGCAGCAGGTCGAACTCAGGAGACAAATACGGCGTGTATGGCTCAGGATGGGTGCGGCTCAAATTGACCATCGAACTCACCCGTTCCGGTCTTGCCAAGCGCTCGCGTTTTGAAATATCTGGTTGCGCGGGTAAGATCGGCTCCAACAATCCTGATGACGCAACTGGTTCGGGATATTCGAAAGCCATAACTCAACTCTATTCCGTAAAAATGTCTTGAATTCAAATAATTCAACAATAATGACAGTTTATGAGGCCTTTTACCGTGGTATATCTGAACCGTTGGACAAAGTTGGACAGCATGGTTAACGGACGGTATGTGAGCTCAATGTATGCCAAAACGGGACAGTTTTTAGGAGGCCTGATGCTGTGCCTGCTGTCGATGACGCATGACACGCAAGCCCAGACAGAGGCTCAAAAAGCGCCAATGCCGACGCTGTTTGATGTTTTTGCGCAAGAAGATGTTCCTGATTACGGCGCTCTACGGCAAATCCGGTTTCTCACTGAAAGCGACTATCCGCCCCTACACTTTCTGCGCTCCGACGGCGAGCTGGCGGGGTTTAATGTGGATGTGGCGCGGGCGCTGTGTATCGAATTAAAGCTGCAATGCACCGTTCAGCCTTGGCGCTGGGACAAGCTTAACGAAGCGCTGGCCTCAAGCGCGGGGGACGCGATTATTGCCTCCATTCGCCCCACGCAAGAGACAGCCGCCGTGCAGATATACTCTGTGCCTTACTATGTTACGCCGGCGCGCTTTGTGAGTTTGAAAGATGGCGGCCTAAGCGGCACCTCGGAACAAGACCTTGCAAACAAGACCGTTGCTGTTGTGGCCGGCAGCGCACACGAAGCCTACTTGAAACGCGCTGCACCCAAGCTCAAACGAGAAGCGTTCCTGTCGCTCGCGGAAGCTCAAGCGGCGTTGGTAAGCGGTAAGATTGACGCTATTTTCGGCGACGGCCTAACTTTGTCGCTCTGGTTGGGGCAGGACCAGGGTTCGCCAGCTCACTTTGTCGGAGGGGCCTATTTCGACAATGCTTTTTTCGGGGAAGGTGCCAGAATCGCGTTTAGACCCGAAGATGAGACGATGCGGCTTGCCATCAATTACGGCCTGCGCAAACTCAGCTCAAAAGGGATTTTAACCGCGCTGTACTGGAAGTATTTCCCGATCGGGTTTTACTGATAATATCCGGCCAATTCTTTGGCATTTTCTTCCGGTGGACGCTTCAAATCCAAGCCGGTAACAAAATTGCCGTTCTTGTCCATCAAATACACCAGCGCGGTATGGTCATAGGTGAAGTCTTCCGCCTTGGAACCCTGAACTTTTTTGGCGTAGACACGATACACCTTCATAGCAGCCTCAATATTTGGCCGAGCCCCTGAAAAGGCGTGAATGCGCGGGTCAAAACTTGAAAGATAGTCCTTTAAACTGGCAGGCGTATCCCGCTCAGGGTCAACTGTAATAAACGCGGCGGTTAGCGGCGCGTTTTGCGGAATTTTTGCCAGAATCTGACTCATATCGTAAAGCGTGGTCGGGCAAACATCAGGACAATGGGTGTAGCCAAAAAACACCAGCGCCACTTTATTCTTGAAAACAGCCTCGGTGACCGGCGCGCCATTCTCGTCAATCAGCGAAAATGCGCCGCCAATGGCCGACGTTTTGGCGGGCGAGGTCGGGCTGTTGATCCAGATGGTTGCGCCAACCGCAGCCAACAGCCCAACAACCAACACCAGAAAAGGCAGAAGGCGACGTTGCATCAAAATATCCGTTAAAAGCAGCTGCGCACGAATGTGGCAAAATCCGCGAAAATATAAGTGCCAAATCCGGCCCATAGCACAAGTCCGGCCACGAACAACAGACCGAAGCCGATGTAAGCCGTGCGCATTTGGTTTTGGGCGGAAGCGTCTCGCATTTTGGCAGTATAGCTTCACCGCCAAAATGCGCAATTCACCAAAATGCGAGCAGACCCAAACCAAAGCAATTTGCTCTGCGTAGACCGCTCAAAGGAAAGACAATGGCAAAAACCTATTTGATTTTTGGGGCAACAGGCGGTGTCGGTGCGAGTTTGGCGCGGCATTTGGCAAGCAAAGGCGCGCATGTGCACATCGGCGGCCGTGATGGGGCGAAAGCGACTGCTTTAGCTGCCGAAATCGGTGGAAGTTTCAGCGTGATGGACGCGGCGGATCCACAAAGCATCATCGCCTGCGTCGCGGCGGCGGGGCCAAAACTCGATGGTTTGGTTTGGACGATTGGCTCAATCAATCTCAAGCCCCTCTTGCGCTTGACCGACCAAGATTTTCTAAATGACTTCACGCTCAACGCGCTTGGCGCGGTTCAGGCCATTCGCGCGGCTTTGCCCGCCCTGAAGGCCAGCGAAGGCACGGCATCTATTGTGTTGTTTTCGACCGTTGCGGTTCGGCAAGGTTTCAGCGCGCACGCGTCTGTTGCAATGGCAAAGGGTGCCATTGAGGGCCTTACCCTTGCTTTGGCGGCAGAGCTCGCGCCTAAAATTCGTGTCAATGCGGTCGCGCCGTCGCTCACGCGCACCAATATGGCCAAAGCGCTTACCCAGAACGAGCAGATGGCGCAGGCAATCGCGCTGTTGCACCCCCTGCAACGCTTGGGCGAAGCGGATGATATTGCAAAAGCTGCAGCATATTTGCTTGGCGACGACGCATCATGGGTGACCGGCCAAATATTAGGTGTTGACGGCGGGCGCTCCACCTTGCGCACCAAAGGCTAGCAACGGAACTCCCGCAAAATATTCCTTCGGGCCGCCCTCTAGGGCATGGGCACCGAACTGATTGAGCCACTTGCCGGCGGCCGAAAAACTGCCATGCTCGGCTGCGGCGCTGCATTATATGATGCGCCCGCCCCGTCCGGCATCGGAATATTCAACGCTGGCTGAACCTCGCCCTGCGGCTGGGTACGCGCTGCGTAATATCGGCGGTGGTGCCGCTTGGCGGCGTATCTGACAGGGCGCTTGCGCACCAGTTTTGGCTGCACAGCCTGAGCATATTGTGTGCCATAGGCTGAAGGCGGGAACGCGCCATACATGACGCCGGGCTGCGCCATACCGGGATATTGCCCGTAGGCCGGAGCCCCAAGACCGGCGTTGTACATCGGTACGGCACCGTATGCAGGCGCGCCATAGCCGCCCGCAACATTGTAACCACCAAGGCCGGATGCCGCCAAAGCATCGCTGGCACCATAACCGGGCGCGTTGTACATCGGCGCAGCGCCATAAGCCACGCCGGGCGCTGCCGCAACCGGAGCCGCAGTGCCGATGGCCATTTGCCGCACCAAACCGACAAACGCCATGGGGTTCGCCCCTGAACGGCATAGCTTGATGCGGATAGAAGTTGGCTGACTTGCAGCTGGGGACGCATCAAACAGCTTACGCGGTTCGGAGCGGCCCAATGTTTGCCAGGCGTACATGCAACCCACTTTGCCTTGGGTGCCCACAGCATAGCCGAACGGGCCGTAGACATTGCGCTCAACCGTATCGCCGAGGCCCATTTTAATGTTCTGGAAGGTGTCTTCTAATTCCTGTGCGATGTCGTTTTCACTGGCCTGAGCAACGTCCGCCTGATTCGGCACGACATATTTTCCCGGCAAATCCGTACTGCTAATGGCGGTGACGGTTATTTTATTTTCGCCGTACATTGCCGATTCGCCGCTTAAAACAATGTCTTGGACAATGCCATTGGCGCGCCGCTGTTCCAAAACCGAAACAACATTGCCCGCTTGGGGCGGCAACCAAACCAGCGCTCGCGCAGGAGACGCCATGGTCGCCTCCGGCTCTGCACTGGCGTAAGGCCCGCCATTTTGCGGCGAAACGGCACAACCAAGCATGACCGAAAACAAGGCGAAGGTGACCCCGACACGCAATTTCATTTTAACGCCTTACACTGAACGCAACACTTAAATTTTTACAGATTAATAATATCGAAAATTACTTAACGCCTTAAAACCTTAGGAAAGCTCCGCAGCGCGAAGCTGATGTTCCTGCTGTTAACCTTTGCAAAGGGTTAACATGGAACAGCGCTGTTATTTGCCGACCAGTGCATTGTTGACTGCGTTGAGGCCGCTCTGGGTTTCCGAGGTGGACATTTGCGTGTCAACCGTCTGAAAAATATGCTTGGCAGCGTCATATTGGCCAAGCTTCATGGTGCTCCAACCGCGCAACATCATCAGATCGCGCGTTTCCTGCCCGAACTGGCTGCGGCGATTGAGGATGTCGAGCGTTTGCGCATATTGTCCGGCCTTGTAGGCGGCGCGTGCTTGCTGGCTCAAAACCTCAACGCCCAATTGATTGCGCCGTTGCGGGTCAAGGTTGCCCTGCTGGGCGGCAGCGCCCGCCTCTACCGTTGCGCCATTTTTCAACAAGGCCATGGATTTGCCATATGCGGCATCGTCCCGGGCTTTGCCGTTCAGCCCGCCCTGCAAGCCACGATCGAAGGAGGCGGCTGCCTCTTGCGGACGACCCATGTTCAGCAGGCACCAGCCGCGGTTTGCCGCATCCGCCGGGCCCAACCGGCCTGAAGCTTCCAGCGCCTCCGCCGCCTTTAAACAGCTACCATAATCCTTTTTGGCCAAAGCGGCGCTCAACGTGCGCGATGATCCGCCCACTGACGCGGTGGGTTCAAAATTCACCGGTTCCCGCTGTGAAACCGGCTTTGGTGCGCGTTGCGGGCGCGGCGCAACATAGGGCTGCTCCAGCGGCATCTGCTGTTGTTGATTGAAATCCCGCTGGCCGGGCGCGTAATTTGCGCGCAACAAATCCGCCACCTTTGAATAGCGATCACGGTACATTTCAATAACGCGGAGATAATTATTGCGGTCATTGAGCTTCTTATAAGCCAGCGCCAAACCGACAGCACTGCCCTCGCTTGGCTCATAGCTCATAGCTTTTTCAAACCAAGCAATCGCCGGACGAACCTGACCGATGTTGAAGGAATACCACGCCAGCGCCTGAGCGCCGTTTGCGGAAGAATCGCGGGTTATGGCAGCTGCGAAGCGGCGCAACGACTCTTCGCTGGCAGCATAGACGGAAGTGGATTTCGACAGCTTTTCTGCAACAATTTCAATATAAAGCCCGCGCATCGCGTCGTTGTCTTCATAGAAGTTGAGCGCGGCGGTCTCGGCCTCCTCGTAGCGGCCCAAAGCGCGCAGAGCGCGTGCATAGCCTTCGGAAGCTTTGGCATCGCCCTTACCATCAGTGGACCAAAGAATGCTGCTTTTGAACATGTCAACGGCGGCGGCATAGTCCTTGCGGCCCATGCGATACCAGGCCAGCGCCTGCGCGCCTTTGCTGTTATGGTCTGCGGTAACTATGCCCGTAGTCTTTGTGATGGTTTCCGACGAAATTTTGCCGGACGCGCCGTCTTTCGACAAAATGTCAGCCACAAGCTCAATGTAAAGCTCGCGCATATTGCCGGCTTTGTCACGCATGTCATAGGCAAAATCCAGCGCTTCGGAGGCTTTGCCAGCGGCGCGCATTGTCAAGGCTACGCCTTCAACAGCTTTGCCATCCAGCTTGCCTTCAGGCGCCCACGACATAGCGTTTTTGAACCACGTCTGCGCCGTGGCAAAATCCTTCTGGCCATAATAGTACCAGCCCAAAGACTGCGCCGTTTCGAAGGACTTTTCCGTGTTGGCAGATTTTACCAGCTGTTCGAGCATTGCTGCCGAAACCGGGTCAGTGCTTTTGGTATTTTGCAGCATGTCACTTGCCGACATCAAAAACTGCTTTTTCAATTCCGGGGATTTATCGCGGAACTGGTTGGCGACATTAAAGGCTTCGTCAAATTTCTGTTCGCCGCGCAGCGCGATAACATAGCCCTCATAGAGCTTTGCATCGGATTTCGGGTCGGCGGCGTCCGCCGATCGCCATGAGAGCGCGGTCCGGAACCAGTTTGAGGCCTCGGCATAGTCTTTATGTGCGTTAGAATACCACGCGATAGATTGTGCGCCACCGGCGGAATGATCAGCCTCGATAATCTGGCGGAAGCGGGCAAAACGTTCTGATTCCAACACGGCACCTGAGGCACCACCAAGCGCAGCCATCGCTATATCAATATAAAGCTTGCGCAGGCTCGGCCATTTGTCGCGCCAATCGAAGGCAATTTGTTCCGCTTCTGCCAAATGACCTGTGGCGCGCAGCGTAAGGGCATAGCCTTCCCAAGTCTTGGCGAGGCCCTCTTGCGTCTTGACATAGTCCGGTAGGTTTTTGCCAAAACTTATAGCAGGCGCAGAAAAAGCGCGCGGTGTGCGCACATAATTCTCGTGAGTCAGCGCCAGTTTGCCAAGAATAGGCTGATAGTCCTCAACAAACTGCAATTTCTGCGTCGAGGCCATCACGCTCGGCCACCAGTCCAGAGCATTTTTGAACCAGATAACGCCATCGGAATCCTCGTGGCGCTCGTGACGATACCAGCCAAGCGCCTGAGCGCCCAAAGCCGACTTGATGGGCGTTATTACGTTTACGAACTGCGTAATGCGCGGCTCGGCAACCGGCTCCGGCGGCAGGTCTTTGGTCATTTCTTCGACCATAATATTGACGTACAGCGTGCGCATGGCCTCGTTGGTCGCAACCCAAGGGTAGACCACGGCCTCCGCTTCAGCCAGACGCCCGACGTTGCGCAGTGCCAGCGCAAAACCTTCATTGGTTTTGGCGTCGGCCTTGCCATCCGGCGACCATTCTATGCTGGTTTTGAACCAGTTGGCCGAATAGCCCTGACTTTTCTGGCCAAACCGATACCAACCCAAAGCCTGCGCGCCCACAGCCGAACGGGCGGTGGTGACTGTCTCGGTAAAATTAGCAAGCTGCTCTTCAGAAATCTGATCGCCTTTGGTGTCTTTGGTGAGGAACTCCACCATTGAGCTCAAATAAAGCTGCTGCATCTCGGGAGATTTGTTGCGCCAATCATAGGCCAGCGCCACGGCCTCATTGGTGCGGCCAAGCGCCTTGAGCACTGTGGCGTAACCTTCCATGCTCTTGGCATCGCCTTTGCCATCCTGCGTCCAGGCGCCTGCCGATTTGAACCAGCCCAGCGCGTTTTCATAATCCTTTTGCGCGTAAAGATACCAACCCATAGCCTGCGCGCTCAATGCGGTTTTATCCAGAGCGATGGCGGCGGTTAAGCGGCTCAGCCGTTCGGCGGCATAGGGTGTGCCGGGCTTGAGTTGGCGGATTTGTTCCAAAGCAATGTCGATATAGACATGGCGCAGAGCGGGCGAGCGATCCCGCCAGTCCGACGCGATTTTTTCGGCTAGATCGATTTGTCCTAAATTGCGCAGAGCGGCGACATAGCCCTCCGCAACCTTCGGATCTATGGTTTTTTCTTGGGTGGTGTTGGCGGCCCAGTCCAGCGACACCTTGAACCAATTTGCCGCCACCTGCCATTGCTTGCGTGCCGAAGCATGCCACGCCAACGCCTGCGCGCCGGTAATGGAATGGTCGGCCTCAATCAGCGCCACAAAGCGGCTCATCCGCTCCGGCTCGATAACCACCGAAGAATTGTCACGGGTAAGTTCGCTGACGGCAATATCAAGGAACAGGTCCCGCATACCTTGCGAACGGTCCCGCCACGAAAATGCGATGGCTTCCGCCGCGCCAAAATCGCCCGATTCGCGCAAGGACAGCGCGTAGCCTTCCATGGTTTTGGCATAGCCCTCAATGGTATCGATGTAGGACTGCAAATCATGGCCAAGCAAGGTCGCGGTGCTGGTGTAAGCGCGCGGGCTCTTGCGGTAGGCTTCGTGCATCATGACCAGACGCGCCAAAATCGACTTGTAGTCCTCAAAAGTTTTCTGGTCGGCGTGCTTCAGCGCTTCTTGCGGCGGCCACCAATCCAGAGCATCGCGGAACCACTTTACCGCCTCGGTATTTTCATGGCGCTCCAGCCGATACCAACCAAGCGCCTGCGCGCCCAACGGGTTCATATCGGGGGCAATGACCGCAACAAAATTGGCAATGCGGGGTTCCGGCACCGGCTCCGGCGGATTATCGTGGGTGAGTTCCTCAACCACGATTTCGACGTAGAGCTTTTTCATCAATTCAGTAACGTTGATAAACGGATAGGCAATCGCCTCAGCCTCGGTGAGCCGCCCCACCAATCGCAAGGATGCAGCATAACCTTCGTTGGTTTTAGGGTCTTTGCGGCGTTCCGGTGACCATTCTGTCGCCTGCTTGAACCAATTTACACCGTAGCCGTGGCCTTTTTGGCCGTAGCGAAACCAACCGAGCGCTTGCGCGCCGTCATCTGAGCGATCTTGCAAGACAACGCCTTCAAAGCGTTGCACTCTTGGTTCGGTCATTTTGTCGGCATATTGCGGCTTGTTCATCTGGTCGATCACCAGTCCGAAATAGATTGCGCGCATGTCGGGGGCGCGATCTTTCCAGGCGAATGCCACGTCTTCGGCTTCCGCCCAATGGTCGGTGCCCTTGAGAGCCAGCGCATAACCTTCGTTGATTTTGGCGTCGCCGCCATCCGGCGACCAGTTAACCGCCAATTTGAACCAATCCACCGCGTTCGAAAACGCATTGTTGCGCTGGTAGTACCAAGCCAGAGCCTGCGCGCCGGTGGGCGAGTGGTCTGCCGCAACGACCACTCCAAACCGTTCAAGGCGGTTTTGGGTTATATCCAACGACGGATTGGTTTTGTTAAGTTCGTCATTCATGATGTTGACATAGAGACGGCGGATGTCCGCGCCGCGCTCTATAGCAGCGTAAGCAACTGACTCAGCCTCTTCCAGCCGACCCATATTCTGCAAAGACAGCGCATAGCCCTCGATGGTTTTTTCCGTCACCAGCGCTGCGTTTTTCGAGGCTTCCGACCAATCGATTGCGGTCATGAACCAGTTTGCCGCTTCAGACCATTCTTTGCGGTTGTAGTGATACCAAGCCAGCGCCTGGCTGCCGTTGGGGTCGGCGTCCAACGTTACCAGGTCGAGAAACTGCTTGATATCGGCATCTGAAATCGTCGGCGGCGGCGTGGTTTTTGTCAGTTCTTCCACGGCAATGCCGATGTAAATCCCGCGCAGCGCTTTGGCTTTATCGCGCCATTCGTAGGCGAATTTTTTAGCGCCCGCGGTGTCGCCGGAGTTTCGCAAACTTAGAGCGTGCCCCTCGGCCAGTTTACTGTCTTCCGGCAGCTTGCCGCTCTCGGCAATTTCCAGCCCCAGCTTGAACCACGTATCCGAGTCAGCCCAATTCTTTTTGGAGAACCAGTACCACCCGAGCAGGGATACATCCTCGACGTTGCGGGTTTTGATCGCACTGGCCGAAAAGGCTTTGATTTCCTCAGTCAGCAAATCATCCGGCGCAAGGCCCGCTGCAATATTGTTAAAGCGGGCGCGGGTCAGATCAATTTTGACGGCTTCAAACTCATTGGTGCCATCGGCGCGGTGTTCGCCAAGCGAGATCAACACTTTCACGTCGGCGGCGGCCAAATAGGTGATGGATTTGCGCACCGTGGCCAAGCGCTCGTCTCTGTCGACACAGGTGGAGAGAATGGCGCGATAAATGTCGAAGGTTCGGGCCGGCATATCGAGACGTGCGAAAGACTCGGCCACGCGCCAATCCGCATCGATTGAGCTGCACGAAAGTACGCTTGGTTCCGCGTCTGCCAGCTCAACCACCTTCAGCCAATGTTGGCTGTTAGACTCGACAACCAGCTTGGTGATGGCGTCTTGGCGTTCAATTTTGCGGGTCAGATCGCGGCTTGGAGCCCAGCCGACTTCGCGATGCATCCGCTCTGTAACCGCAGCGCGCAACGCCAGCATGTCCCCTGTGGCAAACAAATCCCACAGCGCCTGCTCATCATTGCCGGTGCCCGCTTTGCCATAAAGGTCGTTTGGTACGTTCCAATTTGCATACAGCGATTTGAGGCGGCGAATTTCGGCGTCTACGCGTTTTTTGTTTTTCTGCGCCGCGTAATATCGCAAGGCGCTTTCGTCTATTTTTGCCTCTGTGCTGCCTGCTAACGAGGTTTTGAACAGCGGTGCCTGCAATATATTGGCAAACGGCAGCGCGGCCTTGGCATCCGGCGATGTGGTTGCAACCGGCGCAGCGATGGCTTTTACCTCCGGTGCGGAATCGGTCTTGCCGGAAATAAGGCGCGGTTCGGCGTTGGCGGCGGCAATTAACCCCGTCGTTAGCAACGCAGAACCCAAAACCCTTAAAAACATTTCGAATACCTGTGACCGGCAAGAATCAATGACAAAACATGCAATGTCGCAGGATAGTAATGTTCTAGTTTAACATTCATTAACTCTACCGGAAATTTCGTGCCTTCCGTAGCGCAGCGAGTAAGCGCCACAACGGCTTGATAGCCCGGTTCCCCAAATGTCTCAGCGGGTTGGCCCGTGGTTACATCGACGACATTCGGGCGGCCATCCGGCAAATTTCGCCATGTCTGGCTGAAGACTGCCAAAGCCTCGCGATCTATTGTGCCGCCCCAAGCCAGATACAACGGAATGCGGATAGCATCGTAGCCAAAGCGTGCAGGATAATCCTTGGCAGGACCAACCGTGTTATCGGCCAAGGACAACCAGTCCGGCGGCAGGCGTGAGGGGCCGTTGCCGCTGGCTTTCAGAAGTTTCAAGCCGCTTTGTTTGATCGAGATCCAGTCAATTTCCGGCGCGATATTCTTCAAAACTTCAATTGCCGGAAACACCCAATAGGACAGATTAACCACCGGGCCATCCTTCATATCCTTGGCGCCAAAGCCATTGATGCCGGGCGAAATGACCCGCCCGTTCGGATTTGAGGTTGTGGCCAGACGACCAACATCCAGCGCAATTTTATGGGCATTGGAGCGGTATTCGGCTATTTTCCAGCGCGATGCCGCCTCTGCCAGAGCCCATGCAATCAACAAATCGCCGTCGGTGGCGTTGTTGCGGTCTTGCACATGCGGGGTTTCTGCTGGCTTCCAGCGCCATGCCGCCAAATTATCGCCGCGAATGTAAAGCTCCTTGGCCGTCCAGCGCCAAAGCTTTTGAAAGGTTTCCTGATCGTCGGCAAAGGCGGCAAGCAACATGCCATAGCCCTGCCCTTCAGAGTGGCTGACATTGCCGTTGTCATTGTCCACCACCCGCCCATCATCGGTGATGAATTTGGCTTTGTAATTGTCCCAAAGTTCGCGGGACAGCACCATCCGGCTTGCGTCAAGGGTGGGCTTTAGCGCCACTGGCATAATCATATCTGTCGGGATGCCGGTCTCCGCCAGCGGCGCGGCGGCGCATGGCGCGGTTATGGTCACAGCCAGCACGGCGGCGCACAAGGCATTAAATTTGAACATTAGTGCTGTGTCCCGCTTCTACGAACAACGATATTGGTGGTGATGCCCAGACCCAGCGCCAAAACCAGAAAGCCCAGCGCGTAAAAGACAACATTGTTTGAGAGCCAACCGGCAGTGACCAATCGTAAATTTGACGGGTCGAGCGGCGCGGTGCGGATGAAATAACCATCCACCTCGGGCTGAATGGCATAAACCACGTTATTTTTTGGATCGTAGGTGGTGATGGCACCGTCCATCTGGTTCCAGACTGATGGCGCAGTAAAGTCCCGCATGGTTCTGGCCAACAAATCTGTGTTTGGCGCTGTGATCAGTGTCCAGGTTTTGCCACCACCGTTTGGCCCTTGATGCTGGGCAATCACCACGCGCGCCTTGTTGTCTGGCGCGTAGGATTCATCTGAGGATTTGAACGTTGCCGCCGTGGTCTGCACGATTGTTTTCAAGGCGCGGATACCGCCATCAACAAAAGCCGGCGTCGTCCATGTCCATGCATCTGCCTTAACCTCGCCAGACCATTGGCTGTAGAGGTCTCCGTCGGAGGTTTTCGGTTGGGCCTGCTTCTTTAGCGCCGCCTTCTGGCGCGCGGCCGGCGAATTGGCGCTTTCGCCCTTACCCGCAAGAGCCTTTGCAGCTCCCGGTGCATCTGTGGTTTCAGCGAGGTCGGCGACGCTGCTGGCTTTTTCGAGTGCCGCGCGCGACCAAGAGCTTTTCAAGGCGACAGGGTCGATGCCGGTAAAGTCGACCATGTCACCGGGAAGATCGTTGATCGCGCCAACCAAAATTGCGGAATTGTCGTGAATTTCGTTGCGGTTAAATACAGTTTTCACATGCATAAGGCGGCGGCCATTGCCCGCAGCGCGGACAATAAAGGTTGCTGCGGCGCTGATGCTGGAAGCGTCACGCTTGGGCAGGAACAACTGCGTGAGCATTGTGTTGCTCGAAAATGGAAAGCCATCCAGCCCCGTTGCTGACAGATTGGGGAAATGCGCAATGCGGGCAATGGCAGGCATCTGCAATTCAGATTTTTCCAGCAACATGAACCGCTTCGACGCGTCAAGCGTGTCCTGAACATCGCACTTTGTATCCGCCGCATTGCTGAGTTGGGCTTCCAGCTCAACGTGGTTGGTTCCCGGCCTCAAAGCCCCCAACGGCACATTGAGTTGCTTTTTGCGGAAAACGTCGCCACCCGGTTTTGGCAGAGCCAATGAAGACACGTCCTGATCATTAACGCGCACCAGAATCTGGCTGCCTTGAGACAAGCCGGCTGAATAGCCCGCGTCAATTTTCAGGACCATTTTGCCATAGTCTGCCGGATAAAAATCGGAAGGCATCTGCAGATCAAATCCGGTGCGGAAGACGCGCCCGTTAAACTCCTGATCAGCCAGCCCAAGCTGTTTGAAGGATTTTTGCATGTCGCCGCTGATGCGGTAACCGTGCTGGTTGATGAGAGCCTGAACCCCCGAAGGTGACCCTGCCGGAACATCCGCACGCGCCGCCGCCAGCAATTTGTCCAGCGCGGCGGCCACGTCGGCATCCGTTGCGCCTGTTACAAACAAATCATAGTGGCCCGACACACCGCCGCCGCGCAACATCAGCGCATCGGTTGCGGCGGCTTCTTTGGCAAAACCACGCGCTGCAAGTTCGTCCTGCGTGCCGATATACAGCGAAATTCCGGTAAATCCGCTGGATTTATCGGCAACCTCAACCACAGGGCGACCATAGCCGCCGCGCAGCGCAACCAGTTGCGCCGCCAAAATCATCCGGTCAATTTGTCCGGCAGTGGCGTCCGCAGGTAAAATTGCCCGAATAACCGTGGCCCCGGTGGCGTCGGCTGGCACTGCGGCAAGCTCGGTGACTTCGGTTTGGGTCTCTTCGGCATAAGAGGGAAAGGATATTCCGGTGGAAGCAGAATCAACCTGCGTCCACAGTTCATAGGTTGCAGGCATCGAGCAATCGACACGGTGCCGCTGATGCACAACGATGCGCAACGCATTGTAACCGGATTCCAATATTCCGGCTGCGATGTCAGCATCAATCACGCCCATATCGCTTGCTGCGGAAATCTGATTTTCGGCCACAAGATTTTCGTTGATATAGACCTGAATTTTCGAGGCCTCCGGCATCACCGAGACGGCATTGGTATAGGATAGCCGAATGCGGGCGCGCCCGCGTGCCTGTTGATCGGTAACGTAAACCGGCCAAACCCGCGACCCGGCCTCCCCTTCAAATCGCAACTGCCGCGCATCCGTGTTAAGGCGTACAAGCCGCGACCCTGTCGAGGTCTCGACATCGGGTTTTGCCTCAGGCGCAGCCGTCATCTGTTTGGGTTGTGGCGCAGCCGGTGCCGCAAACGGAACGGCAGACTGGCCTGCATCCCCCGCGTCCTGAGCGAGAGCCACATGCCCGGATGCCAAACCTGCCGCCAAAGCAAGCGCGGCAAGTGATACGGTGAAATTGAATTTCGAACGCATGGAACGGCCCTTAATTCTGGCTGGAAGATTGAGACTGCGCGGCGTCTGCAGTTGCTGTCGCGCCTGCTTGATCGACATCCTGAACAGTGCTGATGACAGGCTCGGGTGCCGCCAGTGCCATTTGCTCTTTGATCAAAGCGAGCTGCTTGGCGGCGCGGGTCACCTGATAACCTGCATAAAGATAGCGGAAGCCTCTTATCGGCTCATGCAAACCCCAGGAAAACATGTCTTTGATGCCGGTGAAAATGCCCTTGTGCTTACGGCGGCTCTCACGAAACGCCGAAAGCTCCTGCATTTCCAGAAACATCATGTCAAGAATGACCGGGTAGTGCTGGCCTTTCAATACGCCATATTCAAAGCCGATGCTCTGGCCGACACCCTCTTTGGCCTTATTGTTCAAGACGAGAGGCAAAGTCAGATCGCCCTTGGTGGTGTCGCGCATCGGCACTTTGAGGATCGCCTGAGTGCCCTTGTTGAGATGCGCCGGAATGCTGGTGTCGGCGAGCGCAACGCGCACGCCGCCATAGGACACATCCTTGACGATCACCGGCACGATCGATGCGCCAATGATCAGCTCTGCCGGGCGGGTAATGGGCTGGCGGAACGAGCGGCGCTCGGCGATAACGCCCAGAGAAATTGCCGACAGCATCAGGTTAAAGGTGTTCCATACGCCAACCACAATCAGCAGTTCGTTGGCATCCGGCTCGGTGAAATAGCGATAGATCACCATCAGCGTGCTCACAATAATCACGCCAAAGACGATGAAATAAGGTTTTGACAGTTCTGAGAGATATTCTTTGTCCGAGCCTTCACCCTTATCGGTGACGTTAAACGTCGGCGCGCGCGGATTTTTGATGACCGAAAGCAGACCGCCGCTCAAAAAGATCGACTGCACAAACTCATACACTTCGGAAACCCACGGCCAGCGCACGGTTCCGTAGAGGTAGTTTTGCATCATCATATTCACCACCATGTAGATTGTGGTGTAGGCAAAAAACTCGTTTGAGTTCGCGACATAGATCTGCATCGAAAACCAGATGTAGAGCAGCGGCGAAATCAAGAATGGCAGACGCGAAATCGGGAAGAACCAATAGGTCATATTGGAGAGGTAGGAAATTTTCTGCGGAATGCTCAGGCCCTTTTTGAAGGCCGGGTTTTTCAGCAGAAAAATCTGGAACATGCCACGGCACCAGCGCGAGCGCTGACCTATGAAGGAAGCCAGCGTGTCAGGCTGCAAGCCGGAGATCATTGGCTTGTCGACATAGAGCGAGTTCCAGCCGCGCGAATGCAGGTCTAGCGCGGTTTCACAGTCCTCGGTGATGGAAATGCCGGAGAAGCCGCCCACTTCGTCCAATGCCTCGCGGCGCAAAACAGCGGCAGAGCCGCAGAAAAACGCGGCGTTCCACTTGTCGAGACCCTTCTGGATGATGCCGTAAAACATTTCGTTTTCAGATGGCATCACCTTGAAGGTTTGCAGGTTTTTTTCCAATGGATCAGGGTTGGCAAAGAAGTGCGGCGACTGCACCAAAAACAGCCGCGGATCAGTGGTGAAATAGCCAACCGTTTCCTGCAAAAACTCCTTAACCGGAACATGGTCGGCATCAAACACCACAATCAACTGACCTGTGGTGGTTTGGATGGCGCTGTTCATATTGCCAGCCTTGGCGTGTTCGTTTTTGGCGCGGGTGTGATAATGGCAACCAAGCTCAAGGCATAGCGCCTGCAATTCCGCGCGCCGTGTTTTGGCAGCTTGTGCCTTTACCGGGTCTTTCTGTTCGCACTTTTGGTCAGTGCCGCCATCGTCGCACAAATGAACGTTGAGCTTATGCGCCGGGTAGATCATCTGCTTGGCTGCCGCAAGGGTAAGCGCCAGCATCTCATTTTCTTCATTGTAGCTCGGCACCAACACATCGATGGTGGGCATTTGCTCTTCATCAAGCTGAATGGCGCGCGGGCGCGTCACCGGATCGGAGACAACAAAAAGCGAGATCGCCAGCATTATGGCGCTGTAGACTTCGGCGAGCCAAAGCAGGACGCCGGGAATAAAGTTCAGCAGATCGTCGCTCGGCGGAATGGTGCTTGTGGTGCGCCAATAGAAATATCGCAACACGACAGCTGTTCCCAGCGCCAGAAAAACATGACGCCAAAACCCGCGCAGATCGAAACTCTTGATCAAAATCATTGAAAGAATGACAAAAGTGCCGACCACAAACTGGGCCTGAATGCTTATGGGCTCCACGATCAGCAGCAAAAATGCCACGGCCACTGTTGCCCATATGATGGTCACAAGATGTTTGGTCACACTCAAACTCACAAAAAAATCACTCTAGCTACGTTCTGATCATCAGCGAGATGCCCTAACGAAATGCTATCAGCGCGGTTTTTCGGATAGCCTTAACCAAAAGGAAGCTGGCATGGTTAATGAAAGGGAAAACTGACTCAGAACCAGACAGAATTTTAAGAAAGCCGGGGGAAGATGTTCTGCTCTGATTAACCATTCGTTAGAAAAGCGGAATATCCCGGCGTTTTAACGACAATTTAACCCAAGATTTTGCGGCTTTGTTTAACGGCCCTACCGCAAAGTTCCTGATAAACTTTACGTCAGGGTTGCGGGTCGATGCCAAAATCACAAACAATCGTTACCGTCCTCGCCAATGGTGCGACGGACGCCAAAACCTACGATGCCAATGGCAATCTCAGCTTTGAGCAGCTCGATTTCAAAGACGGTCGCCACGAGCAGAAAAGCTTCTTGCTGACCGGTGCCGCTTACACCTCCACCGACAGTTTTTACGATGCGCAATGGCGCATCACCTCGCAAACGCAATACAAAGCTGACGGCACCGTGCTGGATGTGATGGCGCGCAGCTATGCAACAGACGGCTCAAACACCACCACCCACACGGATGCGAAGGGCCAACTCACATCAAAAGAGCTCGCCAAGGCCGACGGCACACATATTCAAACCACCTACCTGATCACCAACAAACCCTACGTCACTCAAGAAGTCACTTTGGACGTGAAGTGGCGCATCACCAAGCTGGTGTTGATAAATGGCGACGGCTCGCTCTATGGCTCACAAATCTATAGCTATGCCGCCAATGGCGATATTGATATTCGCTATGTTGACGGCAAAGGTGTGCAATTTCTGGAGCAGATTGACCGCGCCAATGGCACGCATGCGCAAATAACCAAAGCCGCTACGGGGCTGGCCTACAGCACCCAGCAAAATGAATTCGACAAAAACTGGGTGCTCATCAAGCAAATTCACCTCACCGCCGCAGGAGCGGTGCTTGAAACGCTGAGCTGGAGCACCGACGCCGCTGGCACGGTTTCAACCACAGTAACCGACGCAGCCGGAAAAACGACGCTCATTGACAAGCTTTTTGCCGACAAACATCATGAGGTTTCAACCTTCGGCATCATTGGGCAGGCCTATACGTCGCAAGTGCAGAGCTTTTCCGCAGCCTGGCAGCTCAATGCGCAATCATTGCTCGACGCCAAAGGCATGGTTCTGGAATATGACAGCTTCAAATATTCTGCTGCGGGGCATATGATTTTTGAGCAGCAGGATTTTGCTGACGGACATCATTTGCAAACATCGCATGAAGTTACCGGACAAGCCTACAGTGATGCGGTGATGACCTTCGATGCAGCTTGGAATCTCACCAAGATGACGCTGACGAAGCCGGACGGCTCGCTTTATGCCAATGTGATTGGCAGCGTTTTGGCTGACGGCTCCAAAGAGCTGAAATATTACGATGCGCGCGGCGCGCTGTTCCTCGATCAGTTTGACAAAAAAGACGGCAGCCACATCCAATTCGGCACCACAGCTACGGGCCTGTTTCACGCCTATGAATATGATTTTGACCAAAACTGGAAGCTGACTCAATCGGTGCAAAATAACAATAATGGCACCAACACCGTCACCGGATACGGCAGCGGCCTCACGCTGCACAGCACCGGCCTTGGCAATGATTTTATGACCGGTGGCGGCGCAAATGAAACCTTTGTGTTCGGCCTCGACTCCGGGCGCGAGACCATTACCGATTTCATCGCGGAAGGCAGCGGCCATGATCTCATCAGCGTCAATCGTACGCTGGTGTCAGACTGGACACATCTGCTTGCCGATATGCGCCAGATTGGCGGCGATGTCCAAATCACGCTAAATCCGAACAACATCATCACATTGCAACACATGACCATCGCGCAGCTGCACGCCAACGATTTCATCTTCGCTTAAAATTAGCCGGATAAGGCTCGTTGTACTGCTACCAGAACGTCGGCGTTCAAGCTTAGGTTCAAGGCTGCCTGCTGGCCGCCGACAGACATTTTCTTCCAGGTTTTGCGAATAATATCGTCGACTTTTTCCACCGGATGCTTGGCGATGAAGTCCGCGGCATAATATTGCAAAAACACCAGACAGGCGACGTCTTCCAGCGCCTGCGCCTCCGCATCGGTTTTGAACTTTTCCTTACGGATCAAAGCTGCGACACGGCTGGTTTCTGTATCCTTGAAACCTGCGGCAGCCATGAGCGCGGCAACCTTGGCGGCATGGCGGTCTTTTTGATCAATGCGCCAGCGCAGATAACCGGCCTTGCCCTCCGGATAGTGCGCCCGCAACAGGGTCCAGCGTTCGATGTGCTGTCCGCGCACGGCAATTTGCAGCGCTTCACCAGCGGAGGGAATAAACTGCGCCAAGCTTTCGCTCATCCGTTGGCCATAGAGCAGCTCCGCTGCCACACCAGCGATTTTGTTCGGGTCTTGGGCGTTACAATCGTCAATCGCCGCCAAAACCTGCTGCAAATTTCCGGTCATTTCATATCTCTCAAGCTGAGGCGCATCGACCCGTTCAAGGTTTCGCCGCGCGCCAAAATCCGCATCGGCGCAAGTGCGCGCACCAGCCCCTCTGTTTGCGCGCCCACAGCGTGTGATTGCGGTTCAAAACAAACAAATTCCGCGCCGACAGGCGACCACACCACAGGGGAGCGCAAATTCGGGCTGGCGTTCAGCACCAGCGCCTTGCCGAGCCTTGGCCAATGAACTTGCATCGTTCCATCCCAATCAAGGTAGTTTGCCGCTGTTTCACAGTCCATACCGCCTGCCGGCCCCTCCGCATGACGGCGTATGCCGCGACCGTGCGAAAAATCATGCATTGGGCGCACCGGCCCGGAGCCGACGGGGCGAAAACCTTCCGCCATATAAATCTCGCCCGCCGCTTTGAAGCTGACAAGTGTGTCGCCATCGGCCGGAAACCAGGGATGAAAGCCCATGCCAAAGGGCAGAGGCGCTTCGCCCTGATGCGTTACGCTGAGATCAAAAGTGACTCCGCTTTGCTCAAGTGTAACGCTGGTCTGCGCTGTATAGTCAAACGGGCCAAGACCGCGCCCCACATGCTGCAACACCACGCGGCACTGGCTTTGCGCTACCACATCCCACGTATTTTGCCAGGAAAACCCGTGAATATTAGCGCCGCTGGGATCATTGGCAGGCAAATCATGAATTTCAAACCCGGTGTCCAATTTCGCTGCAAAGGCGCGGTTGCACATTGGCAGCATCGGCCAGGAGCCAAACCAGCGCGGCGTCTCGCCCGCCTCCGGCTGTTCCGGCGTATAAAGCATTGGTGTTTCCACGCCATCTGCCGTGTGGACCAGCCGGACCGTATTTGCGCCCTTGCGCCAGATTTCCGCCCGGAAGCCATGCGCGTTGAGAATGATAATTTCTGACATAAATCGTCCTTGTGCTCATTTGCATGATGCACTGCCCCGCCTGCCTGCGCTAGACTGGGAAAATCAAAATATTGAGGAAACGCCGAACATGAAAACACGCGCTGCTGTCGCTTTTGCTGCTGGTCAACCCTTGCAGGTTGTTGAGGTTGATCTCGAAGGGCCGCGCGCCGGTGAGGTGCTGATCGAAGTCAAGGCCACCGGTATTTGCCACACCGACGCCTACACTCTGTCTGGCGCGGATGCCGAGGGTATATTCCCCAGTATATTGGGCCATGAGGGCGCGGGCATTGTGCTTGAGGTTGGCGCGGGCGTAACCTCTGTCAAGCGTGGCGACCATGTCATTCCGCTCTACACGCCAGAGTGCCGCGAATGTGACTATTGCCTGTCACGCAAAACCAACCTTTGCCAGAAAATCCGCATCACACAGGGCCGCGGCCAGATGCCGGATGGCACCAGCCGCTTTTCGTTTGAAGGCAAAAAACTGGCGCATTACATGGGCACCTCGACCTTCTCCAACCACATTGTGGTGCCGGAAATCGCGGTGGCAAAAATCCGCCCCGACGCACCGTTTGATAAGGTTTGTTATATCGGCTGCGGTGTTACCACCGGCATTGGCGCGGTGATCTGGACGGCAGGCGTTGAAGTTGGCGCGCGCGTGGTGGTGTTCGGCCTCGGCGGTATTGGCCTCAATGTGTTGCAGGGCGCGCGGATGGCAGGCGCAACCCAGATTGTCGGCGTCGATCTCAACCCCGAGCGCGAGGCGATGGCGCGTAAGTTTGGCATGACCCACTTCGTCAATCCGAAGGACATTAAGGGCGATATTGTCGGGCATCTGGTCGAGCTCACGCAGGGCGGCGCGGATTATTCGTTTGATTGCACCGGCAATGTCACTGTTATGCGTCAGGCGCTGGAATGTTGCCACAAGGGCTGGGGCCAGAGCATTATCATCGGTGTTGCACCCTCAGGCGCGGAAATTTCAACCCGCCCGTTCCAATTGGTAACCGGACGGGTGTGGAAGGGCACAGCGTTTGGCGGCGCGCGCGGCCGCACGGATGTGCCGAAAATTGTCGATTGGTATATGGAAGGCAAGATCAACATTGATGATCTCATCACCCATAAGCTACCGCTTGAGCGCATCAACGAAGGCTTTGACCTGATGCACGACGGCAAGTCGATACGGGCTGTGGTGGAGTTTTAATGATCAAAAGCGCCAACGACATCTTTGTAAAACGGCAGAAAATTGAATCACTGAAGGCTTGGGAGCCGTTTTACGATTGTGTCGGCATTCTGTTTGACTTTCAAAATTCCGACATTGATGATGAACACCCGGAATGGCGGAGAAATTGGATTGCTGGCTCTGCTTTGTTAAGATGCATTGGTCATGTTTTGGCTAAAGTAGACGCAAAAATTTCTGGAAGGCACAAAGTTGTAATCACTGAAAAATACTTATCTTGGAAGTCCGAACCAGATTCAAAAGAGATATTTTTTGGATTTATTGAAAAGGAACGAAACAATATTTTAAAAACTTACACGATAGGCGCAGGAATATCGCGGGATCAGTATGGGGAATTCTTATCTTACGGTGCAGATCACAACGCTTTAACTCTATTCCGGACGGCGGTTTACTGGTGGCGCTCACAGCTCGAAGAAATTGAAATAAAAATAGCTTCTCACTCTATCGTCTCTGCAAAGCCCTCACCCTCACCCTCTCCCAGGGGGAGAGGGGATTTGCTCGCGCCGCCCCTTCTCCCCCTGGGAGAAGGTTGGGATGAGGGCCAATTACCAGACCAAACCAACTTCGCGAGCAATTGTTGCAAGCACGGATTCAATTTCATGCATTATGTCGTGATTTGAAAACCGCGTCACGATAAAGCCCTGAGACTTCAACCACATATCTCGTTTGGCATCATAACTATTATCGCCATGTTGATCGCCATCAGCTTCGACGATCAACATTTTATCAAAACAAAGAAAATCAGCGATATAAGAACCGACTGGAACCTGTCTGCGGAACTTTAACCCCAGAAACTTCTGATTGCGTAACGATTGCCAAAGTTTTTGCTCAGCACTTGTTGGTTCATGCCGCATTCCTCTGGCACGTCGGGTGAGCAGAGGCGGTTGATTTGGCGACATTTCAAATTTCGCTTTTTGCCTTCACCTTGGCCCTCTCCCAAAGGGTGAGGGAAGCGCGCAATCCCGGCGGAGCCTTAAAGCCCCACCTTATAATCCGCTTCGGTCTTCGACCTTATTTCAGCTTCGGTCACGCCGTCGGCCAGTTCGATCAGGGTCAGGCCGCCGTGCTTCTTGTCGATATTGAACACGCCCAAATCGGTGATCACCATATCAACCACGCGCTGTCCAGTAAGCGGCAGGTTACACGCCTTCAGCAGCTTCGATTCGCCCTTGGCTTCATGCTCCATCAGCACAACCACGCGCTTGACACCCGCGACCAGATCCATCGCGCCGCCCATGCCCTTGACCATTTTGCCCGGGATCATCCAGTTGGCGAGGTCGCCATTTTGCGCCACCTGCATTGCCCCCAAAATCGAAAGGTCGATATGGCCGCCACGGATCATGGCAAAGCTATCGGCGCTGGAAAAATAGCTGGTGGTTGGCAGCGCCGTTACCGTCTGTTTGCCGGCATTGATAAGGTCGGCGTCCACTTCGTTGTCGAACGGAAACGGCCCCATGCCGAGCATACCGTTTTCTGATTGCAACTGCACGTTCATGCCATCAGGAATGTAATTGGACACCAGTGTGGGGATGCCGATGCCGAGATTGACATAAAATCCGTCACGCAATTCTTTTGCGGCGCGGGCAGCCATTTGATCGCGATTCCAAGCCATTGATTTTGCTCCTTAAGCGCGGTTACGGATTGTGCGTTGTTCGATGTGCTTTTTCGGATTTGGCACATGGACGATGCGCTGAACGAAAATACCGGGCGTGTGGATATGATCCGGGTCAATCTCGCCCGCCTGCACCAGATGTTCCACCTGAACAATTGTGACTTTGCCTGCGGTGGCCATCATCGGGTTAAAGTTTCGGGCGGTTTTGCGGAACACCAGATTACCTTCGGTATCGGCCTTCCAAGCGTGAACAATCGAAATGTCAGCGACGAGGCCGGTTTCCATAATATAGGTTTCGCCGTTGAAATCGCGCGAGGGCTTACCCTCAGCCACCAGCGTGCCAACGCCGGTTTTGGTGTAGAATCCGGGGATGCCAGCGCCGCCAGCGCGAATACGCTCAGCCAGCGTGCCCTGGGGGTTAAATTCGAGTTCGAGTTCGCCAGCCAGATAAAGCTGGGCGAAAAGCTTGTTTTCACCGACATAAGACGAAATCATGCGCTTGATCTGGCGCGTTTCCAGCAAAATGCTCAGGCCAATGCCATCTACGCCCGCGTTATTTGAAACAACGGTGAGATTTTTGGCACCGGTATCGCGCAGCGCGATGATCAACTCTTCCGGTATGCCACAGAGGCCGAAGCCGCCCGACATCACCATCATGCCGTCTTTAACCAAGCCGTCGAGCGCAGCCTTTGCGCTGGCATAGATTTTTGACATTTCACACTCCGCCCAAATTGAAGTTGAAGATTAAGCGGCGTACACAGATGAAGCAACGGCAAAATCGATTATATGCCTCGATAGAGCCGAACTTTTTGCGTCTGCCACGCTAGCAATGTTTCAGTGTCTGCAGCGCTAGCCGCGTTCATGCAAAATTTTCATAATGGCACCGCGCAGCTCAGCCACGCCCTCCCCTGTTTCAGATGAGGTGAAAATCACCTCGGGGTGAGCGGCCGGGCGCTTGCGCAAAGCAGCCAAGGTTTGGTCGATGCGGGCCTCGCGCTCCGATGCCTTCACCTCATCCTGCTTGGTCAGCACGATCTGGTAAGACATGGCGGATTTGTCGAGCATATCGAGCATTTCGGCGTCATTTTCTTTGATGCCGTGGCGTCCATCTATCAGCACGTAAACCCGCAGCAGGGTCGAGCGACCGCGCAGATAGTCCTTGAGCAGCGCATTCCACGATGCAACTTTGCTTTTATTGACCGCCGCATAGCCGTAACCCGGCATATCAACGATGCGCATGCGCGCCGTTTCAACGGTGGGGCCAAGCGCGAAAAAGTTCAGTTGTTGGGTGCGGCCCGGCGTATTGGAGATGCGTGCCAAGGTTTTGCGCCCGGTGAGCGCATTGATAAGTGACGATTTACCGACATTTGAGCGCCCGGCAAAGGTGATTTCCGGCGGCCCTATCGGCGGCAAGCCGTCAGACTTTGCCGCTGCCCAGATGAACTCACAGGGCCCGGCGAAGAGCTTGCGGCCCAGTTCGATAAAGTCCGGCGCATGGGCCTGATCGGGAACAATTTCACTCACGCCGTGGATTTCACAAACAGTTTTTTAAGATTGTCGAACAGCTCAATCTTGTTACCGGCTTTTTTGGAAATATAGCCCTGCTGCAAGACCGAAAGGATGTTGCTCCATGTCCAATAGATCACCAGTCCGGCAGGAAAAGCGCCGAGCATGAATGTGAAAACGATTGGCATATAGGTGAACATCTGCTTCTGAACCGGATCGGTTGGCTCCGGATTCATCTTCATTTGCAGGAACATGGTCACGCCCATGATCAGCGGCCAAATGCCGATGTGCAGGAAGCCTGGCAAAATTGACGGATCAAAGGGCAACAGGCCAAACAGGTTCATAACGCTGGTTGGATCCGGCGCAGACAAATCTTTAATCCAGCCGAAGAACGGCGCGTGGCGCATTTCGATGGTGACCAAAATCACCTTATAGAGTGCGAAAAAGATCGGAATCTGGATCAACATCGGCAAACAACCGGAGACGGGATTGATCTTTTCCTTCTTGTACAGCTCCATGATGGCTTGCTGCTGCTTCTGCTTGTCGTCAGGGAATTTTTCCTTGATCGCCTGCATTTGCGGCTGAACCAGCTTCATTTTGGCCATGGATTGATAAGAGCGGTTGGCAATCGGGAACAACACCAGGCGGATAAGCACTGTGGTCAACAAAATAGCGACGCCAAAATTGCCGATCAGCTTGTAGATATAGTCCATAACGCGGAACAGCGGCTTGGTGATGAAATAGAACCAGCCCCAGTCTATCATCAGATCGAAGCTCTTGATGCCCATCTTGGCTTGATAGGCATCGATGGTTTGCGTTTCCTTGGCACCGGCAAACAAATGGGTTTCAGCGCTGCCGGTAGACTGCGGCGCAATCACCAAAGCGTCTTTGGTGATTGTTGATGTCTGGTAGCTCTTGGTGCCATCTTGCGAGGCCGAGAACGTTCCGGCAAAAGCCTTGTCCTGTGCCGGAATAAGCGCTGCCGCCCAATATTTATCGGTGAAACCGAGCCAGCCGCCGGTTCCCTCTTTAACTTCTTTACCGGCAACTTTCTTTTCGATGGCGGTGTAGGTCAATTCTTGAATGCCGGAATCACCAACGAGACCGAGAAGTCCCTCATGCAGCGCGCCATATCCAGCCAGCAGCGGGATGTTGCGGCGGGCGATCAGCGCATAAGGATAGAGCGAAACCGCCTCAGTGCCCTTGTTTTCGACGCTGTCTTTCACGTCAAACATGTAATTTTGGTCGATAGATATGGTGCGTTTGAAGGTGAGACCGGCGCCGTTATCAAAGCTCAAAGTCACAGGACTATCAGGTGTGAGGCTGGTTTTGTCAGAACTCCACAGCGAGTCGGCATTCGGAAGCGCTATTTTTGCTGCCGGATCAGCAAAACCAAATTCCGCATAATACGGATTTGGCGCGCCGGAAGGCTGAAACAGCACGATATTCGGTGACTTCGGGTCGATGGTCTCACGATAATTGACCAGAGACACGTCATCAATGCGCGCGCCCTTGAGCGCGATGGAACCCTTCAGACGCGGGGCATCAATGGTCACGCGCGGGCTTTTGGCCAAGGCTTGGTCACGCGGAACTGCGGTTTCCACAGCTATTGCCGTGGCGGGCGCGGCACCGGGGGTGCCGGACACTGCCGGCGTTGTTGGTCCCTGCCCCGCGGCTGGCACAGGAGAGGCGGCAGTGGCCAAGGCAGCGGCTTCTTTTTGCTTGTTCATTTGCGGAACAGCGTAAAAATAATTCCAGCCCAGCAGAACTGCCGTGGACAGGCCAATCGCCAGCAACAGATTTTTATTGTCCTGTGGATTTTTAGG